>JBAXFU010000001.1:0-108752 GCA_037139735.1 Phycisphaerae bacterium
ACTTGGCCGACGCGATGCCAGAACTTCGCCGCGTGACCGCGGGATACGACCTCAAGTTTCAGCTGCGGGTCGAGGTTGCGGGCAAGAAGGGTGCTCCTGATCCCAAGGTCGTCGACGCCGTCAACAAGCTGCTGGAGAACGTGAACAAGGCGATACGGCTGCAGTAGACCCCTCCCGCCTAAAGCTCAGCTGCCCCAAAAGTGCCCCTCAGAGGCTCAGAAATGGCGTCTACGCCAGTTAACCCGAATCCCCAGGGATCAACGCGCAAGATCCTCGTACTGCAAGATTTGCGACTCTACGAGTTGATCGCCATTCCTCGTCGATCCCCGCCCATATGACTCCCCCCCTCTCCGCTTCACATCAAGGGGTCGTCAGTTAGTGCCTTGAAAACAGGCCGGAACTGACGGCCCCTTTGCCGTTCGGCGGCAGGTGTCCCCACAAGTGACACCACCCGGCGCACGCAGCGCCCCGAAACCACGCCTCCCCCGTTCCTAACAACGCCTGACTATCCTTACCGGACCCCCGCGGCGGCATTGTGCCCCTCGCGCTGGTCCTCGCACTCGCACGGAGGAACCGCATGAACTTCCTGACCGGTCTTTCGACCTTCGCCGCCGCCGCGGCGGTGTCCGTGGCTGTCTTGGGCGGCAACGCGAACGCCCAGACGATCACCGAAGACGACGTGATCAATGGGACGATGGAAATCACCTTCAACACCCGCACCAACCGCGACACCTCCGGCGACCTGCGCGAGGGCTCCGCCGCCCTCGGTGCCAAGGACGTCTACAAGTTCACCCTCAACGTCGCCAAGACCACCCAGTTCAGCGGCGAGATCAACCGCTTCCCCAACCTCTACTCCAAGCTCGTCCAACGCAAGAAGCAGGAGGCCTCGCTCACCTACTCGGTGAACATGGCCCTCTTCAACCCCAAGGACCTCAAGCAAAAGAAGGACGTGGGCAAGTGGGTCGGACTCATTCCAGTCGATCCCGTCAGCGGCGCGTTCGAACTCGCGGGCGGCAACGCCAAGGAACGCCCGTTGCGCATCCAGGTCGACACCATCGGCAAGGCCACCGGCTTCGAGGAGAAGTTCGCCGGCCGCCTCATCGGCAAGGCCGAAAAGAAGGAGAGTCTCGCCCAGTACTCCTACAAACGGCTCGTCGGCGGCAAGACCGTCGAGGTGATCGTCAAGCAGTCCGACCCCATGCGGTTCGAGAACATCCGCTTGGCCAAGGGCCCCGCGGAGATCTACCCCACCACCGCCGTCAGCGGTCGCCTCGACTACGACTACGAGACCGGCAACTGGCTCACCGACGGCATTCGCTTCCGCTACACCCTTGATGGCAAGGAAGTCGAGGACGTCCTCACCGGCACCATCAAGTGGGTCGAGGACGCCGACCGCGCCACCAACGGCAAGGGCTACTACGACTTCAACCTCCGCTTCAACGAGACCGCCAACAAGACCGCCTCCACCGAGGCCGCGGCCTTCGAGAAGATGAGCGACGAGGACGCCTTCTTCGCCGTCGACAACACCGTTCCCTGCCTCACCGGCCGCGTTTCCTATGTCGACGCCATGAGCGGCGAGACAGTCACCTCCAGCAAGGTCGAGTACCGCCTAAACGCCAACAAGCTGACCAAGCAGCAGGTCATGAACTTCTTCAAGCTCTGGATGCTCGCCGTCGGCCCCACCAACGACGAGTGATCGATTTCGACCCCCACCCCCGCGCGGCTCGACGGTCGCACGGGGTGTTTGCCTCAAACACCCCCCCACTTGGAGACGACCGCATGGCCCGCTCCCTGATCGCCCAGCTCGCCGCTCGCTACGGCCATCGCACCACCGTCGAGGAACGTCGCGCCTTCCTCAAGGCGACGCTCGCCGCCTCAGCAGGCCTCTTGCTATCCTCCGGTGCCGTCGCGGGGCTCGCGCCGATGGGCCGCGATTCCAAGAAGCGAGTCGTCGTGATCGGCGCCGGATTCTCCGGGCTCGCGTGTGCCCACGAACTCGTCGCCGCGGGCTACGACGTGACCCTCCTCGAGGCCCGCGAGCGGGTCGGGGGGCGAGTCCTCTCCTTCAACGCCGCCAACAAGAACGAGTACATCCGCGGCCGCAACATCGAGGGCGGCGCGGAACTCATCGGCAGCAATCACCCGGCGTGGGTCAACTACGCGGCCAAGTTCGGCCTCGAATGGCTCGACGTCACCCATGACGAGGGCGAGTGCGAATCTCCTGTCGTGATCGACGGCAAGCCCCTGCCCGCCGGCGAGGGGGGCGAACTGTGGGAGCACCTCGAGGCAGCGTTGGGGAAGATGAACGCCCTCGCCGAATCGATCGACGCGGAAGAACCCTGGAAGTCCTCGGATGCGGCCGCCCTCGACAAGAAGTCCACGATGGAGTGGATCAACTCCCTCGACGTCCCGGCGCAGGTTAAGCGCGCGATGTGGATCAACCAGACCTCCGACAACGGGCAGGACGCCTCCAAGCAGTCCTTGCTCGGCCAACTCGCCGCCGTGAAGGGGGGTGGCCTCGAGAAGTATTGGAGCGACAGCGAGGTCTACCGCTGCAAGGGCGGCAACGACGCCCTCGCCCATCGTCTCGCCGATGGCATCGGCCGCGATCGCATCACCACCGGCCTCCCCGTCCGCGGCATCACGCTCAAGGGCGACCGCATGCTCGTCGAGGCCCGCGACGGGCGCCTCATCGAGTGCGACGATGTCGTGCTGGCCGTGCCCCCCACGATGTGGAAAAAGATCCAGATCGCCCCAGCCCTGCCCGCCGCGATGACGCCTCAGATGGGCCTCAACGCCAAGCATTTCGCCCACGTCAAGACGCGGTTCTGGGAGACGTCGGAGCCCAAGCGGAGCCAGTTTGCCCTGTCAGACGGCTTTTTCATGATGACCTGGGACGGCACCGACGCCCAGGGCGACGTGGGCCCCGACAACGACGGCGCGTGCCTGGTGGGCTTCGCGGGCGGCCCCTCCGTCGAGCGGGCATTGCGGATGGGCAAGGAGGAACGCGAAACGGCCTTCGCCCAGGCCTACGAGGCCTTCTACCCGGGCTTCAAGGAACACCTCGTCCAGACCCGCTACATGGACTGGCCCAACGATCCGTGGGTCATGGCGAGTTATTCGTTCCCGGCTCCGGGACAGGTCACGACGGTGGGGCCGCTGATGGCACAGGCGCATGCCGCGGGGCGGCTGCACCTTGCCGGCGAGCACACCTGCTACAAGTTCGTGGGGTACATGGAGGGTGCGCTCGACAGCGGCATCCGCATCGCCAAGCGATTGGCGGCCCGCGACGGCGTGACGAAGTGACGATGGGCCTTCCGTGAGCGAAGATGGGCGGCCCTCCAGGCGTTCGGGTCGCTAGGATCTTCGTCATGGATGCACTTTCATTTGTCGGGGGGACGGCGTTTGGCCTGCTGCTCGGAGGGGCGGTGGGGTTTATCGTCGCCAAGTTCATGGCGCGGGCCGCCAATGCCGCGGCACTTGTCGCCGCGGAGCATGCACGGACGGAGCTGGAGACCACCCGCACCGAGCGAGATGCGCTGCGGGGCCAGCATGGTGCCGCCCAGCAGGCCGAGGCGAGCGCAAGAGCCATGGCCAGCTCGCTGCAGACCCAGCTCGCCGACACCCGCACGCAGTTGCAACAGGCAGGGGCCGAGTATCGCTCGCTGAGCGAGACGCTCTCGCAGGCCCAGCAGCAGCTTCGCAAGGTCGAGACCGAAGGCCAGGCGAGGGAGAAGTACATCCTCGAGCTCAAGAGCACGATCGAGCAGGCCCGCACCGCGCTCACCGAGACCTTCAAGGCCACCGGGGCGGATGTGCTCAAGGCCACCTCGGAGACGTTCCTGCGACAGGCGAAGGAACAGTTCGAGGGGCACGCGGCGTTGAGCGCCAAGGATCTTGCCTCCAAGCAGCAAGCCATCGACGAGACCCTCAAGCCGCTTCGCGACCAGATCGCCAAGCAGGAGGCGCTTGTGCGCGAGCTGTCCGAGAAGCGCGAGGGCGATTCCAAGTCGCTGGGCGAACAGCTCAAGCAGATCGCCGACCTGCAGCAGAAGGCCTCCACCGCGGCCCAGACGCTTTCGGTGGCCCTCCGCGACAATCGCCAGCGGGGCCGCTGGGGCGAGATCTCCCTCCGCAACATCGCCGAACTCGCGGGCCTGACGGAGAACGTCGACTTCTCCGAGCAGTCGAGCATGGAGGATGGCGATGGCGCGAAGCTACGCCCCGACATGACGGTGAACCTCCCGGGCGAGCGCTGCGTCCCCATCGACGCCAAGGTGCCGATGGTGGCGTACTTCGACTCGCTCGACGCGACGCTCTCCGATGCCGAGCGGGTGGCCCGGCGGCAGGCGCACGCACAGGCCCTTCGCGGGCATGTCCGCACGCTCGCGTCGCGCGACTACGCCAAGGCGCTCGGGGCGGGGGTGGAAGTCACGGTGCTCTTCGTGCCGGTCGAGAGCGGCCTGATCGCCGCGCTTGAGGAGGACGCCACGATCTATCAGGAAGCCCTCGAGAAGCGGATCATCATCACCACCGCCTCCACGCTCCTGGCCCTGTTGCGGACGTGCGCCCTGCAGTGGCAGCAGGCCAAGATCAACGAGAACGCCCGGGCCATCGGGGCGAAGGCCAAGGAGTTGCTCGACCGCATCAATACCTTCGCCGGGCACCTGGGCAAGGTCGGCAGCGGGCTGGAGAGCGCGGCCAAGAGCTACAACTTGGCCGTGGGCTCGTTCAACGGGCGGCTGCTCCCCGGAGCTCGCGACACGGCCGAGTTGGCCGGCACGCTCGAGGTGACCGAGGAGTTGGAGCAGGCCTCGACGACGCTCCGCGAGGTGAGCCGCCCGGCGTTGCCGGGGGAGTGAGGTCGCCGGTTCCTCGATCGCGAAGCGCTTTGAGGGAGTAGCCGGTGGTTGCGGCACTTCGCCGCCACCCCCGGACCCCCGGACGCGATGCGCCGTGCGCATCAACCCCAACGGGGTTCCCGATCACGAGCGCCGATTCGCGTCATCGTTCACGAATCACCCGACGCCTCCGAAGCCCGCGCTGCGGGCGAACCGGCAGGTAGCCCAGGGCGCTGCCCGGCTTTGCGGGCGAGCCCTGGGTACACGAACGCCGATCCGCGCACAGCGCACGTTCAAACGATCGCCACATCGCGCATCATGCCCCGCCACCCAGGGCTCGCTCGAAGACTCGCAGCGCCCTGGGCTACCTGCCGCTTCGCCCCCAAGCGGGCGACGAGGAGGTGGGCCGTTCCTGATCGCGACGCGAACCGGCCGCAACCCGCCGCGCGAGTCGGCTCCGCCGGGGGCTTGCCCGCAAAGCCGGGCTGCGCGCCCCGGCTCAACCAGGGGACGCCCGAAGCGGGCTTACCGTGCGTGAATCAGCGCCGCGCTCCTTCCGAAGCCCGCTGCGGGCGACGGTGAGGTGGGCCGTTCCTGATCGCGACGCGAACCGGCCGCAACCCGCCGCGCGTACCAACTCCGCCGGGGGTTGCGGTGCTGCGCCGCCACCCCCGGCTCTGTTCGGGAATCGCTTCGCGAGAGGACATCGCCATCACCCGCGGACCGCCGCCTCGATCCCTTCCGGCCGCTCGTAGGCGAGGCCGAAGATCGTCTCGTTGAAGGTCGCCAGCGAGCAGTCCTCCTGCTTCACGAAGCCCTTCTGCGGCAGTTTGCCCAGCCGGTGCAGGTCCACCATCGCGCACACGCCCGCCGCCGTGGTCAACTCGATCGCCGGCCACACCCGCCCGAAGATCTCAGTCGCGTGAATCGCCCGCTTGAAGTTGATCTGCTCCCGGCGAATGGTCTCGCCGTCGTGACGCATGCCGATGCCGTTGATGAACACGATCACCACGTCCTGGAGGGTGCGGGCCACCGCGTGGTCCAGCAGGTCGATCGCCAAGCGCCGATCGAAGACCCGCCCGCCCGCCGTCGGTGCCGCATGCTCGACGCCCAGCCGCAGATCTTGCAGCAGGAACTTCATCAGGTCGCGGTGGCCCGGATATCGAATCGTCTTGTACGCGATGCGGCTCTCGGGGTTGGTCTTTTTCTCGCCCAGCAGCGTGTCCGTGAGCGATCCGATGCCCCCGGAGGTGTAGAAGGCCTCGTACTCGACGCCCTCGAAGGAGAAGTGCTCAAGCCCCTCGAGGGCGGGCAGTTTCACCACCTTGCCGTCGAGCATCACGTTGCACGGCTCGCAGTACTCGTTCACCACCCCCGCCGTCGACCACGTCACGTTGTAGTGCAGCGCGTTGGTCGGGAACTGGGGCAAGGCCCCCACCCGCAGCGTCAGGTCGTGGATCTCGGAGAACTGACGCCCGATCTCGTACCCCGCGATGGCGATGTAGCCCGGGGCCAAGCCGCACTGGGGCACCAGGGCCACCTTCGCGCGGCCCTCGTCGGCAATGGCCTTCACCGCGTCGGTCGTCTCGACGTCCTCGGTCACGTCGAAGTAGTGCACGCCGGCCGCGTTGGCGTCCTCGGCGATGCCCTTCACGAGGTCGAAGGGGAGCATGCAGATCAGGTAGTGCTGCCCTTTGAGCAGTTCCCGCACCGCGGCACGGTCGGAGGCGTCGACCTGCTTGGCCACGAACTCCACCGCTCGTCCAGCGGGCAGCCGCTTGCGCAGCCGCTCGATGTTGGCCTGGGCTTCCTGCAGGTTCTTGGCGTCGCGGTCGGCGAGCGTGACGCGGTACGCGCCCTTGCCGCAGGCCAAGAGCAGTTCCGCCACCGACTTGCCGACCTTGCCGCCGCCGAGAACCAGGACGTTGTGCATGCTGCGAGACTCCGCAAAGATGAGCCGAAGGCCGCGTCGTGAACAGGGCACGTCGCGAAGGGGCGAATGATAGGGTCGGGACGAGGCGAAGCCCAAGGGCGGGGTGCGGGCGTATTGTGCCGCGGAGGCCCCGAACAGCCCCGCCCGTGGCGGGATTCCCGGCCCCGCCGACGCGAAGGTGCCCGATGAGCGATGCCGCCACGTTTCAGCGATCCGCCGTTGCCGCCGAGGAGGTCGTTTCGCACCTCCGCAGCGGCATGAATGTCTTCGTCCACGGCGGCAGCGCGACCCCCACCACACTCCTCGAGGCCATGGCCAAGCGGACCGACCTCGAGGGCGTTCGCCTCTACCACCTCCACCTCACCGGCCCCCTCTCGTTCCTGAAGCCCGAGCACGCGGGGCGGTTCACGTCGGTCTCGCTCTTCACGGGGCCGGGCTGCCGCGTGCCGGTGTCGGAGGGACGGGCCGAGTACGTGCCCATCTTCCTCTCTGACATCCCGTCGCTGTTCGCGAGCGGCGCGGTGAAACTCGACGCGGCGCTCGTGCAACTCTCGCCACCCGACCGCCACGGGCTCTGCACCCTGGGCACCTCCATCGACGCCGCCCGCGCCGCGGTCGACCACGCGGGCATCGTGCTGGCCGAGGTGAACGCCCGGATGCCCCGCACGCACGGGCACTCGGCGGTGGCTCGAGACCGCCTGCACGCCTTCACGCTCACCGACCGTCCTCTTCACGAACACGCGAGCGAGCCCGAAACACCGGTGGCAGCCCGCATCGGCGAGATCATCGCGGGGCTGGTGAACGACGGCGACTGCCTGCAGATGGGCATCGGGGCCATTCCCGACGCCGCGCTCAGCCGCCTTCACGGCAAGCGGGACCTGGGCATCCACACCGAGATGTTCAGCGACCGCGTGGTCGACCTCTTCGAGGCCGGCGCGATCACGAACCGCCGCAAGGTCATCCACCAAGGCCGCCTCGTGACCAGTTTCGTGAGCGGCACACGCCGCGTCTTCGACTTCGTGAACGACAATCCACTGGTCGAGTTCCACCCCTGCGACCGCACGAACGATTCGTCGCTCATCCGCCTGAACCCCGGCACGGTGGCGATCAACTCGGCGATCGAGATCGACCTCACGGGCCAAGTCTGCGCCGATTCGATGGGCCACCGCATCTACTCGGGCATCGGCGGGCAGATGGACTTCGTCCGCGGGGCCACGCTGTCGCCAAAGGGCAAGGCCATCATCGCGCTCCCTTCCACCGCCGCGGCGGGCACCATCTCGCGGCTTGTCCCCGAACTCGCCCCCGGTGCAGGCGTGGTCACCACACGCGGGCACGTTCAGTGGGTGGTGACCGAGCACGGGGCCGCCAACCTGCACGGTCTGTCGCTGAGCCAGCGGGCCGACGCCCTCATCGGCCTGGCCCACCCCGACTTCCGCGGCGCTCTCCGCGAGGCTTGGAAGCGCCGCCCCCGCTGACACACGTGCGGCATCCATTCGGAGCCCCACCCACAAAAACGACGCGCTCGCGGTCCCCGGGCTTGCCACCTCGGGGGGTGGTCGTCCTATACTTGCCCCCTTCGCGGCGGAAACGCCCCGAATGGACGCCCTCCTAGCTCAGTTGGTAGAGCAGCTGACTCTTAATCAGCGGGTCGAAGGTTCGAGTCCTTCGGGGGGCATTCTGGCAGGTTCGGGTCGACCATCCATTCGGTCCCCGCCTTCCCTCCCACCTATTGCATGCCCCCCGATTCACGCGACCTGCATCGCGTGATGCGTGCTTTTACGTTCCGGCCGCCGGTCTCAATCCGCGCAGTTCTATCGCCTTTCTGGCCTATGGTGGCGGATGGAGCCATCGCCGCAGGCAGTCTCGATTCACCCCGTCATCGAAGGCCCACGTGCCTGCGTGAAGTGCGGGTACAGCATCACGGGGCTCTTCACCAACGGCCACTGCCCTGAATGCGGCACGCCGGTCGCCGACTCGCTCCGGGGCGACCTGCTCCAACACGCCGGCAAGGACTACCTCAGGACCATCCTGACCGGGCACTCCTGGGTGCTCAACGGCGTGCTCGCCATCATCGTCGTTCAGGTCGCCACCATGCTGGGCTCCATCACCGCAGCCATGCGAGGCGCGACCACGCCGCCACGAGAGTTCACCGCCATCCTCTCGCTGGTCGGCCTCGCCGTGTCGGTCTGGATCTTCCTCGGCTATGTCAAGCTCACCGAGCCCGACCCGCAGTTCATCGGGCTGGAGCGTCCCGACACCGCGCGACAGCTCGTGCGACTCAGCGCCATCGTCACGATCATCGTCGGCGTGATCGCCTCCGTGCTGTACCTGTCGACCTCGCTGAGCGGCGTCGTGGTCCTCATCCTCGGCGTGCTCCAACTCGTGGGCCTTGCCGCGTTCGTGATGCAGTTCCTCGCGATGATGAACTACACGATCTGGCTTGGACGACGCATCCCGGACGCGTGGATCGTCCGACGCGCCTCGATGTATCGGTGGCTCCTGCCGCTCATCGCCATCGTGGGCGCGGTCCTCCTCTTCCTCGGCCCGCTCGTCGCGCTCATCATGTACTGGAACCTGCTCGACCGCATGCGCAAGCACCTGAAGTCGATCGTGGCCAACGGCCAACCGGCCTCGCTCCGAGGCATGTGAGGCTACACCGTGGCGACGAAACTGCAGTTCGCGGGGTGATGTTGCCACCGCGGGCGGTCACTTCACCCGCTTCACCGCCACCGCCTCCGACGCTCCCTCGACCTTCATCCGATGCTCCGAGCCGTCGCGGACGATCGTCACGTCGGGATCGAAGAGGGTCGTGTAGGTGGTGAGGTACTCGGTTTGTTCCCAAATATCGCCGTTGGCGAGCCGGTAGAGGCGGCCGCGGGCGAAGCCCTCGAACTTGCCGCGGATGGAGGATTCGACTCGCTCGGGCGTGCCGGGGACGGACCATGGGCTGCCACGGGTGATGAGCGACGCGCGGACAGGCTTGTCGACGCCGTCGATCACCAGCGACACCGATGACCCCGACCCGTACGCCGTCACCGTCGGATCGCTCCGATTCACCGATTGCTGGATGGAGTCCGTCACTTCGTACACGCTTCCCGAGGCCATTTTGAGGAGCGTGCCGCGTCGAAGATCGGTCACTCGTCCGTCCACCCGGGTGCGTTCGGTCACGGAGCCCGTGGGCTGGCTTGGCGTGCTTGAGCCCGGAGGCGGTAAGAGACCCGGCGAAGAGGGCGTGCCCGGAGCGGGCCGACTGGTGGCCGGTGGCGGCTGGCTGGGCGCCGCCGGTGGGAAGATCGCGGGATTGCTCCAAGGCACGGACGGAGGGGCCACCCACCGAGGGCCGTTTCCGCCGCCTGGCGCCGAGGACTTTGACGGCGACGTCGGACGCGATCGCTCGCGTGCGGCATCCTGCGCTCGCGTCAACTCGTTCTTCAACCGGCGAGTTTGCTCGAGACACGCGGCCTTGTCGCTCTCGAGTTGAACGACACGCGATTCCACCTCGGCGAGTCGCCGCACGAGGGCCTCGACATCGCCAGTAAGGCGCAGTTGCTCCTCGAGTTGCTTCACCCGCCGTTCCCCGACCTCGCGGTCAAGGCGGCACTGGGCCAACTCGAGACGAAGTGCCGCGGTAGGGTCCTCGGGAGGGGAGGTTTGGGCTAGCGACGGCGCCACGGAGACGCCGATGGCGACCGCCGCGATGAGAACGTGGAAGGGGTGCATGCCGGACTCCTGTACCGCGGTGGCGGTGCGGCATGGTATGCGAGAACGCTCGCTTGAACCTCCCCGCGCCGTCCGCAGCTCAGGGAATGCCGCAGCTCGTCGCCACGTCGAAGAGCGCTCGCTCCAAGCGGCGGCAGAAGCTCGTCGCATCGCACAAGGGTGACGCCCACATCCGATCGCGGAGCGACCGATGGCGCCAACCGACTCGGGTTCGTTGCGGCGACGGGGCTGGCCGAACATGACGGCCCACCGATGATCGATCCTGCTTTCAGCGACAGCCGCCCGCTGTCCAGAAGGCGAGGAAGGCCGAGACGTCGCTCGAGTCGACCCGTCCGTCGAGGTCGATATCGGCAACGAGGCGAGAGGCGTTCCAGTTGGAGAAGAAGACCTCGACGTCGAGTCCGTCGACGCCGCCGTTGTCGTCGAAGTCGGCCATGCACCACGCCCCGACGCGGTCGCGAAGATACGCCGCGGCTGCCTGGGCGTTGACCAGTCCGTACCCGAACAAGTCGTCGCGGCCGGGGTCGCCCAGATCGGTGGCGGTGGCCTCGAGCGCCTCGCGGATCTGCGCCGGGGTGGCGTGGCGACGACCGACCTCGGCGACCATCAACGCGGCGACGCCCGCGACGTGGGGGCACGCCATCGAGGTACCCGAGAAGGCGGCATAGCCGTGTCCGCCGCTGGTGGCGATGGTGACGGGAATGGCGCCGCGTCCGAAGAGGTCGTCGCCATCGGCCTGCGAGATGCCGATGACGGGGACGGAGGAGTTGCCGTTGAGCGTGCCGCTGAAGAGGCCGGCGGCGTTGTTGGCGATGATGACTCCCACCGCGCCGGCGGCGACGGCGTTGGTGGCCTTGGTGGCGAAGGTGATGCCGCCGCCTCGACGGATCAGGGCGATGTTGCCCGCGACCTCCGGGGGGAAGTCGGAGGGCGAGCCGCCCAAGCCGCAGCCGACGGCGATGGCGCTCGCGCGGCCGCTCGCGCTGCCCGCGAGGGTCGCGCTCTCATGATCGACACCGGCCCACGAGGCGACGCCAGTGGGAACGGTCGAAAGCACGCCGACGCCGGGGGCCGAAACGCTGATGTTGGGCCCGAAGTTCGAGAAGCTTGCGCGGCTGTTCGCCGAATCGACCGCCGCGACCGAGAGCACGCCGGGGTACCACGCGGGGTAGAAGGGATCTCTCGAGTTGTTGTTGCCCGCGGCAGCCACGACGAGCACGCCCGAGGCGACCACCGCCGCGTACAGGTCGGCTTCGGCCTGATCGCTGCCCGTGCTGCCCAGGGACATGCTGATGACGTCGGCACCGTTGGTGGCGGCCCAGTCCGCGCCCGCCATCACGCCGGCATTCGAACCCGACCCGCTATCGCCCAGCACCTTGCCGATCATGAGCGAGGCAGAAGGGGCGACCCCTACCACGCCGTCGGTGTTGTCGACCGCGAGCACGGTGCCGGAGCAGTGCGTGCCGTGACTGTTGCCGTCCTGCACCGCTTGGCCGGAGACGAACGATCGGGTCAGGATCGGTTCGGGGAGATCCGGATGTCCGAAGTCAAAACCCGTGTCGAGCACGGCGACGACCGCGCCCCCGCCGCGGCTGGCCGTCCATGTCTGCGGGCCTCGAACCGAGTCGATGCCATAGGGCACGGTCTGTCCCGCCGCCTTCACGATTCGATCGCGAACGGCGTACTGCACCAACGAACTGGCCTTGTACGCCTTGACGGCGGCGTCCTCTCGTCCGGGCTTCACCTCGACGCAGCGGAGGCCGGGAACCAACGCGTACTCGAACGCCACGCTGACGACCCCGGCCTTGGCGTCAAGGCGCGCCAAGTCCTTCGCCTTGACGCCGGGCTTGGTTCGGACGAGGACGCGACGAGCGAACCAATCGGGAGCGGCCGTGACGGCCGCCTTCGCCTTGGCCGGTGCGGCCGCCGGCTTCGGCTTGATGGAGGCAGCCGACTTCGCCCCCGCCTTGCCTGCCTTTTCGGTCGCGTTCGCGGTCCCCGTCCCGAGCGCACCGAAGGAACCGGCGGACAGGGCGAGGAGGCTTGCGACGAGCCGGAGGGCGGTGCGGTTGGGCATGGGGGATTCTCGAAGGAGCGTGGCTGCGACCGTCCGCCCCGCGAAGGGACGGACGAATCCTCGATTCGCATGATAGCGGGCCTGTGTTGCGTCTCGTCGACGGCGGCGTCACTTCGACACCCGTTGGGTACTTCCCGGACTTGGAAACCAAAAAAGCGACGCGAGCCCCG
Organism: Phycisphaerae bacterium; assembly: GCA_037139735.1. Lineage (GTDB taxonomy): Bacteria > Planctomycetota > Phycisphaerae > Phycisphaerales > UBA1924 > UBA2402. Next base: position 12,742 of record JBAXFU010000001.1, read on the forward strand.
ACCGGGGCTCGCGTTGCTGCGTGAGGGACTTGTGTGGGGGCCGATCAGCGGCGTCGGCGCCCGCACAGTCCGGCCAACGCCAACAGGCCCATCGCGCCGGGTGCGGGGATGACGCGAACGTCGTCGATGCCGAGGATCGACTCGAACGTGCCGTCCGTGTCGGTGATCGAGAAGGTCAACTCATAGAAGCCCGACGACGATGCCGGCAGCACGTGCGAGATGCGATGCCAACCCACGTTGGTGTCGTCATCCAGCATGGAGGCGGCATCCATGTTGAACCGGACGAGTTCGGCACTCCCCTGGCCGTCGTCCAGCCTCGCAAACGCCCCGTCGGTGCTGGGCGCGAAGTCTCCGAAGTCGTAGAAGATCATGAACTCGAGCACTTCGCCCGGATTGGCGGCGAAACGCTGCGACAGGGTCGCCCCCTGCCGATCGAACGAGTCCGTGCTCCAGAGGGCCGCGAATCGATCACCCTCGGTGGGGCCCCACTGTCCACTCAGCGGCTCCTGCTGGCCCATGTGAATCGGATCCCTCGCGATGAGGGAACCGGTGGACGACGAACCGCCGTTGCCGACGTAGCTCCACCCGGCGAAACCCGACTCGAATCCGCCGTTGGCGATGCCCGCGTGGGCCTCCGAAGCCGCGACCGCGAGCATGAGGGTCGCGATGCTGCGCGTGATGTTGCCTTGCATGATGGTCTCTCCTCTCGTGTGTTTCCTGGTGAACGGGATCTTGACATTCAGGGCTGCACCACAACGGCGTCACGGCCTTCGACCACGACGCCTCCTCCGATCGACGCACGGATCACGCCCGCCTGATCGCCGGGCACGAACCCGCAGTCGCCGGTCCGGAATCCATACAGCATGTCGGGCCGTCCGTCGCGGTTCACGTCGAGCACGCGGCCGGGACGAACCGGCGAGGCCTCGGTTCCCGATCGGCCGAACCGCACACTGGCGGGCTGGAGCTGGGCCACGCTCACGGTGTCGGTGCCCATGATGGCGACATAGATCGTGTAGGGCTTCGAGAGCGACACGAGGTTGGGGTTGAAGCCGGGCGTGATCTCCACCGGAACGGCGACAGGCGCTGCGACCGTGAGGTCGTAGAGGACCGGCGTCTCGGTCACGCCCGGCCCGCGAAAGAGCGTCGTGCGCATCTCGATGTAACGCCCCTGCACGCCCCGCCCATGGAACGAGACGCCATTGGCCACCTGCATGAATGGCACCGACGTGAGCCCGGAGATCGTGTCGGCCGCGCGGACCATCGTGACGACGCCGGTGCCTTGCGGCTCGGAACTGGTCCATGACACGGTGCCCCAATCGAGGCCCGCCAACCTGCCGTCATAGACGACCGTCCACGTGCCCTGCTGGCTCGTCAGGCCGACGGCAACGGCACCGGTCATGTCGGAGTAGTTGTACGGACCCGCCCCGCCGCCCAGCGAGACCGTCAGATCCACCGCGCCCAGGCCGTCGCCCCCGCCGTGGGGATCGATTCGCATCACGTCGTGCGAGTTGTAGTTGGTGACCCACACCTTTCCGTTGGCGTCGCGAGCCACGCCCGTGGGGTGGTTGCCGACCGGAATCTGCTTGAGGAGGGCCCCGTTGTTGGTGAACCGGCCGACCGTGTTCGAGTAGCTGCACGCGACCCACACGTTGTCGTCGACGGGCGTGACGGCCACGCCGCGGCCGCCGCTGGCGCCAAGGCCCACCGGGAAGCCCGGAAAGACCGTGCCGCTTGGCGAAAGCTTGAAGAGACTGTTGTCGGTCCAGTTGGCGTTCCAGATGTTGCCTTGAGAATCGGCCCCCAATCCGTAGGTGAGTCGGCCGAGATTGATGACCGACCCGCTGTCCGTGGCCGGGTCGTATCGGAGCAAGGCTCGCTGGTTCAGGCTGGCGGACCAGAGGATGCCGTGTCCATCGACCAGGCCGCCGTATCCGCCGCAGCCGAAGCGGCCCGCGACATCGAGGCTGGCGAGCACGGCGCCAGTGTCGCCGTTGAGTTTCACGAAGCGGGAGGGCGAGTACCCGGGAAACCCGCCCGCCCAGAGGTTGTTCTGGCCGTCGATCGAGACATGCCGGATCTCGGCGGCGCCTGGCGTGCGGGCGTAGACGATGATCGTCTCGTCGTCGGCGGTGCTCACGCCGCCGTCGTTGTCGGCGCCCCCGGCGTTGGACCAGTCGAGGATGTCCCCCAGGCCTCGCGAGGTCCGGATCAGGCCGTCGCCGTCGCGGTCGACGGCCGTGCTGTACGCGAAGGGCGGCTGGAGGTACTGCCCGTTGGGATTGGGCGAGAAACCGCCGCCGGCAACCTTGTCGCCCCGCGTGCCGCCGATGACGATGCCGATCTTGATGACCGAACCGTTGCCGTTCGCGTTTTCATTGCGATTCCCGCACCAGACGTTGCCGTAGAGGTCGACGGTGGTGCGAGAGGGATTCCGCCCGCGTCCATTTGGAGACGAGAGGTACTCGCCGAGCACCTGCCCCGTGTTCGTCTCGATGCGGACGATCGTGCCTCGATCGGAGCAGGCCACGCAGAGGAAAGGCAGCGGCTCGGCCGTGGGGTTGAGTTGAAGCTGATGGTTGAAGGGCGGATTGTGGTTGAGGTTGGCGAGAGCCCCCTCGTCGAAGTCTGGATCCAGCGTGTAGGTGCGGACCTGTGCCGCCGCCAGTCCCGAGATGCACGACAACACCCCTGCGACCAGCGTGAGGGAACAACGATCGACGCGACGTGGCATGTTCTGTCTCCTTCTCCGTCGGCCACGGGATGACGGCCCGTCGCTCGACAGGTCGATCATGGCCGTTCTTCGTCATCTCCGCTACGGGGAAGTTTCCCTGTGGAGGCTCCTGCGCCGCCAACCTGTGGCCGACCGTGTGCGACTCATACCCCCCTGGGGTATCATCCGACGACGATTCGCGAGACCTCTCGATGGCCCGACGACTTCCGACCCGCACACGACGCCTCGCATCCCGCACCGCCGCCTGCTGCCAGGAGCCGGCGACCCGCTGCGCAGGCGAGCCGAGAAAGGCCGTGGCCGTCGACGCGTCGATCAAGGCGGCCAACCTCAGGCACCTTCGCCGCATCGAGGGACAGATCCGAGGCATCGCGGCGATGATCGAGCAGGACCGCTACTGCGCGGACATCATGACGCAGGTGGCCGCGGCAAGGGAGTCGCTGCGCACCGTCGCCAACACCCTGCTCGCCAATCACCTCAAGCACTGCGCCGCCGCGGCGCTGGCGGGCGACGCCTTGCGTCGAGACGCGATGATCGACGAACTGACTTCGCTGATGAGCCGCCTGAATCGATGAACCGCACGACATGGAGCCCGCCATGACCCGTCACGCACCCGCCATCGCCACGCTCGCCTTGATGTCGCTCGTCTGGAGCGGCGGAGGCTGCTCCCAACGACGCGATGCCGCGGCCGTCGCCGACGCCGCCACGGACGACAAGCCCCTTGAGGGCCGCGAAGCCGTGCTCACCATCTTCGGGATGTCCTGCCCCCTGTGCGCGAACAACGTGGACAAGACGCTGGCCGCCGTGCCCGGGGTGTCGATGGTGCATGTCGACATGGGCGCGGGCAGGGCACGCATCGCGATCGACGGCTCGAAGCCGGTGACGAGGCGTCAACTGGCCGCGGCGGTCGATCGCAGCGGCTTCACCCTGAAGGGAATCGAGACGCCGTGAGGCCCCCGCTCCGGTCGCGTTCACGAGCACGACGAATGAATCACCAGGCACGTCACGCCATCCTGGCTCTCGCCGCAGCGGCCTCCTCCGCCGCCGCGCAGGAGGCCACGAACACCCCCGCCGCCACGCAACCGGCCCAGGGCCACCTCGCCTTCCGCGAACGGCTGCAGTACGTCAGGCTCGGCGACGACCCCTCCCCCGAGCGCCGCGACATCGACACGTTCGTGGCGACGACCACGCTGACGTACGGCGTGCGGCGGGACATGGCGGCGAGCCTCGATCTGCCGTTGGCGTTCGTCTCGTTCGACGCCCCCGCCGGCGGCGAGGAAGACTTCGGCGTCAACGACCTGGCATTGACCGTCAAGTACCGTCCCTTCCAGCGAGACCTCGGTCCGATCGATTCGCTGCGATTGGCCGTGTACGGGGGCGTCGAGATCCCCAGCGGCGACGGCGACTTCTCAAGCCACTCGTGGGATCCGTTCGTCGGCTGCGTCTTCACGGCCATCCTGGGTCGACACGGCATCAATCAGTCGATCTCGTACAAGTTCAACACCGGCGGCGATCTCTTCACGATGCGAGCGGGTGATGGTCGCGACGACGCGTTGCGGTACGACACCGCCTACCTCTTCCGGGTGAGCCCGGTCGAGTACGCCGCGGACACGACCGCCGCGCTCTACGCGACGGTCGAACTCAACGGGTTGTACGAGACGGGCGGCGACAACGAGGTGATGCTCGGACCGGGCGTGCTCTACGAAGCGAAGACCTTCGCGGCGGAGGCCGCCTTCGGCGTTCCGGTCGTGCAGGACGTGCAGGAACGGCCTGAAACGAAGCTGACCCTGACGGTCGGCGTGCGTCTGCTGTTCTGAGGGATCGCCTTCGTCAGGGCTCGGCCACGGGCACCGCCGTCGGCACGGTGACCTTCGGCTTCACGGGCACCACGTGAATGTGGAAGGGGAGCGAACTGGTCCCCACCGGCATGAGCCGCAGCGTGACGGTCGTGCGCTCGCCGGGCACCAACGCCAGCGGGGACTCGACGGCCGCCTCCTCGGCAAGCCCCTTGACGGGCGCGAGTAATGATCGCGTGTCGTCGGGAAGGTCGTCCTTCCGCCACGGCCCCGCCCACTGCACGAAGAGCGGCCTTGACGCGACCTGGTCTCGCGTGGCGGGCGACTTGCCGATCTGGAACTGCCACGCGAGTCCGACGTCGGCGTCGTGCTTGCCGAATCGCAGGTCGACCAACGCGGCATCTCCCGACGACCCCGGATTGACGAGCGTGAGGGTGACGAGATATTCCACCTGGTAGTTGCCCACCGTGTCGGCGTGCACATATCCGGGGTGGAGTAGCATGTCGCCGGTCTGTCGCGCCTGCGGACAGTCCCGCGTCTGCACGGCGGGGGCCGCCATGAGGAAGGAGAGGCCGGCGGGACCGAACGCTTTTTCGGCGCGGGGCAGCGTGCTGACGTCGATCACCATCTCGTCGCTCCGCCACAGGAAGCTCCTCGAGACGCCGCCGACGCGACGAACGTGACACGCCGGCGGCGGGATCTGCAGGTCCATGCCCGCCTCGCCCGATTGCGCACCGCGGGCCATCGCCTCGACGCACGCGCGATCAAAGCCCTCGCGGGGCGTCGCCGCGTCGATGGCCACCACCGCCACCTCGATCGACGGCCGAAGCCCCGGCGACGACTCGAACTCGCCCTGCACCATGCCGGTGAAGAAGTCGCTTTTCGAGCGGTCGGGATCGTCGGCCGGCGCGTCCGTGACGCTGAGGCGAGGTGACCAACCGATGACCCGCCCTTCACCTGCGGGAATCTCGACACGATCGAGGATGCGGTCCCACCGGTTCGCGAGCATGCGGAGGCTCAATCGCGATTCCGGTCCGTCGGCCTTGGCCATCACGCCGTGGGACTCCATGATCTGTCGCGGCTTGATCGTCACCGACGCGTCGCCGAGGTTGCGGGCGTGCACGAGGACGCGACGGGAACGAGGGGCCTGCCCTTCGTAGTTGAGGTGGTAGACGAAGACCTCGAAGCGGTCATCGATGGTCGTGAACCCCAGATTGCGTTGACGCCGCTGCGACTCGATGACCGGCTCGCCCGCCTTGGTCAGGAACTCCGGGAGGACCGGAGCGGTCGAATACAGCACGCCGATCGACGTCAGCATCTCCGGCAGGTCCGAATCGATCCGATAGACCGAGTCGGGGTTGGGCTCGGCTCGTCCCGGAAGGAGAAAGCCAAAGCACCGGGTGCACGGGTCGCTCCCCGACAAGGGCGTGAGGGGAGAGATCGGCTTGAGGACGGTCTTGCCTTCGGGTGCCTGCGCCGATGCCTGACCGCCAAGGCCCAACACCATCGCCGCACAAAGGGCCAGGAGCGAATGGAACGACACCGGACGCGGGATGTTCGTCATGCGGCGATGGTATGGGTTCGCGGCCGGGATGGTTCGGCGGATCGCTAGGGATTCCGGCCGTCGACGCGGCCGAAGCGGGACGTCGCATGGTCGACGAGGTGGACGGGGCGGGCGGCCGCTCCAACGCCATGCCGCTCAGTCGGCGGGCACGCACCGATTGGTCGCCCACTCGCGGAGCGCGGCGACCTTCTCGGCCATGGTGACCGAGAGCGGCGGGCTGTCTCGCAGCGCCTGAAGCACGTCGGCGGTCTTGACGAAGGCCCCCGCGTCGGTTCGTCTGGCGGCGAAGACGACGTGAAGCGCGCCAAGCACGGCCTGCTCGATCTCCGCGCCGCTGTACCCCTCGCTGGCCGCGGCGAGGGCTTGCAGGTCGAAGGAAGCAACCTCGAGTTTCCGCTTGGCCAGATGAATGCGGAAGATCTGCTCTCTCGCCTCCGCGCCGGGCAGGTCCACGAAGAAGATCTCGTCGAAGCGACCCTTGCGAAGCAGTTCGGGAGGAAGCGCCTCGATGTCGTTGGCGGTCGCCACGAGGAAGACCGGGCTGCGATGCTCCTGCATCCAGTTCAGCATGGTGCCGAACATGCGGCGGGAGAGCCCCCCGTCGTTGCTGGTGCTCGACGCGCTCGCGAAGCCCTTCTCGATCTCGTCGATCCAGAGCACCACGGGACTCATGGCCTCGGCCTGCGCGAGAGCGTCCCTCAGGCGGCGCTCGCTCTCGCCGACGTACTTGTCGTAGAGGATCGAGGGATCGAGCTTCATCAGCGGACGCTTCCACGCGGCGGCGATGGCCTTGGCCGTGAGACTCTTGCCCGCGCCCTGAACGCCCAGCAGGAGCACGCCCCGGGGAGGCACGAGGCCGAACTCGGCGGCTTGCTCTCCGAAGGCCGCGCCTCGCTGGTCAAGCCACGCCTTCAGCCGCTTCAGCCCGCCGACATCGTCGATGCTGGCGGGCACGTCGACGTGCTCGAGCAGACCAGCCGACTGCAGCAACCGACGCTTCTCCCGGATGACGTTCATGATGTCGGCGGCGTCGAGCGTCTTGTCGTTCGCGACCGCAGAGGCGACGACCTGCTCCACCTGGCGGCGGCCAAGTCCGCGAAGATTGGCGACGATGGCCTCGAAGTGCTGCTTGGAGATCTCGGTCTTGAGGGGCGTGCGACGATTGATGCGACGAAGCGTCTGGCGGGCGATCTCCTCGACGACCGCATCGTCGGGCGGCGCGACGTGATGGACCGTGCTCGATGCCAGCACCGACTGATTCGTCGCCTCGGAGTGATCGACCATCGCGAGGAAGACCTTGCCTTCGAGCTCGCCCACCGCCCCGCCGTGATGAAAGAACTCGACAAGTTCCCTCCACGCCCGGAGGACTCGCTTGTCGTCGAAGAAGTCGAGCAAGTCAAGCGTGATGCACATCGACGGGGCCTTGATGTTGGCCCGCCACCAGGCGAGGGCCGCACCCGGGTTGTCGGTGCCGACCATGGGCTTGGAGTCGGCCAGCCGCGCGGGTCGGATGCCGGTGGTGACCGACCAGAGATAGGGCTCGAGCTTCATGTCCGCCGCGCAGTCGAGGACCATGCGAACCGCTTCCGTCTCCTCGCTCGTCGGGATTCGGACGCAGGTGTGGCGGCTCTCGAAGGTCCGGCGGAGGCGGAGTGGATCCATGGTTGAGTCGATGGTACCGCGGAAGCGACTCGATGGGTGCCGCCGGGTCACCCGTTGAGGGTGGCCATGTCGATGACGAACCGGTAACGCACGTCGCTGCGGAGCATGCGTTCGTACGCCTCGTTGATGCGGCGGATGTCGATCACCTCGACATCGCAGGCGATGCCATGCGTGCCGCAGTAGTCGAGCATCTCCTGCGTCTCGGCGATGCCGCCGATGAGCGATCCGGCCAGGTGCTTCCTGGGCATCAGGAGGCTGAACACGGCGACGGCCTGCGGCGCGGGCGGCACCCCCACCATCACCATCGTGCCGTCAAGCTTCACCTGCCCGAGCAGCGCGTTGACGTCGTGATCTGCCGAGACCGTGTCGACGATCAGGTCGAAGCTGCCGGCGTGGCGACTCATCGCGTTCGCGTCAGTGGAGATCACCACCTCGTCGGCCCCGAGGCGACGGCCGTCGGCCGCCTTCGAGGGACTCGTGGTGAAGAGCACGGCGTGGGCCCCCAGCGACTTGGCGAACTTCACCCCCATGTGACCAAGGCCCCCCAGCCCGACGATGCCCACCTTCTTGCCGGGCCCGGCCTTCCAGTGCCTGAGCGGCGACCATGTGGTGATGCCCGCGCACAGGAGCGGTGCGGCCGAGGCAGGATCGAGGTTCGAAGGCACCTTGAGCGTGAAGGCCTCGTCGACGACGACCCGCTCCGAATAACCCCCGAAGGTCATCCCGCCGAGGTGCGGGTCCGGTCCGTTATAGGTGAACACTGCCCCGCCGGTGCAGAACTGCTCGAGCCCGCGTCGGCAGCATTCGCACGAGCGGCACGAGTCGACCAGGCACCCGACAGCCGCCAGATCGCCGGGCTTGAACTTGCTGACCTTGGCTCCGACGCGGGTCACCCGTCCGAGAATTTCATGGCCCGGCACCACCGGATAGGCCGTCATGCCCCACTCGTTGCGGGCAAAGTGCAGGTCGGAGTGGCACACGCCGCAGTACAGGATGTCGATCTCGACGTCGGACGCAAGCGGTTCGCGGCGCTCAATGGCGTGAGGACCGAGCGGAGTCGACGGGGAGAAGGCGGCAAAGGCGCGGGTGGGCATGGCCGCTGATGCTACGCCTCGCCGTTGGGGTGCGGTCTAGCCGCCGCTCGTCGTCCCGCGGCCGTGGCGGCTATTAGCCGCCGGCGTCGCTAAGGTCCGCGAGAGAGGCGAGGGGTATGCTCTCCTCATGGGAGCAGGGCCTCGCGTGCTGGTGGTCGGATTGGGCGCGGCCGGGTCGGCGTCGCTCGTGGCGTTGGCCCGCCGGGGCGTCGAGTGCATCGGCATCGATCGATTCTCGCCGCCCCACGAGCACGGCTCGTCGCATGGCCTGTCGCGCCTGATCCGCCTGTGCTATTACGAGCATCCGGATTACGTGCCCCTTCTCCGCGAGTCGTATCGCCTGTGGAACCTGCTGCAGGCGACCACGACGTCACCGCTGCTGCGGATCACCGGCGGCCTCTACGTCGGCAGGCCCGAGGATCCTTTCATCGAGGGCTCTCGCCAAAGCGCGGTGCATCACGGACTCGCGCACGAGGTGCTTTCGAACAACGAGGTCGCCAAGCGATTTCCGCAGTTTCGGCTTGAACCGGGCGAGGTGGGCTTTCACGAGCCCACCACCGGCGTGCTCTTCCCCGAACACGCCATCGAAGCGGAGCTTCGCGAAGCCCAGCGGTTCGGCGCCGCGATCTCGCTCGGCGAGCGCGTGCTGGAATGGCGGAGTCGGGCGGGCGGCCTGACCGTCATCACCGATCGACGGCAGATCGAGGCCGACGCGGTGATCGCCTGCGCCGGCCCATGGATGCCCTCGCTGGTGCCCGGACTCGCGGAGCGTCTCGCGGTGACCAGGCAAGTCTTGGCGTGGTTCCGCCCATACGACCCTGCACTCCTGCAGGCGGGACGAATGCCGGCGTGGGCCGTCAGCGAGCCCGACGGATCGGCCCACTACGGGTTCCCGATGTTCCCTGCCGAGTCGACGAACTTGGAACCTCCGGGTGGCGCGGGCTTCAAGCTCGCGCTCCATCGGCGAGGGGAGGTCGCGGATCCGGACCGCGTTGATCGAGCGGTGCGAGAGGACGAACTCGCCTCGCTCGCCAGATTCCTGCGGGATCGCATCCCGGCGGCCCTCGACAGTTCGGGAGAGACGCTCCGCACTCGCGTGTGCCTGTACACCAACACCGTCGACCAGCACTTCCTGGTTGATCGCCATCCGCAGGAGGCACGCGTCGTCGTCGTCTCCGCCTGCTCGGGACACGGATTCAAGCTCTCGCCGGCGGTCGGGGCCGCGGCCGCCGATCTGGCGGTCGACGGACGGACGAGTTTGCCCATCGAGTTTCTTCGATGGCGTTGAGTCGCGGCCGGGTTCGCGGGCGGCCCTCGTCGCGTCATTCGCGGCCGCCGCCCGCGGCGATGCCGCGGACGAACGAGCGCTGCGCGAGGAAGAAGAGCACGACCACGGGAGCAACGACCATCGTGCCCGCGGCCATCAGCAGGTTCCAAGGAGTGTTGCCGGACTTGCTCTGGTACATCTGAAGCCCGAGCGCGAGCGTGAAGTCGTCGCGGTGGGTCAGGAAGATCATCGGCGCGAGAAAGTCGTTCCACACGTAGATGAAGTGGAAGAGGGCGACGACCGCCAGCGCGGGCCGGGAGAGGGGCACGATGATCCGCCAGAAGATGCCCCAGTGCGAGCACCCGTCGAGCCGGGCGGCTTCGTCGAGTTCCCTCGGGAGGCCCATGTAGAACTGTCGCAGCAGGAAGATGTTGAAGGCCCCGCCGAACCACGCGGGCACCCAGAGTGGCTTGAGCGTGCCGATCCACCCGAAGTGGCCGAAGAGCACGTACAGCGGCCCCATGATGACCGGGAAGGGGATCATCATGGTGGCGAGCGTCAGGGCGAAGAACGCCCCGCGGCCCCTGAACGGAATGCGGGCGAACCCGTACGCGACCATCGCGCTGCTGAGGGTCATGCCCGCCACCGACAGGATGGCGATGATGAGCGTGTTGCGGAGGTAGATCGGGAACTGCACCGACTCGTCGTTCCAGACGCCTCGGTAGTTGTCGGCGATCTGCGAGAACGTCGACGATGCGGGATCGGGGAGCAGCCGCAGCGAAGCCGACGCCGCCTGATCGGCGGGCTTCGTCGAGGTGATGACCATCCACGCCAGAGGGGCCAACCACAGGATGGCCACGGCCACGAGGATCGCGTGGGCGGACCACCGCGTGGCCCGCGAATCGCGGGACGAGGCGTGACCGGCGTTGGAACTGTCGGCGGCCATGGGCGACTCAGGAGCCTCGATAGAAGACAAGCTTGCGACTGACGAGGAACACCACGCCGGTGAAGGCGAGCACGATCAACAGTTGCACCCACGCCAACGCGCTGGCGTAGCCCATGCGGTCGAAGGCGAAGGCGTTGTCGAAGAGGTAGTGGGTCGAGAAGTAGGCCACGCGGTCGGGCCCGCCTTTCACGCGGTCAAAGAGCATGAAGGGCACGATGAAGGCCTGAAAGGCGCCGATGCTCATCGTGATGACGTTGAACAGGATGACCGGCGAGATCATCGGCAGCGTCACGTTCCAGAACTTGCGGAAGACGCCCATGCCGTCGAGGTCCGCGGCTTCATAGAGCTGCTCGGGCACGTCCTGCATCGCGGCGACGTACAGCACCACCGCCTGCCCGATGCCCCACACCCCCACGATGATCACCGCCGGCAGGGCGAGGTTGCGATCGAGCAGCCACGGCGGGCCGTCGATGCCGACGATCGCGAGCACGCGATTGACGAGCCCGTACTCGCCGTTGAAGAGCCAACTGAAGATGATCGCGCCCGCCGCGAGCGGGACGAGCGAGGGGAGGAAGATCGCCGCCTGGAACAAGTCTCGGCCCCTGGCCCGGTTGAGCAGGGCGGCAAGGACGATGGAGATGACCGTGCAGAGCGGGATCGACACGCCCACGAAGATCACGGTGTTCTTGAGGGTCAGCCAGAAGTCGGCGTCGTGCAGGAGGCGGCGGTAGTTGTCGGTCCCCACCCACAGAGCGCCCTCGAGCAGCGGGAAGTCGGTGAAGGAGTAATACAGGCTCATCGCGATGGGGATGAGCATGAAGACGACGAAACCCACGACCCACGGAGAAACCCACAGCCAACCCGCCAAGTCTTGCCGGAGGCGGTTTTTGCCTTCGAGTCCAGATTCGGGCAGTGAGGGTTCCATGGTCGTCGGCGGGGTCAGGCCCTGCCCCTCCTTCGCGCCGCCGCCGCGGACTCGTCGAGGACGTCCTGGGACTTGACGTTCGCCGCGGCCACCAGCGTCGCCGCGGCGTCCTTGCCGGTCCACACCTCGCCGAACATGGTGTCGCAGACGTCCTTGAACTGCATCCAGGCGGGCGTGTGCGGGCAGCGGAACGCCTTGGAACTGCCCGCCACCTTCGTGAAGGTCGCCAAGCCGCGGTTCGGATGGCCGGCCTGAAACTCGGGCGTCACGTCGGCCAGGGTCGAGTTCTTGCAGTGCACCGTGCTGAGGTACTCGATCGCCCGCTGCGTCTGGGTGAAGGCGATGAACTCCATGCACGCCTCGGGATGCCGCACGCCGCGGGGCACCACGAGCACGTCGGCATTGACGAGTCCACGCGGCTGGGCCGCATCGACCAGCGAATCCGTCACGGGGAAGGGAACCACGCAGTAATCGAGTTCGGGTCGGTACGCCTTGATGACGTTGGCGAGCCACGGACCTTGCGCGACGGTCGAAACCTTGCCGGACAGGAAGGCGTTGAGGGGCGAGTCGTAGTTGCCAAAGCCCGACCTGAACTTCTGGAGGTGTCCGAAGCTCGAGGCCTTCAACCGCTCGTTGCGAGCGGCGTCCGCCCCGGGGATGTCGTCGCCCTTGCCGAAGCGGTGCGCATTGCGCTGCACCCACTCGTACGCCGCGACGTTTTCCGCCGACCCCAGCAGCGATCGGTTCGACACCGTGTCGACCAGTTCGCCGCCGAAGAACGTGCCCCAGTGGTAGTTGTCCCACCCCGGCTCTGAGGCGAGGAATCCGACTCGGTCCACCGTGCCGTCGGGTTCGACCTTGGTGAGCAGGTGGTTGACGCGGTCGAGGTCGGCGATGGTCCGCAGCGACGTCTCGGGATCGAGTCCGATCTCGCGAAAGTGCTCTCGGTTGCAGTACAGGGCCACCGACCCGCCGGTGTGCACCGCGGCCCAGACCTTGCCCCGATACTCCATCATGGGCCTCATGGCTTCGGCGTACCGCTCGAGGCGGATGGCGTGCTCGGGACGTGCGGCGATGTCGGAAAGGGCGAGGATCGCCCCGGAAGCGGCGAAGCCCGCCACGTTGGGGTTCCAAAGCCCGACGATGTCGGGCGGATCGCCGCCGGCGATGGCGACCTTGGTCTTCTGATCGATCCCGCTGGTGGAGAAGTAACGGACCCAGATGCGGTCCTGAGAGGCGTTGAACTCGTCGACGATCTTGATCATGGCCCGGCCCTCGAGGCCGGTCCACTTCTCCCAGTAGTCAAGGACGATCCGCCCGTCGGAGCGTTCCTTCCCGCCCCTTGGACCGAAGACGACGAATCCCAACGCGGCGGCCGCGAGGCCTCCCACCGCCGCACGGCGGGTCAGGTCGAGGTTGTGCGTCCCGGGATTCACCGGGGATTCTTAGGCGCGCTCGGCTCGGCTCCCGCGGGCGGCCCAGAAGTCCCTCCCGCCGGTTCTGGACCCGCCGGGAGGTTGCCCGGCCCGTCCTTGATCTGGCGACGAACGTCCTCGGGCAGTTTGGCCCGAGCCCTGTCGATTTGCTCGTTGACCCTTGCCACGGCCTGTTCCCACTCGCGCTGATCGAACAGGAACCCGGTGGGCTTGCCCGTCTTGGGATTGATCAACCCCTGCTGGGGATCCAGTTTCGTGCCGGCGTCACGGAGCATCTTCTCGAACCGCCCCCGCGGCATCTGCGCCGTCTCCCCCGTGTCGGCGTACTTGATCGTCACCATCTCCTGCATCCGCTCGGGCGAGAAGGGCGACTCTTCCGCCCCCCGCTTGAACCACAGCCATGCCGTCACCCCCAGCAGCGCGGCGCAGAGGATCCAGCCCAGTGACGGATGCTTCTTCAGGAACTCCCGCATCGCGCTGCTCCCTGACCGCTCCGCATCGACCGACCCGGCGGGTCAGTTGTTGCGGGTGTAGTTGTGTCCCCAGTCCCAGAAGTGCGGCCCCGCGCCGAGCGGGTCGTAGGCCAGGTAGTAGTCCTCGAAGGCCATGTCGCGGACGGACAGATCGCCCATCAGCAGGTTGTTGCGGCCCTGGTCCTGACGGCCGGTGTTCGCCTTGGACGCGTGACGCGGAAACTCGTCGAGCGCGTCGATCGCGTACACCACCCAATCGGGCCTGCGGATCAGCCGCAGCTTCTGGCCGGCGACGCCCTTGGCCACGCCGGATCGCATGTTGATCGCGGGGAAGTCGTTGAACCAGTACTCGGTGTACTTGGCGGGAGGCTCGTTGTAGTCAGTGAAGAGCCGAAGCGGTCCGGTGTCGGACTGCACCGGAAGCGAGTAGATCCGGCTGCCACCCTGCAGATACTCGATGTTCGCGGGGGTCCGCACAGACGAGAGTCCCTTCGCCGCGGCGCATTCGAACGCCTTGCTCCCCGCGCCCCCGAGATACGGATCGAGCACGTCCACCATCCGCACATGGAAGTAGAATCCCTCATACGGCGGCATTCGAAGATCGGGGAAGGCCGGATCCTTCTGATCGTTGAAGTACGACGTGAGCCCCACGCCGATCTGGCGCAGCGTGTTCTTGCAGAGCGTGTTCCACGCCGTTCGCCTCGCACCGCCGAGCGAGGGAAGCAGCAGACTCAGCAGCAACCCGATGATGGCGATGACGACCAGCAGTTCGATGAGCGTGAACCCCAGAGCCGTTCTCGGCGCTCGGTTCACGGACGTGTTGCGCTTCATGCGGTTCATGGAAGAATCTCCACCGACGCCCACAATCGTACCTTGCCGCCGATCCATCGTCGCTCGATTCACACCCCCAGCGGGCGTGCGGCCTTGACCTCGAGATCCTGGGCGGCGCGAGCGCCCTCCCACCGGACCACCACGCGGAGGGCGCGCCCCGCGGCGCGAGCCCGCTCGATGTCTTCGAACGCCACGACGGGCCGATCGGATCGGACCGCTCCGTCGACCTCGAGCACGACGCGTCGCCCCGTGTCGCTCGCCGAGGCGTCGAAGGAGATCACGACGCGAACGCCGCGGAAGTGCCGAACCACCTCCACCCGTCCCAGCGATCGGGGCGGGCACGGATCGACGATCAGGCCGTCCCATTGGGGACGGATGCCCAGCACCCACTCGAGGCTCACTCGGTTGAGCCACGCGGCTGATCCGGTGTACCACGTCCAGCCGGCCCGCCCGGGCTTGTCGGAAAGAGGCCCGTCGACGTTGCCCGGCACGACGTAGGGCTCGGCGTGGTACGCCGCGGCATCGCCCGCGCGAACCGGCGGGGAAATGCCGTTCCAGATCCGCTCCACCGCGTCCTGATCCTTCATGCGACAAGCCGCGGCCAACGCCCACGTCGCGGCATGCATGTACACCCCGCCATTCTCTCGACTGCCCGGCGCGTACCTGGTGACATACCCGATCGTCGCGTCGGGCGTGGTGTACGCGGGGTGAAGCAGAAGCGGGCCGTAGTCGGTCAGGAGCCGCGACTTGACCGCCTCCCATGCCGCGGCGGCGCGGTCGGGCGGAGCGATGTCGGCGAGGATGGCCCACGTCTGCGCATTGAGGTGGATGCGTCCCTCGGGCGAGCAGGACGCGCCGATCCACGCGCCGTCGTCCTTGGTGCCGTAACGGAAGTACCCCTCGGGATCCCACGCGTGGGCGTTGACGGCCGCCGCGTAGATCGCCCGCGTGCGGCGATATTCGTCGCGGAGGGCGGCGTCCTGCGGCCGATCGAGGATGCGTTCCCAATCGGCGAGGATGACGCACAGGAACATCGCGACCCACACGCTCTCGCCTCGCTCCTCGATGCCCATCGCGGAGAGGCCGTCGTTCCAGTCGCAACTCCCGATGAATGGGAGGCCTCGTTCGCTCGTCCGCGAGAACGCCCTCGCGATCGAACGCCGACAATGGTCGCGGAGCGATCGCGGCGTCGGGTCGTCGACGAAGGGCACGAGTTCCTCGAGAATCGTCGAGTCGCCCGTCTCGCGGATGTAGGATGCCGTCACGAACGCCAGCCAGAGGTAGTCGTCGCTGCAGCGGGTGTGGTTCCCGAAGTCAGCGAGCGCGTGCCACCAGTGATGGACGCTCCCGTCGACGAACTGTCGCGAGGCGTGAAGCAGGATCTGGCGGCGACACCCTGCCGGATCCAGCGGCAGCCAGACTTGACTGTCCTGCAGTTGATCACGGAACCCGAACGCCCCGCTCTGCTGGTAGTAGCCCGTGCGTCCCCACAGACGCCCGCTCACGGCCTGATACGGCAGCCAGTGATTGTTGAGCAGATCGAAGTCGGGCCGGGCCGTCCGCACGTCGGTCGGCGCGAGGAGGTTCCCCCACCACGCCTTGGCGGCCGGGAAGCACGCCGCGGCCGCCCCGGGCGAGCGGAGCCCGTCGATCGTGTCGACCAAGGACGCCTCATCATCGGCGATGCACAAGGCGTAGTGAAACTCGACCTCGTGGCCCGGCGCCAGGGAGAAGTCGCCTCCGAGCGCGGCCACGGCATCGCCGAAGCGACCAAATCCGCCCTCGCCGGGTTCCGCCGCCGTCATCGCCACGGGCGACGCGGGCGTCCCGTACTTGCCCAGAAAGGCCTCCTTGTCGGCCACGGCCAACGGACAATCGAATCGCCCCGAGACCACGGCGAAGGCGGCCACGTACGGCCACGGACGATTCCACCGGCCCACCGGCGTCTTCGAGGGGATGTCCCACATGTTCTTCCGGGCGATGATGGCGTGCCGGCCGGCATCGCGAGCGATGTCGAAGAAGAGTCGATGGAACTCCCGCTTGGCGTCCGGCGCGGCGTTGCAGCACCACTCGAAGTAACCGGCGAGCCGCAAGCGCCGGGACGCCGTGCCCGTGTTGCGGATGCGGACACGCCACACCTCGGCATGGCGATCGGTGGCGACGGTGAGCCCCCACGTCGTCTCGATCCCTCGACGGCGAGCCTCGAAGGTCGTCGCCCCCACCTCGTGCACGCACGAAAACTGGTCGTAGGGCTTCATGCAAGGCTGGGGCGAGAGAGACCAAAGGTCGCCATCGTCAAGGTCGGCCAGGTACAGGAACTTCCCATGGCAATCGCGAACAAGATCCATCTCCCAGCGCGTGAGGACGTTGTGCTGGGCATCGTCGAACCAGGAGAACCCGCCCCCGTTCTGACTGACGACCAGACCATACCGACCCGTGCAAATCACGTTGACCCAAGGCATGGGCGTGGCCGGATCGGTGATGCGGAAGGCCCTGCCATCCTGTTCGAAGTGGCCGAAGCGGTTGGCGAGCGACGAGAGTGAAGGGCGAGCGGTCATGGGCGGCTGTCTGGTGACGCGGGCGAATCGACTGAAAACGCTTACACCCTGACGATAGCCGGTCGGGCGGCGGGTGTCGACGCCGCAAGACGGGAACCGGTTCCCCCTCCGAAATCGCCGGATCCGCTGCACTCGCAGTCGTCGACGGGCATAATGTAATCGCTTACATGCAGTGAACGCCCGATATCTCGCCCCTGCGGTTTCCGGTCCGTCGGTCGTACCATGACGGCCCGGCGGGGGTGAGCGAGTTCAGGTCGAGACGAGAGGAGCATCACGATGAGGTCGACCCAATCGACGATCCGCGTCGCGGCGGGGGCGATGGCCCTCGGGGGCGTGTGCCTTGGCGCCCACGCCCAAACGCCGTGTCCGCAGCCGACGAACTGCGTCAGCAACCCGAGTTTCGAGCAGCGGGATCAGTTCAGTTCGGCGGGCGACCCGACCGGATGGCACAATCTGTCGAACCCGAACGAGTCGAAGCGGCGAGTGATCGGCGACGGCCTGTCGCCCGCCGCGGTGGCGAGGACGGGCACGGCCTCGATCGCCCTCAGAACGCCGGGGAACAGCCAGTTCCGCGGCATGACGACGGACTGGCGCAACTTCACCATCGCCGGCTTCCCCTTCTACGACCCCGTCTTCGACTATGTCAATGGCGGAGACATCGTCGTGAGCGGCTGGTACTACATCCCCTCCAACGCCCCCATCACCGGCGATTCGTGCTTCATCAAGCTCAACGTCAAGCGGGGCAACCAGGACTACGCCACGCTCGATCCGATGAGCGGCGTGAACCCGGCATGGCTCATTCAGGGCCACACCGACGGCCAGTGGAGGCGTTACGAAATCCGCTGGAGCATCGCCGACATTCGCAATCAGGTGCTCTTCAACCAGGATCAGGGCTACTTCGCGATCCCGCCCTATCCGGATCACCTCAAGATCACCATCGGTCGATTCGGCTTCGGCAACGTGGCCAGTTCCGGCATCATCTTCTGGGATGACATCTCGTGCGTCCAGGAGGCCCCGCCCCCGTCCTGCGGCTGTGCCGCGGACTACAACGCCGACGGCGGGGTCGACGGCACCGACATCGAGGCCTTCTTCACCGATTGGCAGTCCAGCAGCGGCTGCTCGGACGTCAACCAGGACGGCGGGGTCGACGGCGGCGACATTGAGGCCTTCTTCCTCCTGTGGGAGGCCGGCGGCTGCTGACCGCCCGTGCCGGGGCGACATCACGACTCGGATCCCATGAAGGCCCCGCGGTCATGCCGCGGGGTCTTCTCCTTCACGGAACCATGGCACGCCCGGAACGCAACTTGAACGCAGTCTTAACAATGGCGGCTTGAGGTGGCGGTAAGGTTTCCTGCCTCATAGGGTCAGGACTTCGACCACGCCATGAACACTCCACGCCGCCATCGTCACGCCGCCGCGTTCACGTTGATCGAACTTCTGGTCGTGATCGCCGTGATCGCGCTGCTCATCAGCATCATGCTTCCCTCGCTGGCGAGTTCTCGCGAGACTGCCCGCACGACCGTGTGCGGGTCGAACCTGCGACAACTGGCGACCTCGAGCGCGGCGTACTCCACGGACAACCGGGGCCTTTTCTCGACGGGCCCCTTCGACAATCGGCGGAAGAGTGGGTATGGACGGTTCGACGAGGTGGGCTGGGTGGCATCGCACATCAACGGCGGCTATTCGGTGCCCGGCAAGTTCCTGTGCCCGAGCAGCGCGTCGCGGGCGTGCCAGAACCTGAACATCAACCGGGCGAACTCGAACGGCTATGCGTCATTCTCGCAGGAGGAGTTGACGGAACTCGTCAACCGCGGCTTCAACACGAACTACGTGCAGTCGTGGTACATGGGCTACACCTCGATGACCTCGATGTACCCCACCCGGGCACCTGATCCCAAGGACATCCGCTACGTGCAAGGCCCGCTCAAGGAGAGCCAGATCCTGGGCGCCGCCAGCGTGTCGCGAGTTCCACTCTTCGGCGACGCGGCCGCCGACGTCTCGGCCAATCCGGACCTGGTGGTGATGCCCGACGGCACGACCACGCCGGGCGCCAAGGCGCTGGGGGACGGGCCCATCCAGTCGGTGCTCGCGCCCTACGGCGCGGTGTGGGGCCGACAGAACTTCACGGACTTCGGGGCGGCCCACGGTCGGGCGAGAACCCGCAACTCGCTGGGCAACGACCGGGTCTACGGGCAGATCAGCTTCGCCGACGGCCACGTCGAGATCTTCAAGGACACCAACGCGGACGGCGCCTTCGGTCATCGCCAGGGCATCGTCAACGGCATCAACACGCTCGTCTACGACGAACTCGAACCCAAGGTCTATGGCGGTTGGCTCAACCGCGACGGCCTGGCGTTCTGACACGTTCCCCGATCGGCCGGGACGGCCCGGCCGATCCATCGCAGCATCAGCCCGCGGGCGGGGGCGTTCCCTGAGTCGCGGGCGGAAGATAGAGAGGATCCGGAGATCATGCGTCACGTCCGTCTCGCCACCGTTGCGCTCGCGTCGCTCGCGGGCGCCTGCGTCGCCCAACCCATCGTCTTCACCGAGTGGAACTTCAACGCGTTCCCTTCCAGCCAGATCAACAACAACCCAGCCCCCAGCACCGGCCGCGGCGTCGCCTCGCCGTTGGGGATGACCAACAACTACCTCTTCTTCACCAGCCCCCAGCGCACCGGCTCGTTCACCATGTGCGACGCCACCTCGGCGGGCGCCAGTTCCGACACCGCCTCCTCGCCCAACCAGTGCTGGCGCGTTCGCGGCAGCTACGACAACACGCTCGCCAACGCGGGGGTGGGCTGGAGCATTTTCGCGCCCCAGTACAGCCAAGGCGCTGAGTTCGCCGTCAGCACCGTCAACTACACCGGCGTCTCCTTCTCCTTCGACTGGTTCACGACCAACCAGGGCGTGCGCCACATGCAGGTCCGCTACTCGACCGATGCGGGCGCGACATGGAACAACCTCGGCCCCGTGCGGGTCAGCGCCACCAACGGGTGGGTGAACGGCATCGTCGTCGACCTCTCCTCGATTCCGGCCGTCAACAACAATCCGAACTTCCGCGTTCGCCTCGTCTCGACCTTCGATCCGGCCCCCGCGTATTCGTGGACGCAGGGCTTCGCCTACACCGGCGCGTCGGGCGGGCAGTACAACAACGCCTCGGGCAACTGGCGGTTCGACAAGGTCGCCTTCAGGGGAACCCCCATCGGACCGGTGCCCCCCGCGGGCACCGCCGCCGTCGACTCCCCGGCCGTCTGCTCCTCCGGCGGCCAACTCACCTTCACGGTCTCGACGGTCGCCGGCGCGGCGCCTCCGAGCACGGGCATGACCGTGACGGGCAACCTCGCCGGACTGGGTCTCTCGGCCACCCAGAGTTTCTTCGACAACGGCACCAACGGCGACCAGTTCGCCGGTGACGGCGTCTTCACGTACGTCGCCACGGTGCCTGCGGGACGGCCGCTGGGCACCGTCACCGTGCCCGTGTCGATCGCCGACGCGCAGGGCCGCTCCGCCTCCGCGTCCGCCAGCGTCGCCGTCGGAAACTGCTCGGCGACCTCGACTGCACGCGTCGTCGTCAGCCAAGTCTTCGGCGGCGGCGGCAACCTCGGCGCCACCCCCAGCCAGGACTCGCCCTACGACGCCGACTTCGTCGAGATCTACAACCGCTCCACGCAGGCCGTCGACCTGACCGGCTGGTCGGTCCAGTACTCCAGCCCCGGCAAGCTCACGGGCTTCGACAACACCGAGGATCGCGTCAACCTTGCCGGCCCCATCCTCCCCGGCCAGGCCATGTTGGTTCGCATGAGCGATCCCATCCCGGGCTTCGGGCCGCTCCCCACGCCCGACTTCGCTCAGTTGCCCGGATTCGGCGGCATGGGCAACACCGGCGGCCGCGTGGCCCTCGTGCGCTCCACCTCCCTCCTTGGCACCAACTACTCCCGCGTCGACATCGAGGACTTCGTCGGCTACGGCACCGCGGCGATCTCCTTCGAGGGCGTGGCCCCCACCGCTTCGACGGCCAACAACACGGCCGCCATCCGCAAGACCGGCGGCTCGCAGGATACGAACCAGAACTTCAACGACTTCACGATCGGCACGCCGACGCCTCGCAACCGGGCCTCCAACGGCTTCCTGGCCGGCACGCCTTCGTCGAACGTCGCCGCCGCGTGTGCGGGCACTGACGTCGTGCTCCGCGTGGCCGTGGTTCCCGGCGCCACCAGCACCGGCATCACCGTGACCGCCAACGTCGCCGACATCTCCGGCAGTTCGGTGCCGGTCGTCCTTCGCGACAACGGCACCGGCGGCGATCAGACGCCCGGCGACGGGATCTTCTCCGCCACCTACACCGTTCCCCCCAGCGCCACGCAGGGTCAGCGGACGATCGTCTTCACCACCACCGACCTGCAAGGCCGCTCGGATGTGAGCCGCCTGCCCTTCGCCGTGGCAGTCTGCCTGGCGAACAACACGCAAGTGGTGATCTCGCAGGTGTACGGCGGCGGCGGCAACAACGGATCCGGATTCAACGGCGACTTCGCCGAGATCTTCAACCGCTCCGGCACGCCCGTCGATCTGACCGGATGGAGCTTCCAGTCCGCCCGCGTCAGCGATCAGGGTTTCGACAGCCGCATCGCCTTCCTGAGCGGCGTCATCAACCCCGGTGAGTACCGACTCATCGTGACCAACCAGCTCTCGCCGACGGGCGCGACGCTGCCTGCCGCGGACTTCGCACCCGCCACGGCCTTCGGCATGGAAAGCAGCTTCGGCCGCGTGGCGCTCGTCTCGTCGACCGTGCTGGTGGGCTCTCAGTACGACCGTCCTGACGTCGTCGACCTCGTCGGATACGGGCAGCTCGCTCAGTCGTTCGAGGGCGTGGCCCCGACGCCCGCCTTGAGCGACGTGCACGTGGCGGTTCGCAAGTCGGGCGGCTGCCAGGACACCAACCAGAACGCCATCGACTTTGATGTCGTTCTCGCCCTCCAACTCCCCCGCAACAGCATGACGCCCGCGTCGATCTGCCCCGGCGTCAGCATCTGCGGGTGCGCCGCCGACTACAACGCCGATGGCGGCGTCGACGGCTCGGACGTCGGCGCCTTCTTCATCGATTGGGAATCCGCCGCCGGGTGCTCCGACGTCAACCAGGACGGCGGCGTCGACGGCTCGGACATCGAGTCCTTCTTCGCGGTGTGGGAGCGGGGCGGCTGCTGAGCAGGCCCCTTGCCCTGAATGGCGTTCGTGAATGACAGAGGGCGGGCCTTGGGGCCCGCCCTTTTCGCATTCACGGGGAGTCGCCCGAAGCGGCGGCGCGGCGCCGCGCCGCGACCGACTCGGCGCGTTCGAGGAGCATCTCGCGAAGTTCCGACGCGATGCGTTCGCCGGCCTCTCGCACGCCGGGGGCGGCGGCACCAAGCAGTCGCTGCAGCGACGTCACGCCGCGACCCGCCAAGCCGCAGGGGACGATGTGGTCAAAGTGGCGGAGGTCGGTGCTGACGTTGATCGCCAAACCGTGCATCGAGACCCACTTTCGGACGCGCACGCCCATGGCGCACAGCTTCGCGCCGCCCACCCAGACGCCGGTGGCGGAGGGGTCCCGTTCAGCGGCGACGCCCCACGAGGCGCACGCCCTGATCACGGATTCCTCGAGCAGTCGCATGTAGTCATGGAGCCCAAGATTGAAGATGTTGAGATCGATGTTCGGATAGGCGACGAGTTGGCCGGGCCCGTGGTATGTGATGTCGCCGCCGCGATCGGTCTCCCTGACCTCGATGCCGTCGGCGACCAATCGCTGCGGCAGGGCAAGCAGATGCGAAGCCGCCTCGCGGCGTCGGGAAATGGTGATCACCGCCGGAACGTGTTCGAGCAGGTGAATGGTGCCTTGGTCGCCGCCGGAATCCCGCGCGGCGACCACTTCCTCGACCCTGGCGGCCTGCATGGCGTACCCATGGTCGTACGAGCAGGGGCCCACCCAAATGACATCGAGTCGCCTCACGGCGGATGGTACCGTCGCGGCCGAGGAACGGGAGCGTACAGAAAACGAACGGCCCGAGGGAGGCCCCGCGGCACGGCAACGGTCATCGCGGGCGGGGTTTGATCCTGCGACGCGTCATCACTATCATTCCCCGAAGCGTCGGGAACCCTCGGGACGGTGTGTCACCGGTCCAAGGGCCCCGAGAGAGCAACAGCATGTCCCTCATGGTTCCCACCCATGTTCTCTAACCGGCCCACGGCACGACAGGCGCGTCGGCTTCGACGCGCGTGGTGGCCGAGCCGAATCCCGCGGGGGACGCTCATGACGTGAACGACGCGTGCGAAGCACGAGTCGGTCTCGCGAGCGGACCCGGGGGAGACGGTGTCCGGGCGCGAGGCGTGGCGGGAACCACAGGCCAGGCTTGTGGTTCTTTCGTTTTTCCCGGCGCGACAACTCGGACATCCAGACATCCAGCGCAGCAAGCAGGAAAGGCAACGAAGAGATGAACGCCAAGGAAATGATGCAGATCCTCGACGGAATCGCCCGCGAGCGCAACATCGACAAGTCGGTTCTGATCCGCGACCTCGAGCAGGCGATGATTTCCGCCGCTCGCAAGTACTTCAACACGCTCGACACCGAGGAGTTCGACTGCAAGCTCGATCCGGTGGGAGGCGTCTTCCAGATGACCCGCCACGGGGAACCGCTCGACATGCCGCCCGTGGCCTTCGGGCGGATCGCGGCCCAGACCTTCAAGCAGGTGATGATCCAGAAGTTCCGCGACGACGAGCGGACGAGCATCCTTGACGAGTTCTCGAAGCGGATCGGCGAGATCGTGACCGGCACCGCGCAGCGATACGAGGGCGGCAGCCTGGTCGTGACGATCGACCGGGCGGAAGGGTTCATGCCCCGCAGCGAGCAGATTCCCGGCGAGCAGTTCGCGGCCGGCGACCGCGTCCGCTGCCTCATCCTCGACGTTCGCGACGCGGGCAGCCAGGTGAAGATCGTGTTGTCGCGGGCAAACCCCGACTTCATCAAGAAGCTCTTCGAGGTCGAGGTGCCCGAGGTCGCCGAGAAGATCATCGAAGTCAAGGCCATGGCTCGCGAGCCCGGCTACCGGACGAAGATCGCCGTCTCGTCGATCGACAGCAAGGTCGATGCCGTGGGCGCGTGCGTGGGCGTCCGGGGCAGCCGCATCAAGAACATCGTCGACGAACTCAACGGCGAGAAGATCGACATCGTCCGCTGGAACGAGTCGTCGCAGATCCTGATCCAGAACGCGCTCAAGCCCGCCGAGGTGGCCGAGATCTCGCTCTGCTTCGAACTCGGTCGCGCCACGGTGGTCGTTCGCGACGACCAACTCAGCTTGGCGATCGGCAAGCGGGGCCAGAACGTCCGCCTCGCGGCACGGCTGACCGGCTGGGACGTCGACATCCTGACCCCCGACGAGTTCCGCAAGGGCCTCGAGATCATGTACTCGACCGTGCAGTCGGTCGAGGGCATCTCCGAGCAGATGGCCGACAAACTCGCCGCCCTGGGCATGGTGAGCGTCTTCGACATCGAGGAGGTCGGTGCCGAGGTGATCTGCGAGGAACTCGAGATCTCGCCGGAGGTCGCGGCCCAAATGATCGAAACCTGCTCGGTCAAGGCCAAGGAAGTGGCCGCGCAGCAGCAGAAGGACAAGGAAGAGAAGGAACGCAAGGCACGCGAGGAGGCCGCGATGGCCCAGTCCGTGCTTGGCGCCTTGACGGCCGGCGAGGCGGCTTCGGGTGAGACGCCCGCGGCAGGAACGCCGGCGGAGCCCGATGCCCAGGCGCGTGCCGCGGACATCCTCGGCGGCTGACCGGATGCAGTGACGTCAATCGCGCCGGGCCTTGGCGACGAGGCCCGGCGACCTCGGCGAAGTCGGTGGTGGTTGTTCTCGGTTGGTGCGGCGAACCCTTTATTCGGAGCGTGTCTTTTTGGCGGCCAAGCGCATTTTCCAACTCGCGAAGGAACTGGGAGTCGACTCCAAGGTCATGGTGGCCAAGTGCCAGGCCGAGGACATTCCCAACATCACCAACCACATGTCCGTGGTGCCCATCGGTCTTGAAGCCACGCTGAGGGAGTGGTTCACCAACTCCTCGGACGGAGGCGTGACGACGACCGTCGAGGCGACCGAGAAGGTCGACATTGCGCAGGCGCGGGCGAAGGCGCCTCGCAGCCGCAAGGCCAAGTCGACGACGGACGGTGAAGCCCCGCCCCAGCCCCCGGTCGAGGAGGCTCCTGCCGCCAAGGCCCCCGTCCCGGAGCCGAAGCCATCGACCGCCACCTCCGCGCCGGTTGGCCCCATCGCCGATCCGACGCTGACCAAGGCCAAGCCGATCACGCCGACCATCGGCACGCCTGCGGCGGCTCCCATGCGGGCCGCCCCGCTTCGCCCGACGTCTCCGGCGCCCCAGCCTGCCGGCGAAACAGCGCCGACGGCCGCGCCGACGGCCCCCGCAGCCCCCGTGACGCCCGCGGCGACGACTGAAACCCCGGTGCCCGCAGTTCCTGCAGCACCCGCGGCACCGGCGATCGCCCGATCCTCGATTTCCCAAACCAGGTCGAGCATCAGCCCCGTGGCGACGCGCGTGTCACCCCCGCCGCCGCCCGCCAAGATCGAACCCACGGTCCTTCGGCCGGGGGCGATGCCACCCGGGCCGCCACCGACCCCCACCCGCGTGGCTCCGGCGGCACCTCCGGCGCCCGAAGGCCCCGGCGACGAGGCAGCGTCGGCCACGACACCCGCTCGCCCCGCCACGCCCGCGGCGCCGGCCGCCCGCATCACGCCCGCGCCCATGAACGTCCCCTCCCGTCCTCAGGCGGTGACGCCGGCGGGCCCGCGGCTTGAAACCAAGACGCAGGTGCGGATCGCCGGGCCGAAGGTGGTCCGCGTGGAGGCTCCCGAGCAGGTTCAGGCGCCTCGTCCGCGGCGTGTCGGACCGCCCGGCGCCCCCGGCGCACCCCGTCCGGGAGGCGAGGATGACCGTTCGCGGAGCCCCCGCCGTCGCGACGTGCCCGGACCGGCGGCGGCGGCGCCCGGCAAGCGGTCGAGCGGCGTCGGCGTGCCCGAGCGTCGTCGAGGCCGGAGCGATTCCGACTGGGTCGGTTCGACCCGCGGCATCTTCAGCGAGAAGGACCTGATCGAGCGAGAGGAAAAACTCGCTCGATCCGGCGGCTTCCTCAAGAAGCGCAAGCAGGACGCCGCGAACAGGGCGGCGCATGATCATGCCGACGAAGGGCCCTCCGAGGGGCGGCTCCGCATCGCCGCGCCCTTCACGATCAAGGACCTCTCCGCAGCGACCGGCGTGAAGGCGTCGGACATCGTGAAGAAGCTCTTCATGCAGGGTGTCATGAAGAAGATCAACGACGCCATCGAACCCGAGAAGGCCATCGAGATCATGATGGACTTCGACATCGATCTCGAAGTGACGCAGGCGCAGACCGCCGAAGAGGTGGTGTCGTCCGAGTTCGAGCGTCGCGAGGCCAAGGACCTGCGGGCCCGCGGGCCCGTGGTGACGATCCTCGGTCACGTCGACCACGGCAAGACGAGCCTGCTGGACCGCATCCGCAACACCAACGTGGCGGCGGGCGAAGCGGGCGGCATCACCCAGAAAACCAGCGCGTTC
The DNA here is from genome assembly GCA_037139735.1 of Phycisphaerae bacterium. Lineage (GTDB taxonomy): Bacteria > Planctomycetota > Phycisphaerae > Phycisphaerales > UBA1924 > UBA2402. Next base: position 39,634 of record JBAXFU010000001.1, read on the forward strand.
GTCGCGAGCGTCGAGGTCGAGGGCAGGACGCGCGAGGTGGTCTTCCTGGACACCCCGGGTCACGAGGCCTTCACCAGCATGCGTTCGCGCGGCGCGAAGATGACCGACGTGGTGGTGCTGGTGGTGTCGGCGCCCGAGGGCGTGATGCCCCAGACCATCGAGAGCATCAACCACGCCAAGGCGGCGAAGGTGCCGATCGTCGTGGCGCTCAACAAGATCGACCGCCCCGACGCGACCGAGTCGCAGGTGCAGAAGACGCTGGGGCAACTCGCCGCGGCGGGGCTCAATCCCACCGAATGGGGCGGCGACACCGAAGTGATCCGCACCAGCGCCACGACCGGGCAAGGGGTCAAGGAGCTGCTCGAGGCCCTTGATTACCAGTCGCAGTTGCTTGAACTCAAGGCCGACTTCGCCGGCGCGGGCCAGGGCGTCGTGGTCGAATCGAAGATGGAGGAGGGCCGCGGCGCGGTCGCCAGCATCCTCGTCCAGCAAGGCCTTCTCAAGGTCGGCGACTTCATCGTGATGGGGCGGTCCTTCGGCCGCGTTCGCGACATCTCCGACGACAAGGGTCGCCGCGTGAAGGAGGCCAGCCCCCCGCTGCCGGTGCAGGTCTCGGGCATCGACGAGGTGTGCGACGCGGGCGACAAGTTCTACGTGGTCGACTCGCTCAAGAAGGCCCAGGAGGCCGCCGAGCAGCGGCGTCAGCGCGAGCGTCACGTCGCGTTGGCCCAGCCGCGGGTCACGCTCGACAACATCTTCACGCAGATCACCGACAGGGAGGTCAAGGAGATCCTGGTGGTCCTCAAGACCGACCAGCAGGGCACTGTGGACGTGCTCAAGGGCGAGTGCGAGAAGGTCAAGGGGACCGAAGTCAAGGTCCGCGTGCTGCACGCCGCCGTCGGCGGCATCACGGAGAGCGACGTGCTCCTCGCCGACGCCTCCAAGGCCATCATCATCGGCTTCAACGTCATTCCCTCCGGCAAGGCTCGTCAGCTCGCCGAAAGCAAGGGCGTCGAGATCCGCACGTATCAGGTCATCTACGACATCACCGACGACCTCCGCAAGGCCGCCGAGGGCCTGCTGGCCCCCGAACTCCGCGAAGAGGTGCTCGGTCACGCGGAAGTCCGCCAGGTCTTCAAGATCAGCAAGGTCGGCTCGATCGCCGGTTGCTACGTCACCGACGGCGTGGTGCAACGCGACGCCCTCATCCGCGTCACCCGCAACGGCGTGGTCATCGAGCACGACCGCAAGCTCGCCCAGCTCAAGCGTCTCAAGGACGACGCGAAGGAAGTTCGCATGGGCATGGAGTGCGGCATGAAGATCGACGGGTACGACGACATCAAGGAAGGCGACGTGCTCGAGTGCTACAAGAAGGTCGAGGTCAAGCGGACGCTCTGACGCCCGCAGCGGCCCCGCAAGGGGCGTCCCGAATGCTCATCGCGATCCTCCAGTTCGAACTCCTGATTCACGGCGCCGAGTCCCTGAAGGACAAGCGTCGCATCGTGGCCTCGCTGAAGGATCGCCTGCACCGTCACCACATGGCGAGCGTCGCGGAGACCGGACTGCAGGATTCCCTCCGCGCCGCCCGCATGGGCGTGGCCGTCGTCGGGTCCGACGCCCTGCATCTGGCGGGCGTGCTCGATCGGATCACCGACCGCATCCGAACCCATTCGCACGAGGCCGAACTCGGCGACACCTTCCGAGAGATCATCTCGAACGGCCTGGGCGCCAACGTCGAGGACGAGCCCCAGGAACGGGAACGTCGCGACGAGGACCTCGAGGCCGAACTGCTCGCCCGCATCCCGGAGTCGCCACGCCCATGACCCGTCGGCTCGATCAACTCACGGCCGACGTCGAGCGGGGCGTGCGAGACGTGCTCGCCCGCGGCCTCGCCGACCCTCGCGTCACCGGCCTCATCACCGTGACCGGCGTTCGCATCCTGCCCGACATGAGCCGGGCGATCATCGACATCTCGATCCTGCCCGAAGACCGTCAGGAACTGACCTTCCACGGCGTCTCGAGCGCCGCCTCGTGGATCCGCCGCGAAGTGGCCGACGTCGTGAGAGCCCGCACCCTCCCCACGTTCGTCTTCCGCCTCGACACCCGGATGAAAAAGGAGGCCGCCATCATCCGGGAACTCGAACGCGCCAGGCCCCAATCGCCCGCGTCCGCGAACGAACCGGACCCCGAGTCGGATCCCGATCCTGCGGCCGACGATCCTTCCCGCCCGTGAGCCCTGCAACCGACTCCATCCAGCGCCACTGGAAGGCGTTGCTCAAGAAGCTCGCCTCGGCCTATCCCGCGCCGCCGTCGGACGCCGAGCACCCTCCCGCCCCCGTGACCGTGATCGCCTCGGCCGTGCACGCCACCATGCTCTGGGAGGCCTCGCAGGCCCAGGCCGACGCGGCGCTCCAGCAACTGACGCAGCACTTCGCCGACCACAACGACATGCGGGTCGCGCTGCCCAGCCACCTCATTCACGCCATCGGCCCCGCCTATCCGCTGGCGGTCGAACGGGTGCTGCGGCTCAAGTCGTGGCTCTCCGACCTGTACCGGCGATCCACCGCCCTCGATCTCGAGTATCTCCGCGATCGCTCCAAGGCCGACGCCCGACGCGAACTCGAGTCGCTGCACGGACTGCCCGGGTTCGCCGCCGCCCATGTCGTGGCCTCGTCGCTCGGCGGGCACGCGGTTCCCATCGACGATCGCCTCCTCGCCCTGCTGAAGGCCGAACGGATCGGCGCCGCACATTTGACGTCGAACGACGCGATGGAACTCCTCGAGACCGTCATCCGTCCCGATGAGCTCTCGTCCGTTCTTCGACTGTTGCGAGCGTGGTCGGATCTTCGCGGCGTTCCCCCTCGCCACGAAGAGGCGCCGGCCTTCCAGCCCCTGCAACTCGCGCCACTCTCGCCGCTCGATCGGGCCGCCAAGGCGGCGCTCGGGGAACCGGCGTCGGGCAAGCGCAAGGCCGCTCCCAAGCGATCCGCCACGAAGTCCGCCCCCCGCCCGCGCCCCTCGGCCGACGCCGAAACGCCGCCCACGCGACCCGCCAAGCGAGGACGCTCGAAGTAGGTGCCACGATGCGATCGACTCCGTTCATGCTCGATGCCGCCCGCGTCGGATCGTCCCTCACCGTCTCGCTGCTCCTCTCGGTCGCGGGCTTCGCCGCGCCCGGCTGCGCCTCGAAGCCGAACACGAGGGCCGATCTCGCCGGCCAGTCCTCCCGTCGCGACGATCCGCTCGACCCCCTCCGGCGACTCGCCGCGGCCCAGGAACTCCGCCCGGACCGGCAGGCCGTCGCCACGCCTCCGCCTGCATCGCTCCTTCGCCCCTCCGCCGCGGGCGACTCGGAGCGTCGCGACATCTCGCTGGAGCAGGCGATCAAGGCGTTGACGCCGCCCGCTCCGTCGCCCGCTCCCGCCCCGGCGCAGCCGCCGTCGGCCTCCGAATCGATCGAATCCTCGAAGTTCTACGTCTCTGGACGCTCGCACCTGCTCGCGGGTCGGATCAACGAGGCCTTGGTCGATCTTGAAGCCGCGGCGAGGCTCGATCCCGGATCGGCGTCGATTCTCTCGGATCTCGCCCAGGCGCAGGCCGCGTCCGGTCGCCGTCCCGCCGCGACCGCAACCTACCGGCGAGCGGTGTCGCTGGGCCTTCGCGACGCGCGCGTCGCCGCCTTCCTCGGGCGTGAAACGCTGCGAAGCCGCCAGTTTGAACAGGCCGCGGGCGAACTGATCCTCGCCGACTCGCTCTCCAAGGAGCAAGGCGCCGCCCTGACCCGCGCGGTCGCCCGCGCGGACCTCGCCGACGCGCTCTTCAACCTCGGATACATCCGCGCCGCGGCAGAATCGCTGACCGACCTGCTCGGCACGCTTCCGACCGACGTTCGTGGACCGCTACGCCCCGAGGAGGCCGAACTCTTCCGGCGTCGGAGCGAGTTGTGGTTGCGGGCCGGCGACCTGCATGCCTCGCGTGGCGACATGGCGGAAGCCGGGATCGCCTACGCAGCGGCCGCGGCGCTCCCGGGCGGCGATTCGGAAGCCCTGACGCAGCGAAGGCTCTACGCCCTGCTCGCCTCCGGGCGAAGCGCCCAGGCGGCCATCGATCTGATTGAGTCGCTCCGAGGCCGGGGGCCCAAGGCGCTGCAGGGACAGTTCGACCTCCTTGGTTCGCTCGTGCGTCAATCGAGCATCGGCCCCGAGATCGTCGACGCGTGTGCGGCGGTCGCGTGCGAGCCGGGTTCGACCCTGTTGCCGAGCGTCAAGCATGACCTCGTCATCGCCGCGGCCGAAGCCGCCTCGCCCGCCGACGCGCGTCGCGCCTTGGGTGCGTGGATGCGGTGCTCGTCCGAACCCCTCCGTGGCGCGGCCATGTACGCCGCGTTGCACGGTGACGATGCCGCGGCATGCGCCCAAGCCTTCGCCTCGCTCTGTGTCGCTCGCCCGCACTGCGCACCGGGGTTCGCGGACGCGCTCGTCCAATCGGGACGACACGTCCGGGGTGTGATCGCCTGGTGCCGGGATCGCAGCACGGATCCCGGTGCGTGGTTGCTGCTCCAGTGCCTGACGGCACCCTTGCCCGCCTCCAGCCACCCATTCACGGCGGCCCCGAGAACCACCGAACCCGACGCCGCCCGCGTCGTCATCGCGGCCACCAGGGCTCGCCGCGGAATGTGGTCGGAGGTCGACACCGCGCTCGAGGCGCTCGCGGCCTGCGACCGCCCCGAGTTGAAGGCTTCGGCGTTGGCTGCGGCTCAGCGGCTGGGCGAAGCCGCGGCGACCGCTCGCGGCGCCTCTGGCGTCCAAGAAGGCATGCGGGTCACGGGAATCACGGGGATCACGGGGCTGACGGTCGCGTCGTGGCTCCTTGAGATCGGGGACGCGGCGCAGGCCGAGACCGTCCTTCGGGCATGCCTTGATGCCGATCCGCTCGACGAACGCGCGTACGAGGCCTTGATCTCGCAGTACTCGCCCCGCGCCCCGCTGGCCGACGAGTCGAAACTCACCGAGATCGCCGGTCGCCTCCGCGACAATATCCCGGCGAGCAGGTTCGCCAAGGGGGTCGCCGCCCGCGATCTGGCCTCCCGCAGTCAATGGACGGCCGCGACCGACGCGTTGCTGGGCCTGCTCCAGCCCCACGAGGAGAGCGCCACCGTGCTGGCGATGCTGGTGGCCGTGGGCGAACGTGCACGAGTGACCGACGCCAAGTCGCTCGCCCGGATCGAGGCGGTGATCGATGATCGACTCCGCGGCAGGCCCGACGCTCCGGAACTCGTCATGGCCAAGGCACGCCTGCTCGCCTGCCAGCCGGGCCGGGCCGCCGAAGCCGAATCGCTGCTGGCGGAGGCCTGGCAGCGACTCCCCTTGCCCGCCACCGCGAGACTCCGGGAATCCATCGTTCGCGAAGTGATGCAGGAGCCGGAGCGGGCCGCCTCGATGGCCCGCGAGCGGCTCATGACCGGTCCCCGCGGCCTCGACGAATCGATCGAGTTCGCCCAACTGCTGGCCACGGCCGGCGAGTACGACGCGGCGGGCCGGGCGATCACCGAAGGCTTGCCTCAGCGTGTGCCGCTGACGTCTTCCCAATCCAGCCGTCTCGTGGGGCTGGCGGCGGAGCTTCGACCCGAACGAATGGTCGAGTCCGACGCCACCGCATCAGCCGCCGCGTTGGCACTCTTCGACCAAGTCGCGGCACGCGGGCTGACGATGACGCCCGCCATGCACATGACCCGCCTGCTGCTGCTGTGCGCGGCGGCATCGTCCGATCCGGCGCGACTGACGGCGGCCGTGGCGGAAGCCGCGGGCCGGGACTTGCAGGTCTCGATGCAACTTTCTGTCCGCGTGGCGCAACTGCTGCTGTCGAAGCCGGACCCTTCCGACGGCCTGGCGTTCCTGCTCGAAACCATCAATCTCGCTCCCGAAGGTCAGGAGGAGACCGTCTTCGCCTACGAACTCTTCCGCGTCACGATCACGCGGGGCGACGCGGCGGATGTCGATGCGTGCGTCGACAGGATCCGCGACCCGGGCTCCATGCTTCGGGCCGTATCCGCGACGATCGACAACGACGAAGTCCGCGTGCCCGCCGACGAGCAGGCCCGCCGCGCGGAACTGGCGTATTGGCTCGGCAACGGCCTGAGCGTCGAGCAGCGAGAAGGCGTGTCGGAGCACGCATATCGCCTGGCGATCCGCCTCGACCCGTCGCACGCATGGGCGCTGAACAACCTCGGCTTCAACCTGCTTGAACGCGGCGGCAACTCGATGCAGGAGGCCGCCTCGATGATCGAACGGGCCTTCGCGAAACTGCCCGACGAACCCAGCGTGATCGACTCGATGGGCTGGCTCCGCTACCGGCAGGGGCGCTTCGACGACCGCACGCTTCCCGACGGCAAGGTCGAGGCCGGCGCGGGGTCGATCCTGGCGCGGGCAGTGAACCACCCGGGGGGCACGCCTTCGGCCGAGCAGTCCGACCACTTCGGCGACGTGCTCTGGCGTCTGGGCCGCCACAAGGAGGCGCAGGCGCAGTGGGACACGGCCAAGCGACTGCTTGATTCGCAACTCGCGCTGCACAAGGGCGCGAGGGACGACTCGCAGCAACCCCGTCCGCTGGAGAAGTTCCTCGGAGCCCGCGTGGAGGCCATCGCCGCGAAACTCGCGGCGGCCGCCAACGGCCAGTCGCCCAAGGTGGCGCCCACCGACGCGGAATCGAGGGAATCAGGGGGCCACTGAACACGTCTCACGCGAACGAATCAACGAGGCATTCGCAGCCATGGCAGGACACAACAAGTGGAGCAAGATCAAGCACCGCAAGGCCGTCGTCGACAAGAGGCGCGGCAAGGTGTGGACCAAGATCAGCAAGGCGCTGATTGTCGCCGCCCGTCACGGCGGGCCCGACCCTGACGCCAACCTGGCCCTTCGCTACGCCATCGACGAGGCCCGCTACGCCAACATGCCCCGCGACACCGTCGAGCGCGCCATCCGCAAGGGCGCGGGGGGCGAGGACACGAGCAACTACGAGAACATCCGCTACGAGGGGTACGGCCCCGGGGGCGTCGCCGTCATCATCGAGACCCTGACCGACAACCGCGCCCGCACCGTCGGCGACATCCGTCTGGCATTCTCGGATCACGGCGGCAACATCGGCGGTTCGGGGTGCGTGTCGTACATGTTCGCCTCCAAGGGACGCATCGTCGTCGCCGCGGAGGAACTCGTTGAAGACGCCGTGATGGAGCGTGCGCTCGAGGCAGGAGCCACCGACGTCGAGCGACTCGACGAAGGCGACGACGAGCATCCGCCCTCGTGGATCATCTGGACCGAACCCGGCGCGTTCGCCGCCGTGAAGGCGAACGTCGAGAAGTCCGGCCTCCCCGTGACCGACGCGGGCATCGTGATGGTGCCCGACAACCACGTCGCCGTCTCGGGCGAGCAGGCCGAGACGATTGCCGCCCTCGTCGAGGCTCTCGAGGATCTCGACGACGTGCAGAAGGTCTATTCCAACGCTTCCTTCGATTGATCAGTCGACGAGGTCCCCCGCGATGCCAGCACCCGCCGTCACCATCGACGAAGCCCCCCTCTCGCCCCGCGACGTCGTCCTCGTCGCGCGACACGCCGAACGCGTGCTGATCTCCGAGCGAGTCGGCCCTCGCCTCGCCGCCTCGCGAGCTGTCGTCGAAGCCGCGCTGGGCGACGGCCTGCCCCACTACGGCATCAACACCGGGTTCGGCTCCCTCAGCCGCCGACGCATCGCCTCGGCCGAACTCGCCCTGCTGCAACGCAACCTCGTCCGCAGTCATGCGGCGGGCGTGCTCGACCCCCTGCCGACGGAGGTCGTCCGCGGCATGATGCTCCTCCTCGCCGCCTCGCTCGCCCGCGGCTGCTCGGGCGTCCGTCCCATCGTCGTGGACACCATCGTGCAGATGCTCAACGCGGGCGTCACCCCCGTCGTCCCCTCGGTGGGCAGCGTCGGCGCGTCCGGCGATCTCGCCCCGCTCGCGGCCGTCGGCCTCGCCCTGATCGGCGAGGGACACTGCACCACCCGCAACGCGGACCTCGCCCGTTCGACGGCCGAGGCGATGGCCCAGGCAGGCATCACGCCCCTCTCCCTCGAGGCCAAGGAGGGGCTGGCGCTCATCAACGGCACGCACCTCATGGCCGCCCGCGGGGCCATCGCCGTCCACGACGCGGAACGATCGCTCGACGCGGCCCTTCTGGCGGCGGCGATGTCCCTCGACGCCTGTCGCGGGACCGACGCCTCGCTCGATGCCCGCATCCATGCCGCCCGCGGCCAACCAGGCCAGATCCACGTCGCCGCCGCGCTGCGCCGACTCCTTGGCGACAGCCAGATCATTCCGTCGCACCGCGAGGACGACCCCCGCGTCCAGGACCCTTACTCGCTCCGGTGCACCCCGCAGGTGGTCGGCGCGGCGCTCGACGCCGTCGGATACGTCGCCGCGGCCGTTGCTCGCGAACTCGGCGCAGTGACCGACAATCCGCTCGTCTTCGCGCCGTCGCACCCGCTCAACACCATGCTGGGCGAGAACCCCTCCGACCTCCCCGGGGGCGGCGAATCGATCGTCAGCGGCGGCAACTTCCACGGCATGGCGTTGGCGATCCCGCTCGACGTGATGTGCATCGCCCTCTCGCACGTCGCCGGCATCAGCGAACGTCGCGTCTTCTGGATGATCTCCGCCTTCGACGCCGAAAGCCGCCTCAAGCCCTACCTCGCGGCCAACCCCGGGCTCGACTCGGGCCTGATGATCGCCCAGTACACCGCCGCGGCGTGCTGCAACGAGATGATCACGCTGTGCACGCCCGCCAGCGTCAGCAACATCTCCACGAGCGCCGGCATCGAGGATTACAACTCGTTCGGTCCCCGGGCTGCCGCCAAGGCCTCGCGAACCATCGACCTCCTGGACCGCGTCATCGCCGTCGAGCTCCTCGCCGCGGCCGAGGGACTCGAGGCGCACCGACCGCTGCGGAGCGGCTCGGCCGTCGAAGCGGCCCATGCGTTGATCCGCTCCCACTCGCCGAGGTTGACGGGCGACCGTCCGCTGACGCCCGACATCGAAGCCATCGCCTCGTGCATCCGCCAAGGCGCGTTCTCGAACGGGTGAGCCGCGTGTCGCCGATCAGGACGTGGCCCGTTGCCCTTCGGTGCACCGACGGATCCCCATCCCGGGCGGGTGAAAGGCGTGGCGCGTCGGCGGGCCCATGACTCGTGAACGAGCGAGTCGGCGTAGCCGAAGACAACCGTGACGGACGGCTGTCGAGTTCACTCGCCCGTTCAGTCCCGCTTGAGCGTCAACGCGCGGGGTGCGGCAGTGTCTGCGGGGTCGATCACCTCGACCTTGACCGCCCCGCCTCGGAACAGCCCCGCTTCCGCGAACCGCTGGGCCGCCCGATCGACGCCGATCACCGTCAGCCCGTCGAGGGACTGAACGACCTGTCCGGCCTTGAAGCCGCTCCGCGCGGCGATGCTTCCAGCCACCACTTCGTCGACGACCAATCGATCGCCTCGGGTGGCGAGCGCAAGTCCGAACTGGCGTTCGAGCCGACGGCGGAACTGGGCGCCGACGGGTTCGTTGGGCCGCTGGGTCAGCGTGACTTGAACGCGCTTGACATCCTCGCCACGTCGAATCTTGAGCGAAACGGCCTCGCCGGGGCGACGTGCCGCGATCATCGAGATGAGGATCTGGCTGTCGGACACGGGCTGGTCCTCGATCTCGACCACGACATCGCCCGGCAGAATGCCGGCCGTCTCGGCGGGACTGGCCTCGAAGACGTCGCTGACGGCAACGCCCGATCCCTGCGCGCCGCCTCGCGAAGCGCCATCGATGTCCTCGAGCAGCACGCCCATGTAACCGCTGACGATCGGCCCGCCGGCCACGATTTGATCGACCCGCGACTCGATGGTGGCCAGCGGGATGGCGAAACTGATGCCCGCGCTTTGTCCCTCGCCCGAGCCGCTGGCGTCGGCGGCGGTCGCGATGGCCACGTTCATGCCCACCACCGCGCCGCGGACATCGACCAGCGGCCCGCCGGAGTTGCCCGGATTGACCGCCGCGTCCGTCTGGATGAAGTTCGAGATGCGAGTGAGACCCAAGGCCGTGCGAGCCGTGCGGCCCAGCCCCGACACGATGCCCTCCGACATCGAAAACTTGAAGCCAAAGGGCGAACCGAACGCGAAGACGCGATCGCCACGCTGGAGACGCTCGCCGGTGGCTCGACGACAGGGCACCAGGCCCGTCACGCCCGCGACGCGAAGCACCGCAATGTCGCTGTCGAGGTCTGCGCCCACGAGTTCCGCGTCCGCCACCCGCCCGTCGAAGAACTGCACCTGCACGCGGCTGCGATCGGACCCCACCACGTGGGCGTTGGTCACGACGTGACCCGCCGCGTCGTAGATCCATCCCGAGCCCGACGAACCGAACGGAGATTCGGAGGCCCCCACCACGTCGATGTGCACGACGGAGGGTTCCACCGCCACGGCGATCTGCCGCACCACCCTGTTCACCTGCTCGAGGACGTTGGCGGGCACGTCCAGTTGCGAGCGAGCCGCCGAGACCATGGTCGCGAGACGGGCCGCCTGCATGCTGCGCATCGCTCCCGGTCCCAGCAGCAGCACCGCCGCCACGGCGAGCAGCACGACGAACGCGGGCCCGAATGCCAAGAAACGCCTCATCAGACCTCCATCCTCGCCCAGCGACCGACCCGGGCTGCTCTTTCACCCCACCGAGCCGCCCTGACTCCCCCTCATCGTGTACGTCTCTCCCCCGATCCGGCGTTCTCGCACCCGCGTCACCCAATCCTCGCCCGCCCCTTGGATCGCCTTGCCAAGGTCAGCGCTTCGTGCGGCGAACCGGGGCGGCGCATCGGTCATGCCCACCAGATCATGGAAGACCAATACCTGTCCGTGACACGCCGTCCCCGCCCCGATCCCGATCAGCGGCAGGGTCGTCGCCCGCATGATCCGCTGCGTCACCTCCGGAGGCACCGCCTCCACGAGCAGCATCACGCACCCCGCGCGCTCCATCGCCACCGCGTCGCGAATGATCGCCTCCGCCTCCTCCTCCGTGCGTCCCGCCGAGCCGTACCCGCCCGCGATCGCCGCACGCTGCGGACGGCTCCCCACATGCCCGCACACGGGAATGCCCGCGCGGCACATCTTCGCCACCACGCCCTCGAACGTCGCATCGGCCTCCACCTTCACCACGTCCGCCTGCCCCTGGGTGAGGAACCTCGCGGCATTCATCACGGCTTGCGTCTCGTCCGCTTGGTACGACATGAACGGCATGTCCGCCATCACCACGGTTTCGGGAGCTCCCCGCTTGACCCCCGCCGTCAGGGCCACCAGCACATCCAGCGGCATCTCGATCGTGCGGCAGAAGCCCAGCACCATCTCGGCCGCCGTGTCGCCCACCAGCAGCACGTGAACCCCGCCCCGCTCAAGCCACCGCGCCGTCATGGCGTCATAGGCCGTCAGGCAGGCAAAGGGAGTGCCCTCTCGGGCCATCTTGCGAAGCGTCCGAAGGGTGACGGGACCGTCTGGGCGGCGTGACATGCATCAAGAGCGTATCGCCCCGACCCGACGACCGCTATCGTCCGGCTCCATGGCCCACCTGCTCGGATACGACATCGGGACCTCGGGAACCAAGGTCGTCCTCTGCGACCCGCAGGGACTCCTCCTCGATGCCGCCACCGCGTGGTACCCGTTGCACCAGCCCCAGCCGGGGTGGTCGGAGCAAGCGCCGGAGGACTGGTGGAACGCCACGCGAACAGCCACGCGACTGCTGCTGGCCCGCCACCCCGGCGTCACTGTTGCCGCGATCGGCCTGACGGGACAGATGCATGGCAGCGTGCTCCTGGGAGCCGATGCCGCCGCATCGGGAGGCGCTGCAGCCCCCCTGCGGCGAGCACTCCTCTGGAACGACCAACGCACCGGTGCGGAATGCGACGAGATCACGCGTGCGGCCGGGTCACCCCGCGACCTGGTCCGCATGGTCGGCAACGCCGCCTTGACGGGTTTCACGCTGCCCAAGTTGCTGTGGGTGCGTCGTCACGAGCCTCGGATCTGGGCGGCCGTGCGGCACGTCCTGTGCCCGAAGGACTTCATCGCCTTCCGCCTGACGGGCGCGTTGGCGACCGATGTCGGTGACGCCTCGGGCATGCTCTGCTTCGACATCGACCAACGAGCCTTCTGCGAACCGCTGCTCAGGCGACTTGACCTCGATCGAACCCTGTTCCCGCACCCGCATGAATCGAGCGAGCACATCGGAATACTCTCGAGGCACGCGGCTTCCGAGTTGGGGCTTGCCACCGCCGACATCCCCGTCATCATCGGCAGTGGCGACAACCAGGCGGGCGCCGTCGGCGCGGGCGTCGTGTCGGCGGGGACCGCCCTCATGATCTTGGGCACCAGCGGCGTGCTGCTCGCGCCATCGGACGCCCCCCTGCGGGACCTGCCGCCATCCGGGCCCGTCGGGCGGCTTCACGCCTTTTGTGCCGCGACAGGCCCGCGGCATTGGTGCGTCACGGGTTGCATGCTCGCGGCCGGCCTGTCGCTGCGGTGGGCCCGCGACCTGCTCCGGCCCGGCGCATGCTACGACGACCTGCTCGCCGAAGCGGCCACGGCGCCGGCCGGATGCGAGGGGCTGGTCTTCCTGCCCCACCTCACCGGCGAGCGGTGCCCGCATCCCGATCCGAAGGCGCGGGGCGCGTGGATCGGCTTGACGAGTCGTCACACGCGGGCGCACCTCCTCCGCTCGGTGGTCGAGGGAGTGGCGTTCAACATGGCGGAGATCGTCGGGCTCGCCCGTGCCGCAGGTGTTCCGGTGACCTCGCTGCGGACCTCGGGCGCGGGGTTCCGTTCCTCGCTATGGCGTCAACTCGTGTCGGATCTCACCGGGTGCCCGGTCGTCACGACCGGAACCGAAGAGGGAGGGGGAGCCCTCGGCGCAGCGCTGCTCGCCGCCGTCGGCATCGGGCGGTTCCGTGATGCCGCCGAGGCCTGCCATGTGGCCGTGCTTGAATCGGGACGCACGGAACCCAAGGCCGTGCAGCCCGAACTGGCGGCAACCCGTCAGATTCACGAAGGCATGTACCGCCGAATCGCGGGCGTGTGGGGGACGTGAAGCGTCAGGAGACTCCGGCGGCGGCGTAGCCCTCGAGGCAGCGGCGTGCCGCGGAGGTCCAGTCGAGTTTGGCGACTTCCATGGCGGAGTGGACGCGAAGCGTGCTGGCGAGCGCGGGGTTTCGAAGGACGGACACGATCTTGTTGGCAAGGTCGTCGACATCCCAGAAGTCGACCTTGAGGGCGTGCTGGATGACCTCCGCCGCGCCGCTCGTTCGACTGAGAATGACGGGCACCTGGTGCGAAAGCGCCTCGAGCGCGGCGATGCCGAAGGGTTCGCTGACGCTCGGCATCACGAAGACATCGGCCATGTCGAGCATTCGGGCCACGTCCTCTTCGCCGAGGAATCCGGTGAAGTGGATGCGACCGCCGATGCCGAGCGTGTTGGCCAGTTCCATCATCCGCAGGGACATGTCGCCCGATCCGGCGAGCACGAAGCGAGTGCGAGGGGCCACCTCGAGCACTCGCTTGGCGGCGTTGATGAAGTGCTCCGGCCCCTTCTGCCACGTGATCCGCCCGAGGAAGAGCACGATCTTCTCGGCCTCCGGGTCCTTGGGCGCGCGAGCGAAGAGCGGCGGTTCGGCGTCGATGCCGTTGTACACCACGTCCACCTTGCTGGGAGCGGTGCCGTAGCGACGCACGATGACCGCCTTGGTCAACTGCGACACGGCGAAGACCCTCGAGGCGGCCTGCATGCCCGCACGCTCGAGTTCGACGACCCTCGCGTTGGGGTTGTTGCCCGCGCGGTCGTACTCGGTGGAGTGCAGGTGCACGACCAGCGGCTTGCGGCTGACCGCCGCAAGCATGATTCCCGCGGGAAACGTGAGCCAGTCGTGCGCGTGGATCACGTCGAACCGCTCGCCGCGGGTCAACGCCACCGCGAGCGTCGCGTAACGGTTGGCGTCGGCCACGAGGTCGAAGCCGTAGACAGGCACTTCGGTGGCGCGGGACACGGTGGCGACGGCCTGCGGCACCGGCGCCCCGGATTCGCCGACCGTCACTCGCCGCGTCTCGCCCAAGGCCTCCCGCTCGGCGGAGTCGATCCTCGCGGAGGCGTCCGCCTCGAAGGCCGGGTAGGGGTGCGTGAAGGTGGCGGGAATGCGGATGAACCGAGTCCGCGAGAGTCCGCCGGTCTTCCACTCGGTGGTCTGGCCGGCTGGTCGGGCCGTCGCTGCGGAGGACCCTGCCAACGGCGCGACATCGCCGGGCGCCTTGATGCTGACTCGCCCGGGGGCGAGCCCCGCGTCGCGGTCGACCGGCCGGGGCAGCACGAACGTGATGTCGTGGCCCATGGCGTCGAGGGCGCGCGTGAGGCCGAAACAGGCCTGGCCCAGTCCGCCGGAGATGAAGGGCGGGAACTCCCAGCCCAGCATGAGAATGCGCATCGTCACGCGTCCTTGTCCGCGGGCGAAGGCCCGCTCGGAAATCGGCGAATCACTCAGTCGTCGCCGCCGCCGGCATCCATGTCGCCCAGCCGCCGGAACGCGGCTTCATAGGCACGCAGCCACGACGCCGCGACCGACGCGGCGTGCGGCTCGCCAACACCCACCGGCAGCCGCGACCGGAACGTGAAGAGCTTGTCTTCGGAGCGAAAGTGCTCGCACGGCGCCATTGCATCGCCAGGCTGCCGCTCGACGTAGTCGAGTTCGGCCAACTCCTCGGCCACGAGTTCCTCGATCTTGTCGCCGGTGTTCAGCAAGTCGGCTTCGATCGAGTGGCTCTGCCAGCGATCGGCCATCAGCAGTGAGACGTACAGGGACTCGCCTTCCCGGCTGACTCGGTACGTCGCGGGCTGGGCCGAACCGGTGGCCGGGCAGTCGATGTGGTCCGCGTGAATCTCGCACGGACCAAAGAGCCCGGTCGACGTCGCCGCCTTCGCCACCGACGCCCAGAGTGTCGTCAACGTGCTTCCCATATCCGTCCTTGCCGTCGTCATGGTCATGGTCTAATAACTCTTTGGTCGCCAAAGGGAAAGGATAGTCGCCATGGGCGGGCCTCGATGTCCCGGGGCGTGGCCGGCGCAGGAGGCGACCGGTCTTCGCAACGTGCCGAGGGCGAATGGGTTGCGTCCTGAGCTGGTGAGCCGCGGCTCCGGAATGGGGATGGGGGTCTTGAGTCTGGGAAAATGCGGCGTATATTTCCCCCCACCCCTCGGCAGGCCTTTCAGGGCCCGTCGAGCCACCGCCCAGGTGGCGAAATTGGCAGACGCACTACCTTGAGGTGGTAGCGCCCGCAAGGGCATGGAGGTTCAAGTCCTCTCCTGGGCACTTCGAGCAGGCGATCCGCGACGCGGGTCGCCTGCTGTCGTTTTCGGCCCGCTCGTCCGTCGTTGGATCGCTTGGAGGCCGCGTGTTCGGGGCTTCTACGGTTGCGTCATGGCGAGTGAAGTCGAACGGATCCGACACCTCCGGGCGTTGCTGACCCGAGCCAACAAGGCGTACTACGTCGACCAGTCTCCGATCATGTCGGACCCGCAGTTCGACCGCGACTTGGCCGAGTTGGCGACGTTGGAGGCCAAACACCCCGAGTTGTCGGATCCAACCAGCCCCACCCGACGCGTCGGTGGCGAACCCATCGCCGGCTTCACCACCGTGGCTCACGCGTTGCCGATGCTCTCGATCGACAACACCTACGACGAGGGGCAGGTGAGGGAGTGGCACCAAAGGGTGCTCCGAGGACTCGCCCAGGACGATCCCTCGGACGTCACCCTGGCGTGCGAGCCCAAGATCGACGGCCTGGCCCTGTCCGTGACGTGGAAGGATGGCGTCCTGGAGCGGGCGGTCACCCGAGGCGACGGCGCCAAGGGCGACGACGTGACGCACGCGGCACGGGTCATCAAGGCGATCCCGCTGCAACTGGGCGGGGGCGACGGCCTCCGGGCCCCTCGGGGCACCTTCGAGGTCCGAGGCGAGGTCTTCCTGCCGCTGTCGGAGTTCGAGCGGATCAACGCGGAACGGGAGGCGGCCGACGAAGACCTCTTCATGAACCCGCGGAACGCCGCGGCGGGGACGCTCAAGCAACTGGATCCCAAGCTGATTGCCTCTCGCAAGTTGGGGTTCTTCGCGCACGGCCGGGGCGTGGTGGATGACAAGGGGCAGGAGCGCGGGCACTGGGAGTTCTTGGAGCGATGCCGCGGCTTGGGCATCCCCACGAACCCGCTGGCGAGCCGCTCCCGGTCGATCGACGAGGCGATCGCGGCGATCGAATCCTTCGACCAGAAGCGTCACTCGCTGAACTACGCGACCGACGGCATGGTGGTGCGCGTGGATCGCTTCGACCAGCAGGCGTCGCTGGGCGTGACGTCCAAGAGTCCGCGTTGGATCATCGCGTACAAGTACCCCGCGGAACGGAAGACCACGCGACTGCTGGACGTGCACCATCAGGTGGGCAAGACGGGCAAGATCACGCCTCGGGCGGTGATGTCGCCGGTGCTGCTGGCGGGCACGACGGTGCAGCACGCGACGCTCCACAACTACGGGCGGATCCGCGATGCCGCCACGGAGCGTGCGGACACGCGAACGGACATCCGTATCGGCGACGAGGTGTGGGTGGAAAAGGCGGGCGAGATCATTCCGCAGGTGGTGGGCGTGACGCTCGAGGCGAGGCCTCGCGACGCCAAGGCGATCCGTCCCCCCCACCGATGTCCGGAGTGCGAGGGCCCGGTGGAGATCGAACCGCCCGAGGCGGCGGAGGATCCTTCGCTCGAGACCTCGCGACGATGCATGAATCCAGAGTGCCCCGCGCAGGTGCGGGAGAAGCTGATCTGGTTCGCCGGCCGCAAGCAGATGGACATCGAGGGGTTGGGGGAGAAGACGATCGACCAGATCATCTCGCAGGGCGAGATTCCGCTGCGAACCTTCGCGGACATCTTCCGACTGCACGCCCATCGCGAGCAGTTGCTCGGGATCGACAGGATGGGTGAACGCAAGGTCGACAAACTGCTGGCTGGGATCGAAGCGGCCAAGGGACGGGGTCTGTCGTCCGTGCTTTCAGGCATGGGCATCCGTCATGTCGGCGACACGACCGCCCGGATGCTCTCCCGGTGCTTCGCCGGCTACGACGCCCTGATGGAGGCCGATGAGCGGACGCTGCGACCCAAGTCGCTGACCAAGGAAGAGGCCAGATCGCTCGGCTTCGCCGAAGAGCCATCCCAACGCCCCGAGACAGGTCTTGGGAAGGAGACCGCCCCGGCGGTGCACGCATACCTCCACAGTTCCGTCGCCAAACGAACGTTTGCCGACCTTGCATCGGTCGGCGTCGACCTGACCTCGCGCGAGTACCGACCAACGGCAGCGGCGGCGGAGGCCCCCGCGACCGTCTTCTCCGGCAAGACTGTGGTGCTGACGGGCACCCTGGCTTCGTGGGAACGCGAACCCCTCTCGCGGCTGCTGGAATCGCTGGGGGCGAGAATGTCGGGCTCCGTGTCGTCGAAGACCTCGTTGGTCATCGCCGGCGAATCGGCCGGGTCGAAGCTCGCCAAGGCCCAGGACCTCGGGATCGAGGTCTGGGACGAAGCCCGGCTGCTCGATGCCCTTGCCAACGCCGGCGTCGGTCACCCCTGAGGCGCACCCCGGCGGGCCACCCTTTGGGTCGGGCCAAGGGCGACTTGGAGCCTCGGGGCGGTTACCCTTGAACGTCGCACATGAACTCCGCTGTTCGACCCAAGCACGATTCCACCTGCACGACGGGGAACTTCACCGTTCGGGCGTCGCCTTTTTACCTGGCCGACAAGTCGAATCCCGAAGAGCGTCGGTATGTCTTCGCCTATCGCATGACGATCGAGTGCCACGGCCCGGTGGAAGCCCAACTGCTCTCTCGTCGCTGGCTGATCTGCGACGCCGAGGGCCACACGCACACGGTCGAGGGCGACGGCGTGATCGGAATGCAGCCTTCGTTCAGCGATGGCGTCACGTTCCAGTACACCAGCTATTGCCCGCTCGCGACTCGCTGGGGCACGATGGAAGGGTCGTTCACGATGGCCAAGCCCGACGGCGAAACCTTCGAGATCGCCATCGCCCGCTTCTATCTGGTCGCTCCGGGGGACGCGTGAAGGTCGTCGTCAACGGCGAGGCCACGGATGTTCTCGACGGCACGACCGTCCGTGCGATGATCGAGTCGCTCGGACTCGGTCGCGGCGCGTGTGCCGGCGAGGTGAACAAGGAACTGGTGCCCCGGCGGGAACACGAGACGCGGCAGCTCCGCGAGGGCGACATCGTCGAAATTGTTTCGCTCGTGGGCGGCGGTTGAGCGACTGGCGACGGCAGGGCGCCGGTGGGCGGCCGGGCGATTGTGTACCATCGCTCGCCATGAACGCCGAACCCGGTCACACCCCCTTCACCATCGCCGGCCGCACCTTCTCGAGCCGCCTCTTCGTCGGCACCGGCAAGCACCGCACGCTCGACCTGATGCGAGATTCGCTCGCGGCCAGCGGCTGCGAAGTCGTGACCGTGGCCGTGCGTCGCGAGCGTCTGTACAACGAGCAAGGGCAGAGCCTGCTCGACGCCCTCGACCTGAACCGCTACACCATCCTGCCCAACACGGCGGGCTGCTTCAGCGTGGAGGACGCGGTGCGGGTGTCGCGACTGGGCCGCGACCTGCTCGAGCAACTGGGCAACCCCGGCGCCGACTGGGTGAAGCTCGAGGTGCTCGGCGACCGCAAGACGCTCCTGCCCGACCCGGCAGGCACCGTCGAGGCCACGCGGATCCTCGTGAAGGAGGGGTTCAAGGTGCTCGCGTACACGAGCGACGACCCCATCGCCGCCCTTCGCATCAAGGAGGCGGGCGCGTCGAGCGTCATGCCCGCGGGCAGCCCCATCGGCAGCGGCCAGGGCGTGCTGAACCGCAACAACATCATCCTGTGCCTCGAACTGCTCAAGCAGGGCGACGCGAACTACCCGGTGATCGTGGATGCAGGCGTGGGCTCGGCGAGCGACGTCGCCCAGGCGATGGAACTCGGCGCCGACGGCGTGCTCCTGAACACGGCCATCGCGCACGCCAAGGACCCGGTCATGATGGCGCACGCCATGCGCCATGGGTGCGAAGGCGGACGCCAGTCATACCTCGCCGGACGAATCCCCAAGAAGCTGTACGCCACGGCGAGCAGCCCTTGGGAGGGCGTGATCTCGCACATCCCGGGCGAATGAGCCGGGAGGCTCAGTCGCCGCCGCCGCCATCGCCGCCACCATCCCCGCCGCCCCCACCATCGTCGCCGCCCCACCCGCCGCCATCATCGGCGGGGTTGGCGTCGAGGTCACGCGTCAGGTCGCGATCATCGTCCGAGCTCACGCCCGGGTCGACCATCATCGGCCCATCTCCGCCCTGCTCGGCGCGACGTGTGGCTTGCTCCGTAGTCGCGTCGGACGCCGCGGCCGCTCCCAACGCCCCGGCGACTCCGAGCGGCATCCACGCGGCCGCACCCGGCCCCCGAGGCGTGGTATCGTCGCGGTCTCGATCATCGACACGCCATGCCGCCCGATCGCGCGCGGCGCGGGCGTTGCTCGCCCGCCGCGCCATGAGCATGATGGCGATCCACGCGCCGAGAAACGCGGCGACGAAGACCACCACACCGACGATCACCAGCACTCGCATCAGGACATCTCCCGGCTGGGGCCGACGCTCGCTCGACCGCCACGGGAGTGTACCACGTCGCTTCGCCGAGGCTTGCCGGCATGACGGCGACCCCGGCCCCCTGCCCAAGACGACCGATATCCACCGGTCCCTCGCACGCAACCGACCCAACGGATCCTGGCCTGGCTGCCGAGAGCGGCTCGCTCGACTTGCATTGATTCGGGCGACGTGACGGGCCGATCCTTCTCCGGGAGGCCCTCGATGGAACTGTCGGACCCCATGTCGCTCGTCTCAGGCCTGTTCGTCGGACTGATCGGCATGGCCTTGTTCATCTTCGGCAAGAAGCAGCAACGGCCACCCGCGCTGCTTGCGGGCGTGGTCCTCAGCGTGCTGCCGATGGTGGTGGCGTCGGCGGCGATCCTGTGGGGGCTGACGGCCGCGTGCCTTGGAGGCCTCTACCTCTTCGGTCGTGAGGGATGACGTCGGCTCCGACGGTTCGCGGCGTCTCGCGATGGCGGAACCAGCGATCAAAGGGCTTGATGACGCAGAGTGATCACTCGGTCGGACATGACGACATCAATGCCGCGCGGGCACACGGGAATTGACTTGCACCCAGAGGTCTGCCGGAGGCCTTGACCTCGCTTGCCCCGCAGAAGGCCGCCAGCGGCGTGAGATCGGCCACAACCTTGTCAAGGCTTGAAACGGCGGTTATGTCCTCCGAAGGCCTTCAAGCCCTGCGCCGCGATGATGCCGCGATTCGCGCGAACTTGTTGTATCGCTCACCCGGTCGAAGGATTGGGGCGGCATACTACGACATTCCCGGACCGCGAGGTTCTGTCGCACAAGGAGAGATTCAGATGAAGAGCGCGAAAATCCTGAAGGCATTCGAGTACGTCCTGACGGCTGGCCTTGCTTTGTCCGTGACGGCTGCGGCGCGGGCGCAACTTGTCAACGGCGTGGCGGCGGGCGAAACCACTTCCTCCTCATCGCTGCTCTGGGCGCGCAGCCTTTCCGCGGGGACGGTGAACTTCGAGGTGGCGACGGACGCTGCGTTCACCAACATCGTTTCGTCACGATCCGCGACGGTGGCCGACGTGACGGCTCCGGCGAAGGTCGCCGTGAACGGCCTGACGGCGGGGACTCAGTACTACTACCGTGCGACGGATGCGAGCGGCGGGACCGCCTCGGGCGCGTTCCGGACCGCTCGCGACTCGGGCCGCGCGGGCTTCCGCATGGGGGTCTCCGGCGACTGGCGAGGCGAACTGGCTCCGTACCCGGCGTTGAGGAACGTCGCCGGCGCGAACCTTGACATGTGGATGAACCTCGGCGACACCATCTACGCGGACGTCTCGTCGCCCGCCGTCTCCGGCCAGGCACAAACGCTCTCGCAGTTCCGCGCCAAGCACAACGAGGTTCTCTCCGACCATCTGGGCATGAACGTCCACCGCGACATCAGGCAGTCGACCACGGTGTACGCGACGATCGACGATCACGAGGTCACCAACGACTTTGCCGGCGGCGCCCCCGCCTCGAGCGATCCTCGCTTCGGAACCACGTCGGGCCTCATCAACCAGACCTCGATGTTCAACAACGGACTCCAGGCATTCCAGGAGTACCACCCGATGGAGCATCGGGTCTGGTCGGGCACCGGCGACGCTCGCATGGAGGGCCGTCCCGACCTCTACCGCTCGCAGCGGTTCGGTCAGGACGCGCAGTTCTTCTCCGTCGACGCCCGCAGTTTCCGCGATCAGGAACTCCCCGGGGCCAACCCCGCCGATCCGTCGACCTTCCCCGGGTACGTCGCGAGCACGTTCACGCCCGGCCGCACCATGCTCGGCAACGCGCAGGTCGATCGCCTGAAGGCGGACCTGAGCGCCGCCCAGGCCTCGGGCGTCACGTGGAAGTTCGTGATGATGCCCGAACCCATCCAGAACCTCGGTGTTCTCAGCGCTTCGGACCGCTACGAGGGATACGCGGCCGAGCGCAACGCCCTCCTGCGTTACATCGATCAGAACGACATCGACAACGTCGTCTTCATCTCGGCCGACATTCACGGCACGCTGGTCAACAACCTCACGTACAACAACGCCCCGTTCCAGCCGCAGATCCAGAGCGGCGCGTGGGAGATCAGCACGGGGTCGGGCGCGTATGCCGCACCGTTCGGACCGACCGTCGCCGGTTTGGCGGCCTCGCTGGGCCTGCCGGGGTCCATTCCGCTGTCCACCTACCTGGCGCTCCCGGCCATGCAGCAGGAAGGGTACATTCAGGCCATCGTGAACAGCGGCCTGCAAGGTCTGGGCTACGACCTTCTCGGCTTGCAGGGCTCGGGCATTCCCCACCAGCTCCTGCAGGGCACGTGGACGGCGACCAACTCCTTCGGATGGACTCAGTTCGACGTCGATCCGATCACGCAGCGCCTGACGGTGACCACGTGGGGCACTCCGTGGTACGACGCCGCCTTCCTCCAAGCGAACCCGGCGGTCGTCGCGAACATGCAGCCGCAGATCCTTCAGCAGTTCACCGTCGACGCCATCCCGTCGCCTGGAGCGGCGACGCTGCTGGCCATGGCCGCCCTCCGCGGCGGTCGCCGGCGTCGTCGCTGAACGGGCGTGGGCGACAACCGAACGAACGAGGCGGTAACTTCATGTCGACTTCCGGTTACAAGCGTCCAATGGCCTGCCTGATCGTGATGGCCGCGGCATCGGCTCGTGCCGACGTCGTCGAGATCGTCGCGTCCCAGGACGCAACGCTCTTCGAGGACGCCGCCGGGGCCCTCGCCGATGGAGGGGGCCCCGGGCTCTTCGCCGGGTACACGCTCCGCAACTCGTCGAGATTCCGCCGCGCTTTGTTGAAGTTCGATCTCGACGCCGTCCCCGCCGACGCGGTCATCCTCGACGTGCGATTGAGCCTGTACGTGTCGCGGGCCATCAGCGACAACAACCCGGTGACGGTGCACGCAACGACCCGCCAGTGGAGCGAGGGGCCCACTGGCGCCGAGGGCGGCGGGGGCGGCGGCGGGCCAGCCGCCCCCGGGGACGCGACGTGGAGTCATGCGAACTGGCCGTCCGTGGCCTGGAGTTCGCCGGGGGGCGACTTCGTCGCTCGGCCGGTCGCCTCGGCCTTGGTGGGCTATGACGGCCCGGTCGTCTGGACATCGACAGCCGACTTCGTTTCGCTCGTGCGGCGCTGGCAAGAGAACCCCTCGTCGAACCACGGCCTGCTGTTGAAGGGCGACGAGACATCCAACGGCAGCGCCAAGCGTTTCGACAGTCGTGAAGGCTCCGTGCCCTCGCGCCGGCCCACCCTGATCGTCTCCTTCGCGCCTTGTCCCGCCGACTTCAATCGCGATGGCGGGGTGGACGGCGCGGACGTCGCAGGCTTTTTCGAGCGGTGGGAGCAAGGCGACGCGCGAAGCGACGTCAACCTCGATGGCGGGGTCGACGGGTCGGACGTCGAGCGATTCTTCCTGGTCTGGGAAGCCGGCGGCTGCTGACCCGCTTGGCCGGTTCGATCGACGTCGCAGGGGCACGATTCCTTCGCCACGCACCGTTCGACCCGCCACACGAGGGTCTCTGGCCCTCGCGATGATCGGTCTGCGGGGTCGGGCGTGAGGTCGCGTGGTCGGGTCGGCTCGGCCTGTTCGGACCCCGTTGGGCGATCGACGTCAGCGGCGACGGAGCATCGCCCCGCCGCCGAGCAGCACGACCAGCCATGCGCCCGGCGACGGCGCCATCACGCCGCCGAGCGAGCGGTCCATGCGGATCTCATCGATCGCGGTCAGAAGGTTGCCGCTCTGGATGGCCAGCCCGTTGGTGTTCAGTGCGGCCGTGTCGATCCCCAGCAGCGGTTCGCCGAGTGCATCGACCGATGGCGGGTTGACCCAGCAATCGACGCGCTGACCGCCGCTGCGTGGCGAGAAACGCACCAGCACGAAGTTGGTGAGCAGCAGCGACACCGAACCCGGGGCGGATGCCACGGTGACAAGGGGCTGACCAAAGACGCTGTGCGACACCTCGGCGCGCCCGAGGCCCGCCGTCCCCTGCGTGGAGACGTTCAGGGTGCTGCCGCCGTAGAACTGAAGGACGACGTTGCCGTTGTTCCCGCCTTGGTTGGCGAGGAACGAGGCCCAATAGGTTTCGGTGGGGCGGAAGTTGGCCGCGTTCAGGTTCAGGCCGCGGGCGCTCCCGGTGGAGATCGCCCGGCCTCCGACCGGATCGATCGCCGACGGATGCGTGAGTCCGGGTTCCGCCATCGTGATCGAGATCGACCAGGGCGAGTTCGTGAAGCCGCTGCCGCCCACGGGCGGCGGGTTGGCGATGGTGTACGAGCCCGGCGGATACGAGAACCCGTCGTGCACGATCGACGCGAACGCGTCGGCGCCCGCATGCAGACTCGCGGCCACGACTCCACACCCGATCCACGACTTGGAGACACGAACTTTCACCCGTCAAGTGGAACATCAGATGACGCCGTTGCAAGCGACGTCGGACACTTTCACGGAATCCTCTCGTCGGTCGATGAGGCATTCAAGCGTCGAAGGGTGCCGCAGGGTCGACGGGCGTGGTTCGCCCAGGGCTCTGCCTCCCATGCCACCCGCCGCACCCGCCGATGGTGCCCCGATGACGCCGCTTCGCGGAGCGGTACACGACCGCCCGGGGCCCGCGTGTCCTGGTTCTGTCCGGTATCGGGCCCGCTGAACGCTGCCGCGTCGTGCACCTCGAGGCATGCGTACGCCCGGTGAGTTCGGTGGCCGCAGGCGACAACGATGGCGGGGCGGGCAAGGGTTCATCCACGGTCCGCGAGGTCGTCCGCTGCGACGCCGCGGGTTCCGTCCGTTCGCACGCGGCCGCTTCTCCAAACGCCCGCGAGTCGCTCGAACGGCGCGACCGCGACGACGGATCGCCGGATCGACCCGTTGGTCCGCGTCAGTCGTCATCGTCCTTGCGGTGCTCGAACAGGAAGGCCGCTCGAACGGGCGGAGGCATCGGGCTGTCTGGGCCCTTGACCGACTTCCAGACGACCTCGTTGAGCAGCAGGTCGTCGGCCGCGTCCTCCTTGGCGAGATCGAACTCCGCCGACATCTCGGCGCCCCACGCCCCGACCACGTTCCGCTCGTTCACGTCCACGACGGGCGGCCGGATCGCGTAGGGGCGAGTGTCGGCTTGCGCCCGGAAACTGCGGTACATCGGGAGAGCGGCGGCGTCGAACTGGCTCATCGGCTGCAATCCGAGGATCAACTCGATGGTGCGGAGCATGCTCGACGTCGAGTAGAGCGACGAGTCCACCGAGCCTCGCCTCGAGTAGGGACTGATGGCCAACGCCACCGTGCGATGCGCATCGACGTGGTCCGACCCGTTCTGGGCGTCGTCTTCCACGACGAAGATCGCGGTGCTCGGCCAGAACTTCGACTTCGACACGCCCTCCACCACCATCCCCATCGCGAGGTCGTTGTCCGCGACGCACGCAGTAGGCGTTCGGCTGCCCGCTCGCGTGCCCGCGGTGTGGTCGTTGGGCAGCCGCACGATGCACAACTGCGGCATGTCGCCCTCGGCCTCGAAGCGCTTGAGTTCGGCGAGGAACCGTTCGGCTCGCCTCACGTCCGGGTAGTCCATGTCGAAACTCCGGAACATCGGATCGAAGTGGCCCTCGAGCGCGTCGGCCTTGGCGGTTCCGGGCGAGTCGGCGGTCGGACCGTTCTCCACCCATTCGCCATAGCTGCGATAGGTCACGCCCGCCTCCTTGCACCGATCCCACAGGTGTCCACCCGCGCCGTCGGCGATCGCGAACGCACCCTCGGACGGATAGGCCAACTCGCGGTGCTTCGGCCGCGACCCGCGATAGGTCAGGGGCCAGGTCTTCTCGACGAAGTCGGTCGCATACGCGCCCATCGACCACTCGTGCCCGTCGGCGCTGACTTCGCCGTCGACGTAGAAATTGTCGAGCAGGACGAACTCCCGCGCCAGCGCGTGATGGTTGGGCGTCACCCGCTCCGGAAACAGGCACAGATTCGCGTCGCCCTTGCCCTCGCTCATGTCGCCGAAGACCTGGTCGTACGTCCGGTTCTCCTTGATCACGTAGATCACGTGGCGGATGGGGCTCTTCCCGCCGATGCTCGCCGGAATCGGATTGTCGGCCTCGCGCGCCTCAGCCCTCGCCGCCGCATCCCGACGCAGCGGCGTCGCCGCGTACGCCTCGCGCGTGTACCGCTCCATCGACTTGGCATTGGGCGACTTGACGAACCCCAACGTCCCCCGCATGAGTCCGCCGATGTACTCCCGCACGCCTCCAGGCGAGGAGACCAGCGGGTTCGGGCCGTGCCGGTTGGACCGGGGCATGACGCCCTTGCCGTTCGCGTAGACGAGCGAACCGTCGGGAAGGAACCGAACCGAGGTCGGGTACCACCCCGCGGGCACGAAGCCCGTCGATCGCGCATGCCCCGCCTCGCTCACGTCGAAGATCGCGATGTTGTTCGCGTCCGCGTTCGCCACCGCCAGCATCGTTCCGTCCGCGTTGAGCGAGACGCTCTGGGGCGTGTTTCCGGAGGGAACCCCGGGATAGAGCGCGCAGTCGATCACTTCCATCGTTCGCCCCGTCGACGTGTCGATCGCGGCCACCTTGGTGCTGTTCGAGCACGCCACGTAGAGGATGTGGCCCCGGGGCGATTGCACCATCTCGGTCGGGTGGCTCGGCGTCGCCCAACGTTCCTTCACATCGCCCGTCTTGAGATCGACCGTCGCGACCGCCGCACCGCCCCACAGGGAGACGAAGGCCCGGTCGGGGTCGTCCCGGTCGGCCACGGCCGCGTATGGATACGTGCCCTTGCCCAAGTCGATCAGACGGGCGTCGCCCACGTCCTTGGCGTCCGTGATCGCGAGCTTCCCTCCCCACGAGCCGCACACCAGCAGCCGCGAGCCGTCCTCCGTCGTGCCGATCCCCGTCGTCACGAAGCTCGTGGCGGGGTCGACCACCCGCAACGAACACCCATCGGACAGCAGGCCCTTGGCGAAGGCGAACGAATGCACCACGTCCTCCTCGCCACCGCTGACGAACAGCCGCGACCCGTCCGGGCTGAAGCAGCCGCCATAGAACGTCTGCGGCAGCGGGACGCGACAGGTGATCGACCTGGTCTTGACGTCTACCACGATCACCTCATGGGTGCCGTGCCCCGAGTGGACCACCGCCGCGTGCGTGCACGCCGGGTTCAACACGACGTTCACGGGAAAGTCCCCCACTTCGACCTGAGGACCCGCCGGGCGAAGCGACCACTGGTTGGGCAGTTGCACGCGCCCGTCGGGCTGAAGCCCCGGCAGTACCCGCCATGGAGCGGCCGCGTCGGACGCCGTTGCACCCGCCGGCGATTCGGGCGGATTGGCGCCCTCCAGCCGCTCGGGCCGTTCCGGCTTGGCCTCTTGGGCGAGCACGTCGCCTCCCGTGGCCAGGAACGTGGCGATCGCGGCGAGCAGGCGGGTCATCGGCGACATCGATGCGTGAATCATGCTTCACCGTAGAACGGCCCTTCGCCCGCGTGGAACCCCCGGCCACGTTTCTTGCGCTCTTCATCCCCGCTGAATGCAGGCGTGTCGGGAGTCGGGGGTCGACTGGCGGCGGTTCCTTCCTGAACGCCCGCGTCAAACCGGCCCGTCCATCAGGCTGTCGTTGGCATGCCGCGACGTACACGCCGCGACGGAGACGATCAACGTCGGCGAGCCGAAGCATCACTCCGGTCGCCAAGAGTCGATCGCCGCACTCCACTCGTCGTATGCGTGGCTATCGCCGCGCTCGAACGCAGCGTCTCGCATCGCCGCCGCGAACCGCATGGCGGCGGCATGCTGCGGCCCGTCGAGCGACCACCGCTCCTCGAACCGTCGACGCCCCTTCGCCTTGACCGGCCGACGAAACTGCCACGCAAGCGAACCAACCTCGCTGCCCTTGACCATCCGCCACATGGCCGCCGCGAGGTAATAGCGAAATCCCACGGGATCGAGAAACGCCCAGCCGCCGATCGCCGCATCGGGGTTCCACCCCTCGTCGGCGGCGACATCCTGCCAAGTCCGGTCGTCGTCGCGATGGGTGATGAAGAAGTCCTTCCCTGCCACGCCCATGAGGTCGAGCGAGATGGAGTCGGTCCAGGAAGTGCCGCCGGCGCGGGTGACGCCTTCGAACGCCGAGCGGAGCGTCCGTTCAAGATCCATGAGATCCGGGGGGCCGGCCATCGGGATGATTGCCTCAAGCGGGAAGCGGCGGGAGCGACGGCCGGCTGGCCTTGCGCCTTGAGGCGGGTGCCACGGTTTGCGCGATCGCCACGACACCTTCCTGCCACGACGTCATGGAATCATACATCGCGCTGCGAAGCACAACGCCTCGCGTGATTGAGGCAAAGCGGGTGAAGGGGATCGAACCCTCGACATTCAGCTTGGGAAGCTGACGTTCTACCGCTGAACTACACCCGCGGCCGGTCGATTGTACCCCTTCGCGGCCGGTGGCGGCGGTTGAGCGGGGTCAGGCCGCCAGAAGGTCGGCGATCTGGATGGCGTTTTGGGCCGCGCCCTTGCGGAGTTGGTCGCCGCAGAGCCAGAGGCACCAGTGGCGGGAGCGGCCCGTCGCGTCGAGGCCGGCGGCGGGGTCGACCCGGATGCGGCCCACGAGCACGTCGTTTCCGCCCGCTGCCTTCAGGGGCGTGGGGAAGCGGTTGCCGCCGCGGTCGTCGACGACGCGGACGCCCGGTTCGCCCTCGAACGCGCGGCGGACCTCCTCTTCGGTCGCTGGACGGCCGAGCCGCACGGCGCAGCTCTCGCTATGGGCGCGGAAGACGGGCACGCGGATGCACGTGGGGGTGATGGTCACGTTCGCATCGCCCCAGATCTTGTGCGTCTCCTTGATGAGCTTGAGTTCCTCGACGTTGAGCCCGGTAGCCGGGTCGACCTGGCTGTTGTGGCTGAAGACGTTGAAGGCGCACTGCTCGGAGAAGACCTTGGTCTCGACCGGCTTGCCCGCGAGATGCTGCTCGACCTGCGCACGAAGTTCGTCCATCGCCGCGGCACCCGCTCCGGACACCGCCTGATACGTCGAGACCGTGGCGTGCTCGACGCCGAAGCGCTTTCGCCACGGATTGAGCGCCACCAGCATCAGGATCGTCGAGCAGTTCGGGTTGGCGATCAGTCGCGGACTTGTCGGGTCAGGCACCTCGCCGGGATTCACCTCGGGCACCACCAGCGGCACCGCCGGATCCATGCGGAAGGCCGACGAGTTGTCCACCACGTGACAGCCGGCGGCCAAGGCCGCGGGGGCGTATTGCTTCGAGACGCCGGACGTGGCGCAGAAGATGGCGACGTCCACGCCCTTGAACGATTCCTCGGTCAACGCACGGACGGTGAGTTCGCCGCCCGCGTACGGCACCTTTGAACCCGCCGAGCGGGGCGAGGCGAGCGGGACGATTCGGCTCGCGGGGTGTCCCCGCTGCTCGAGGATCGACAGGGCCTCGCGGCCCACCGCGCCGGTGGCGCCGACGACGGCGACGGACTTGATGTTCAGGGGCATGCGGACGTTCCGAGTGTCGACGCCGGCTTGGTCTCGATCAAGGATGAAGCACCGCCGGCCTGCACCGCGACGGGCGTCGACGACGCGGCGAAGGCCGCGTCGATATCGGCGATCAGGTCGCGGACATCCTCGATCCCCACGCTCAGGCGGACGATATCGGACGGAAAGTTGCGGGCCTTGCGGACTTCATCGGGAATGCTGGCGTGCGACATCGCGCACGGCATCGATGCCGACGAGCCCACGCTCCCGAAACTCACGCGGATGGGGAAGAGCCGCAGGGCCTCGACGAACCGCCGCGATCGCTCGACATTCCCCGTCTCGAAGCAGACCACCGCGCCGTCCCCCGTCGCCTGTCGCTTGTGGACGTACACGTTGGGGAACCCCGGCAGGCCGGGGAAGCGAACCGTGCGGACCTCGGGCCGCTCGAGGAGGTGCCTCGCCACCGCCGCGGCCGAACGCTGCTGGCGTTCGAGCCGCAGATCGAGCGTCTTGAGGCCCCGCAGCAGCAGGAAACACTCGTGCGGAGCCAGCGCCGTGCCGGTCGCGTTCTGCATAAAGGCCAGCTGCTTCGCGAGCGACTCGTCGCGCACCGCGATCGTGCCCGCGGTCACGTCGCCGTGGCCGCAGAGGTACTTGGTGGCCGACTGAATCACGATGTCAGCCCCGAGTTCGAGCGGGCGCATGCCCAAGGGCGACAAGAACGTGTTGTCGACCGCCAGCGACGCCCCGTGCTCGTGCGCGAGCGAGGCGAGGGCGCGCACGTCGCACACTCGCATCAGCGGATTGCTCACGGATTCGACGTAGACGAGGCGGGTCTTGGGCGTGATGGCGGCGCGGGCGACGGCGAGGTCGGTGAGGTCGGCGTATCGAGTGACGATGCCGCGGCGTTCGGCCACACGCGAGAAGAGGCGGTACGTCCCGCCGTACAGGTCGTCGCACGCGAGAATCTCGTCGCCGGGCGAGAGCAGGTCGAGGGTGGCATCGATCGCCGCCACGCCGCTGGCGTAGGCGAAGGCGCGAACGCCTCGTTCGAGCGAAGCCACCTGCTTCTCGAGGACCTCGCGCGTCGGGTTGCCGCTCCGCGAATAGTCGTAGCGGCCGAACTCGGAGGCCACGTCCTGATCGAAGGTGGCGGTCTGATAGACGGGCGTGACGGAGGCGTGGAATGGATCGCCGTCGCACGGAACGAAGGCGACGATCTTGGTGGCGTCTCTCATGCCGCGATCTCCCCGATGTATTCCTCGTCGTCGGAGACGTTGTCGCCCCTGACGAGTTCGAAGAGGTCTCCCACCATGCTCTCGGCGGTGGGCCAGCGGCCCGCACCGCGGCCGGTGACGACCGTGCGGGAGCCGTCCTCCATGGTGATGACGGCGCAGTTGTGCTCGTCCTGCACCTGGGCGAGCGGATCGTCGCCGGGGAGGATGAGGGGCGCGACGGTGGCGTGCGTCATGCCTCGGGGGCACGAGATGTGGGCCACCAGGCGAATCGCGCCGCCCTGCGCGGCGGCCTGGGCCGCGTGGTTGGGCGTGAGGTGCGAGATGCCCATGCGCTTGACCTGATTGGGGAAGATCGGATGGCCGAAGGCCTCGCGGGCGATGAGGCAGGCCTTGGCGGCGGCATCGTGCCCGTCGATGTCGGCCGAGGGGTCGGGCTCGGCGAAGCCCGCGTCCTGAGCCTTGCGGATGGCTTCGGCGAAGTCGATGCCGCGGGAGAGAAGGCCCAGGACGAAGTTGGTGGTGCCGTTGACGACGCCGCGGACGCTGGCGATGCGGCCACGACGCGCGGCGGCCCGCACGGCCTCGAGGATGGGCACGCCGCCGCCGACGGCCGCGCTGTAGAGCAGGCGGGCGTTGGAGCGGCGACGACAATCGGTGAAGCGATCGAAGTCGTGCGCGAGGACCGCCTTGTTGGCGGTGACCACGTGGCGACCCGAGGTGAGGGCGGTGCAGATGACGTCGCCAGCGGGCTCGAGGCCGCCCATGGTCTCGACGACGACGTCGGCGTGCTCGATGGCCTTTCGCCAGTCGTTGGTGAGCAACTCGGCGGGAAGGCCCGACGCGGCGTGCTTGGCGACGTCGCGGACGCACACCGACGTGACGGTGAAGAAGTTGGGCAGGGACTTCAAGCGTTCATAGACGCCGCGACCGACGATGCCGGCACCGGCCAGCGCGACGCGGAGCGGCTTCACGGTCAGCGGCTTGGTGGCGAACGCGCTGCGGCCGTCCCACACCCACGTGGCCACCCGCTGGCCCGCGGCCCCGACGCCGAAGTTCAGGCCCACGTCGGCCGCGTAGCGCACAGCCTTGTGCTGCACGATCTTCTCGGGCATCTGCAGGATGTCCTCGTACGACACCCGTTCATAGCGCTTGGCGTCGGCGAACTTGGCCGGGTCGCGGTCGTAGAGGCCGTCGACGTCCTTGATGAGGACGGCCTGATGCGCGCCGAGCTGACCGGCGATGAAGAGGGCGGTGTAGTCGGAGCCGCCGCGGCCGAGGAGCGTGACACGGCCCATATCGTCGCGGCCGATGAAGCCGGGGACGACGAGGACCGGCTTCTGGGCCAGGGCTCGCTTGACGTTCTCGACATTGAGCCCGGTGGGGCGAGAGTCGATCGCGGGCCCGAGCGTCGAGAGACCCATGCCGGCGGAGTCGAGCACGTTCATCGGAATGCCGGCCTGATCGAGGGCCAGACCCAAGAGCGACACCGCGTGGGCCTCGCCCAGCGAGACGAGCGATGCGATGGCCACGGGGTCCGCCTGCTCGCCGTAGCGTCTGGCGTGGGCGAAGAGCCGATCGGTCTCGCCGAGGAAGGCGGAGACGACGGCCACCACCTGATGGCCCTGGCGCACGTAGCGGTAGATCTCGTGCACCGCGCGGGGGAGCAGCCCCTCGTTGGCGAGGATGGAGCTGCCGAACTTCAGGACGGTGATCGGGGTGTTGGTGGCCATGGTCTCTTCGCTTTCGAGTTCGCGTGCATTGCCTGCGAGGCGCAGTCCGGGGTGCGTGGTCGCGAGCGTGGTCATCGCCTCCCCCTCCTTTCGGGGGTGGGCTCGCTCGGGACTCCGGACCGCTTCGAGGTATCGGAACCCCGCTTTCGCCGCTGCACCCGACCCGGCCGCGAGGCCCGCGCGAGTGCGCCGCGCAGATCGGCGATGACGTCCGCGGGGTCTTCCAATCCCACGGACAGGCGGACCAGTCCGTCGGTGATCCCCGCCTCCCGACGCTGTGCCGCGGGAACGTCGCCATGGGTCATGGTGACGGGGTGGGTGATGAGGGTCTCGACGGCGCCGAGGTTCTCGGCGAGCGAGCAAAGACGCACCGCGTTCATCAGGGCGATGCCCGCCTCGACCCCGCCCTTGAGTTCGAAGCTGAGCATGCCGCCATGGTGTCCGTCGGCATGCTGCCGCGTCGCCAGCGCCCGCTGCGGAAAGGAGTCGAGGCCGGGGTAGTGCACGCGGCTGACGGCCGGATTCGCCTCGAGGAACCTCGCGACCTCAAGGGCGTTGGCGCTGTGCGTCCTGATTCGCAGCGGCAGCGTCTTGAGGCCCTGGAGCGTGAGCCAGGCTTCGAAGGGGGACTGGATGACGCCCAGCGTCTTGCGCACCAGCGCGAGCCTTTCCCGCAGCGCGGGGTCCCTCGTCGTGAGCACCCCGCCGACGGTGGCGTTGTGACCCTCGACGTACTTGGTCGTGGACTGGATGCAGACGTCGGCGTTAAGGTCGAGCGGCCGCAGGAGCACCGGCGTCATGAAGGTGTTGTCCACGGCGAGCAGCACCCCGCGGCGTCGACACTCCTTGGCGATGGCGGCGATGTCCGCGAGCACCAGCGTGGGGTTGGCGGGCGTTTCGATGAAGACCAGACGCGTGGCGGGACCGATGGCTTCCGCCACGGCCTCCGGCCTCGTGGCGTCGACGAAGGTCGTGCGGACACCCAGCGGCGCGAGCACGATGTTGGCGAAGCGAACCGTGCCGCCGTACACCGCGCGGCCCGCCACCACATGATCGCCGGCCCTGAGCGTCGACAGCAGCAGCGTCGAGATCGCGCTCATGCCGGTGGAGCACGCCACGCCCGGCAGCGAATCCTCGAGGGCCCCGAGCGCCTCCTCGAGCGCGGAGACCGTCGGATTGCTCGCCCGCGAGTAGGTGTGTCCCTTGTGACGCCCCACCACTTCCTGCACGAACGTCGTCGACTGGACGATGGGCGTCAGGATCGCGCCCGTCGTGGGGTCGGGACGCCGCCCGCCTCGAACGGCTACGGTGGACCAGCGGGCCCGGCCCGCCCCGCTCACGCCCTGCGACGCGACCGAGGGCTTGAACTCGACTTCCTGCGACGGACGTGCTGCACGAACACCCATGACGCCGACTCCGCGGCATCGAGCGTGGGACCTGTGCGAGGGGTGCGGCTGACGCAGCCGCGTTTTTGCCCATTCGACGCAAGGTCGTCGGGCCGCATCGGTCCCCTCGCAGGGGCTCCCGGCACCGCGGCGTGTTCGTTGAGAACCGCTCGGTTGCCGCCTCACACCTTGCAGGTGCGAGGACTCTTGATGCTTGCAAGAGACTAGGCCGGGGTCCTGCGACGAGTCAAGCGGGGAGCGACACGAGGCCTTCGAAGGCGTGTGCGGCCGGTCCGGTGAGGAGCACTCGATCGGAATCGCTCAGTTGCACGCGCACCTCGCCGCCGGGCATATCGACGGCAACGTCGCGGCCTGTGCGTCCCGCGGCGATGGCGACGACCACCGTTGCGCATGCACCACTCCCGCAGGCCGGCGTCAGGCCCGTGCCGCGTTCCCATGAGCGGATCGCGATTCGATTCGGCGTCCCCACCTCGCAGAAGTGTACGTTGACGCGTTCGGGGAACCACGCCGAGGTCTCGAGGGCCGCCCCCAGCGACGCGGCGATCGCAGGGGTCGGCCGCTTGCCGAAGAGCACGAGATGCGGATTGCCCATGCTGACGCAGCCGGCGAGGGGTTCGAGCGAAGCCCCGCTCGCGGCGCAGAGGGCGGCCAGATCGGGCGGCAGCGGCACGTTGACGACGCGGCCGCCGCGGGGTTCGATCAGCGTCGGGATCTTCGCGGGGTCGAAGGCGGGCGTTCCCATGTCGACGGTCGCGGCGATCACGTCGCCGCCGGGACTCAGGTCGAGCGTCACCGGGCACGCGCGGACGCCGCCGCCGAATCGGACCTCGATCACCACGGGGTTGTCACGACGGCCCATGCGTTCACGGGCGTGACGAGCGGCACAGCGGAGTCCGTTGCCGCACATGCCCGCGGCCGATCCGTCGGCGTTGAAGATTCGCATGGCGACGCTCGCGGGCGAATCGCCTGGCTCGAGGGCGAGCAGTTGATCGGCGCCGATGCCGCGGCGGCGATCGCAGAGGTGCGTCGCGACGGCCCCGAGATCGACTCGGGCCCAGCCCGGCTCGGCGACGAGGTCGAGGAGCACGAAGTCGTTGGCGCAGCCGTGGTACTTGTGAAAGGCGAGGGGCATGGCGTGTGCGGGCGACGGGCCCGAAGATGGACCGTAGGATTCTCGAACGGTCACAGGAGACCGCCGACGCGAATCGTTGACCCTCAAGCCAAGGACTCGACCATGCGAAGACTGCTTGCCGCCGCTTGCCTGACGCTCGCCATCGGATCGACCCTCGCACCCGCGCAGACACTGAGTCCCGCGGAACAGGCGGCCGGCTGGAGGTTGCTGCTCAAGGGCGACGACGGCTCGGCGTGGCGAGGGTACCGCAAGGAGGGCTTCCCGGAGAAGGGCTGGCAGGTCGCCGGCGGCGAGTTGCGGGTGCTCAAGGGCGGCGGGGGCGGCGATCTGGTGACGCGCGAGCAGTTCGGCGACTTCGAGCTCTCGCTCGAGTTCAAGTGCGAGAAGGCGGCCAACAGCGGCATCATCTACCGGGTGGCGGAGACCAACGACGCGACCTGGCAGACGGGTCCGGAGTTCCAGGTGCTCGACGACGGCGGCTACGGCGCGAAGCCGGGTGATCCGCACGGGGCGGGCTCGCTCTACGACATGGCGGCTGCGCCGGCGGACAAGGAGTTGCATCCGGCGGGCGAGTGGAATCACGCCCGCATTCGCCTTCACCAGGGACTGCTGCAGCACTTCCTGAACGGGCGGAAGATCGTCGAGTGTCGCACGGACGGGCCCGCATGGAGGGAGATGATCGCCAAGAGCAAGTTCAAGGGGTACGCGGGCTTCGGGATCCAGCCGCGGGGGCACATCGCGTTGCAGGAGCACGGCGATGGCGTCGCGTACCGCAACATCAAGGTGCGTGATCTTGGCGGGACGCTGCCGGGAGAAGTCTCGCTCTTGAGCGGCAAGGACCTTTCGCAGTGGACGTTCCTGCTGCCCGAAGGCGGCAAGATGGAGGACGTCTGGAGCATCGACGGCGAGGGCGTGCTGGTGTGCAAGGGCAACCCGGTGGGCTACCTGCGGACCAAGGAGAAGTTCACCGACTACGTCCTCAAGCTGGAGTGGCGGTTCAACCCGGTGACGAAGAAGGCGGGCAACAGCGGCGTGCTCCTGCGGGTGCAGGAGCCGGACCAGGTGTGGCCTCGGAGCATCGAGGCGCAGCTCCAGAGCGGTTCGGCGGGCGACTTCTGGAACATCGGCAACTTCGTCATGACGGCCGACCCCGCCCGGACGAACGGCCGCAACACCAAGCACCTGCGGGCCAACGAGCAGCCGCTGGGGGAGTGGAACGAGTACGAGATCATCGTCGACGGCGGCCACGTGACGCTCAACGTGAACGGCGAGACGCTCAATGCCGCCTCCGGGTGCGAGCGGATTCCCGGAACGATCGCGCTGCAGAGCGAGGGCGCGGAGATTCACTTCCGTCGCGTACGGCTCGCGCCGATCACGGGCAACTAAGGCCGCGAGGGACCATCGATGCTGGCGATCGTCATGGCCGTGCTCGCGGGCCTCTGCTGGGGCGTCGGCGAGATCTTCACGAAAAAGGCGCTCAACACCGGGCAGGTGGGACCGATGGCGGTGCTGCTGGTCCGCACGGTGACGACGCTGCCCATGGCGGCGGCGGCCTACTGGGTGTCCATGGACGTCTGGAAGTGGGAACGACCCGGATGGGCGACCAACGCGACCCCGCAGGTGTGGCTGATGCTCACCCTGGGCTCGGGGCTGCTCGCGGGCTTCGCGGGGGTGTTCTTCTTCTACATGGGGCTGGCCTCGCCGGGCGGCGACATCTCGAGGATCCGGCCCATCGCCTTCGCGCTTTCGCCTGCCACGGCCGTGCTGCTCGGCTGGGTGATGCTGGGCGAGGGCATGAGCCTTCGCAAGGGCATCGCCTGCCTGCTCATCATCAGCGGCATCGTGCTGCTCACGGGTGAGAAGTCCTCCGCCCACGCTCACGGCCCCAAGCCGATCGACTCAGCCGATCATTCGCCATCCTGAACCCGCTCGACCTGCACCCACACACGGAACCTCCGATGCCCAACCGATTCGACGAACGCACCGACGCCACGCTCGCCTCCCTTCGCGCGGGCGGACAGTACAAGCATCTGCAGATGATCGAGGGACCCATGGGCCCTTCCGTCCGACTCCGCGAGTTCGGCGAGTGCCTGTGCTTCTGCTCAAACAACTACCTCGGCCTCGCCAACCACCCGGAAGTGGTCGAGGCGGGGATCAAGGGCCTCCGCGACTACGGCGCGGGGACGGCCTCCGTCCGCTTCATCTGCGGCACCTTCACGCCCCACGAAACCCTGGAACGCTCGATCGCCCGCTCCATGGGCACGGAATCGGCGTACACCTTCGTTTCGGCGTGGACGGCCGCCGAAGCCCTCTTCCCCACGTTGTGCGAACCGGGCGACATCATCATCTCGGATGAACTCAACCACGCCTGCATCATCGACGCCATCCGGCTGACGACGGTGATCAAGAAGGGCGTCCACAAGGCCGTCTATCGCAACAACGTGCTCAACGGACCGGGCTCGCTCGCCGAGGCGCTCGCCAACGCGAAGGCCAACAAGGACGTCACCGGACAGATCTGGGTCGTCACCGACGGCGTCTTCAGCATGGAGGGATCGATCGGCGACCTGGCCACCATGCGCCATCTGTGCGACGACTACGGCGCGATGCTCATCGTCGACGACAGCCACGGCCACGGCGTGATGGGCCGGACAGGCCGCGGCACGCACGAGCACTTCGGCATGATCGATCCGCTGGACGCCAAGTCGCCCGCCGCGGCCAATCGCGTCGACATCTTCACCGGCACGCTCGGCAAGGCCTTGGGCGGCGGCGCGGGCGGCTTCGTGGCGGGGAGTCGCCGCGTCACGGAGTTGCTGGTGCAGCGGGGCCGGCCCACGCTCTTCAGCAACGCCCTGCCGGTGACGGTGGCGTGCTCGGCGAACAAGGCCATCGAGTTGCTGCTGGCCGATCCTGGCATGGTGGCCCGGCTTCGGGACAACTGCACGCACGCGAGGACGAGCATCCGCGCCGCGGGGTTCGAGGTGATCGAGTCCCCCACCGCGATCTGCCCGATCATCGTGCACGACACGGCCAAGGCGATCCGCATGAGCCGGCGGTTGCTCGAACTGGGCGTCTTCGTCATCGGCTTCGGCTATCCGGTGGTTCCGGAAGGACATGCACGGCTTCGGGTGCAGATCTCCGCCGCGCACACGAAGGAGCACATCGACCGCCTGGTCGATGCGTTGCGGAAGCTCTGACGAGGCCCGGACAGGGCGCCCCGGTGAATCCTCCGGGGCCGATGGTCCGAAGCAACGGCGTGACTTCTCGAGCCCGTCAGGGAACCTCCATCGCGTTGGTGCTCGGCGACCAGCTCTCGCGGACGTCGCCTGCGCTCAAGGCGATCCGACGGGGCGAGGACTGGGTGCTCATGGCCGAGGTGCTCGAGGAATCGAGGCACATCCCGAGCCATCGCCAGCGAACGTGCCTGTTCCTCTCCGCGATGCGACACCACGCAGCGTGGCTGCGATCGCAGGGTCATCGCGTTCGCTACGTGGCGCTGGACGACCTCGCGAACACGCACTCGCTGCCCGACGAACTCCGCCGCGCGGCGACCGACCTCGACGCCGCCCGAGTGGTGATGGTGGAAGCGGGCGAACACCGGGTCGGGGCCTCGATCGCGACCGCCTGCGCCAAGCACGGCCTGTCGCTCGAGACGCTCGAGGACCCCCACTTCCTGACGACCCACGCCGAGTTCGAGGCGTGGGCCAAGGGCCGCAAGGACCTGACGATGGAGTACTTCTATCGCCAGCAGCGGCGCCGGCTGAACATCCTCGTCGACGACGACGGCAAGCCCGAGGGCGGCGACTGGAACTACGACGCCGACAACCGCAAGTCCTTCCCGGCCTCGGGGCCCTCGCCGCGACCTCCCAGGCCGCTGCGGTTCGAGCCCGACGCCGTCACGCGGGACGTCATGGCGACGATCGAACGGATGCTGCCAGAGGCGCCGGGCACACTCGAGTCCTTCGCGTGGCCCGTGACCCGCGAACAGGCCCTCGAGACCCTCCAGGACTTCGTCGCTCGCCGCCTCGCCGAGTTCGGCCCCTTCGAGGACGCGATGTGGTCGACCGAACCTTTCGTGTACCACTCGCTGCTCTCGCCGGCGCTCAACCTCAAGTTGCTCGACCCCCGCGAATGCGTGAAGGCCGCGCTTGACACCTTCGCCAAGGGGAAGGCCCCGCTGCAGTCGGTCGAGGCCTTCATTCGCCAGATCATCGGGTGGCGGGAATACATCCGCGGCATCTACCACCATGAAGGCCCCGACTACGAGCGCCGCAACTTCCTCGGGGCCCGGGGAAATCTCCCGCCCTTCTACTGGACGGGCGAGACCGACATGGCGTGCCTCCAGCGGTGCATCGGCGAGGTGGTGCAGCACGGCTTTGGCCACCACATCCAGCGACTGATGGTGACGGGCAACTTCGCGCTCATCGCGGGCGTGCACCCCAAGGCCGTCAGCGACTGGTATCTCAGCATGTTCGTCGACGCCGTCGACTGGGTGACGCTGCCCAACGCGCTAGGCATGGTCATGCACGCGGACGGCACCGACGCCTCTCCGCCGGTCGTGGGCACCAAGCCGTACTGTGCAAGCGGCCAGTACATCAAGCGGATGAGCAACTATTGCAAGGGGTGTCGCTACGACCCCACGCTCCGCACGGGCCCGGAGGCCTGCCCCTTCACGACGCTCTACTGGGACTTCCTCGACCGGCACCGTCCCGTCTTCGCCCGAAACCATCGCATGCGGACCATCCTCTCCAACCTCGATCGCTTCGACCCCTCGCACCTGGCCGCCATTCGATCGCAGGCCGTCGCCATCCGCGTGCGTTGCGGCATCTCCTCCTCCTGACCCGCCCCCTCCGCCATGCGCCCACTCATCTGGTTCCGTTCCGACCTTCGCGTCGACGACAACACCGCCCTCTCCAACGCCACCCGCAGCGCCGACGACGGCGCGGTGGCGATCTTCGTCATTTCGCCCGCCGAGTGGAAGGCCCACGACTACGCCCCGGCCCGCATCGACCTCATGCTTCGATCGCTCGCCGAGTTGTCGCGATCGCTCGATGCCCTGGGAATCCCGCTCCTCATCCGCACCGCGGCCAAGCCCGAACAGGTCGCCGCGACGGTCGTGAAGGCGTGCGTCGACTCCAAGTGCGATGCGGTCTTCTTCAACCGCGAATACGAGGTCAACGAGGGCCGGCGCGACCACGCCGTGATCGACGCCCTTCGCGCCAAGAGCATCCACGCAAGCCCGTGGCACGACCAGGTCGTGATGGAACCCGGAACGCTCCGCACCGGCACCGGCAACATCTACACGGTGTTCACGCCCTTCAAGCGGGCTTGGATCCGCACGGCCGCCGAGCAGGGAGGCGTCGAACCGCGGCCCGCCGCTCGGAAGGTCGCGCCCTGCGGCATCACGTCGGACGCCGTGCCCGCCTCGGTTCCCGGATTCGAGTGCCCGGCCTGCATCTCATCGCTCTGGACCGCCGGCGAGAAGCACGCCCGGGCGCGGTTGGCCTCCTTCATCGAGCACGGCGGCCGCAGGTACAAGGATCGACGCGACACGCCGTCGGTCGAGGGCACGAGCGGCCTCTCGCCGCACCTGGCGATCGGCACCATCTCGCCGCGGCGGTGCGTCGCGGCGGCGGTGGCGGCCAACACCGGGACCAAGTCGCCGATGGACGCGGGCTCGGAAGGCCTGACCACGTGGATCAGCGAACTCATCTGGCGCGAGTTCTACGTGCACATCGTGAGCGGCTTCCCTCGCGTCTGCATGCACCGGGCCTTCCAGAAGCCCACCGAGGCGATCCGCTGGAACGACGATGACGCGAAGTTCAAGGCATGGCGCGAAGGCCGCACCGGCATTCCGATCGTCGACGCCGGCATGCGTCAACTCTCGGCCACCGGCTGGATGCACAACCGCGTCCGCATGATCACGGCGATGTTCCTGTCGAAGAACCTTTTCCTCGACTGGCGGCTGGGCGAGCGGCACTTCATGACCAACCTCGTCGACGGCTTCCTTGCCAGCAACAACGGCGGCTGGCAGTGGTCGGCCTCCACGGGCACCGACGCCGCCCCGTACTTCAGGATCTTCAACCCCGTCAGTCAGGGCGAACGATTCGACCCAGATGGCACCTACGTCCGCCGCTGGGTGCCTGAACTCGCATCCCTCTCGTCCGACGCGATCCACGACCCCTCGTCGCTCTCGCCGCTCGCCTTGGCACGGCTCGAGTATCCGATGCCCATTGTGGATCTGGGCAAGAGCCGTCTGGCCGCGATCGACGCCTTCAAGCAACTGCGGACCGTCTGAGACGGGCGTGGGGCGGGTCCGAGAGGCCAAGGGATGCGCCGGGGACCCCGACCTGTCACCAAACCGATGCCGCCCACGACCCATGGGTCGTCATTCTTAATCATCCGTACGGGCTCGCGAAGCCGCCCGTCTCGACTACATTCGAGTGATTGCGGCCGAGCGAAACTGCAAATCCCGGCGACTCCGTGAAGGCCGCACCGAACCCGGCATCAGGGTTGCATTCACTCTTCGCGCACCTCGAGTCATTGCTGAGACGCGCCCGCAAGGGCGAGGGGCCGCTCGAGGCGGCGCTCGTGCACAAGTTGCGAGTGACGTGCCGCCGCCTTCGCGTGGTGCTGGCGGTGCTTCCTCCCGAATCGCTGCGGCAGGCGGCACGGCCGGTGCGTTCGGCGATCGGGCGGCTGCGTCGGATCGCGGGCGAGGTTCGCGACTGCGACGTGCACCTTCGGCTGCTCGAGGAACTTGATGCGGCCAAGCCCGCGCGAAAGCCGCACGGACTGATCGAATCGCTCGCCATGGCGCTTCAGGATCGGGAACGCGCGAATGCCGCGTTGAGGGATCATGTCGACGACTTCCGCATCGGTCGCTTCGTCCGCCATGCGAACGACCTGATCGCGGCCATCGAGTCGGCCCATGCCGCGTCGCCGGAGGAGAGCATCGAGCATCTGCGGGCCAACGTGTCGACATGCCGCCAACGACTCGACGCGGCCGGACGGGTCTCCCCCTCGACGCCCGCGGCGTTTCACGAGTTGCGACTCGCGGTGAAGGCGTGGCGATACGCGAGGGAGGCCCTCGAGTTCGTCGGCATCTCGCCCGAGGGCGACGCCGCCGCCATCGTCGATCTTCAGGGACGCCTGGGCGAACTCAACGACATCGCGACGCTGGCCGACCGGCTCGACCGGTACGCCGCGGCGATCGACGCGCAACACGAGGCCGAGATGCTCGCGACGGCACGCCGCCAGCGGGACGCGCTTCGCACGCTCTCGTCGGGCTTCCGGTCGATCTTCGACGCCAGGGCGAGGCAGTTCGCGTCGTGGTGGGCCGACTTCCACGCCTCCGGATCGCTGGGGCCCGCCTCGGTCGGGGCGACCGAAGCGGCTGCGGAACCCGTCGAGATGGCGACGCCGCCGGCTCGCGCGTCGCGGCGAAGCGATGCAGCACAACCCGTCGACCCTCAGCCGGAACTGTGGGTGTCCGGGAAGCGGATCGGGATCATCGATGTCGGCAGCAACAGCGTGCGACTGCTGGCGGTGGAACTGACTGGCCGTCGCTCGTGGACGACGCTTGCGCACGAGCGAAGCATGACGAGACTGGCCCACGGGCTGACCCGCCACCGTGCCTTGTGCCCCGAAGCCATGCAGCGTTCCGTGCAGTGCATCACCTCGCTCGCGAATCGGGCGAAGGAACTGGGCTGCGGCGAGATCCACGCCTTCGCCACGGCCGCGGTGAGGGAGGCCGCCAACGGGACGGACTTCGTCGCGAACGTCAAGCGGGCCTCTGGCGTCGACGTCCGCATCGTCACGGCCGCCGACGAGGGGCTCTTCACGCACGCGAGCGTCATCCGCACGCTGACGCCGGGCTCCGCCCCGATGGCCGTCGCCGATCTTGGCGGAGGCAGTCTCGAAGTCGTGTACAGCACCCGCGGCGTCGTGACCGCGAACGTCTCCACGTCGCTCGGGGTCGTCGCCACCTCGGAACGCTTTTCGACGACCGAGGCCTGCGGCATCGAAGGCCTTGGCGTCATGCGTCGCGGCATCGACGACGCCCTGCAGCGAACGCTGCCCCGTTCACACCCGAATCCGTCGATGCTGGTGGGCTGCGGCGGCACCTTCACGACCATCGCGGCCATCGCCGCCGCGGCTCGCGACCCGAACACCGACTCGCCCGCTCCCCCGCCGGGCTGCCTCCTGCGACTGGCCCGGAGCGAGGTGCGTTCAATGCTCGAACGACTCTCGCGACTGCCCGAGGCGGACCTCGCCCGGGTGCCCGGGCTTCCCGCGGACCGCGTCGACATCATCATCGCCGGACTGCTCACCGTCGACCGCTTGATGAAACATCTCGCGTGCAAGCAGTTGCTCGTGCATGCGGGCAGCGTCCGCGAAGGCGTGCTGATGCGCTCGATCGACGAGATGCGGGGCGGCGTGCCAGAATCAGCCTCGCCGGCCGTCGTGGTCGATGTCGCCCGTCGACTCCTCGCCCGCTGCGCGTGCGACCGGCACCATGCCGAGCACGTGGCCTCCTTGTCGCTGCGTCTGCACGACGCGCTGGCGGCGGCCGGGTGCGTCCCGGGGCTGGGCAAGGATCCCTTGGAACGGGCGATGCTCGAGGCGGCGGGCCTCCTGCACGACACCGGCATGCTGGTGTCGTATCGCGGACATCATCGCCACTCCGAACAGATCGTCCTGAACAACGACCTCCAGCCATTGCCGCGGCCGTGGACCATCGCGCTCGCGGCCGCCTGCAGGCATCATCGGCGAAAGGGCCCGACG
Organism: Phycisphaerae bacterium; assembly: GCA_037139735.1. Lineage (GTDB taxonomy): Bacteria > Planctomycetota > Phycisphaerae > Phycisphaerales > UBA1924 > UBA2402. The sequence continues at coordinate 83,135 of JBAXFU010000001.1, forward strand.
GAACGCGGCACGACGTTCGCGTCGCTGCCCAAGGACCTGCGCGCAGCCGTCCTTCGGATGACCGCCATCCTCCGCGTCGCCGACGGACTTGACCGCACCCACGCGGGCGTGGTCAGCGACCTTCGCGTCGCCGTCGGCAAGCGGACGCTGCGCGTCGAATGCGATTCGGGGGGCGTCGACATCGCCGCGGAACTGGACGCCGCCACGCGAAAGTCCGACGTGCTCGAGGACGTGACCGGCATGCGGGTGGCCGTGACACGCTCAGATCCGGCCTCGCCGATCCCGGCGTGACGCGTGGGCGGTCGACTAGAGTTGCGGGGTGCGTCCGATCGACGCGGCCCGAGCATGAATCGCCTCATCGAACTCTCCGGTCTCTCCTGGCGGCTCACGGGCAGCCGCCACCCGGCCGCGTCCGTCGATCGGCCCGGTCCGGATTCGGTCGGGCCCATCGAGGCCTCGCTGCCCGGATGCGTGCATGTCGCCCTTCTTCGCGAGGGACTGATCGGCGACCCTCGCATCGGGACCAACGAGCTTGGTCAACAGTGGGTCGGCGAAACGAACTGGACCTATCGGGCGGAACTGCCCGTGCCATCGACGGAACTCGGCCCGCGCGCCCGTCTGCTGCTGGACGGTCTCGACACCAGCGCGGAGGTGCTGGTCAACGGCCAAAGCGTCGGACGCTTCGACAGCCAGCACGTGACGTGGCGAGCCGACATCGGGCATTGCCTCGGACCGGGAACCAACGTCCTCGAGGTTCGCTTCGACGCGCCCCTGGCTCGGATCCGCGAGCGTGAGCGAACGCACGGCGCACGACCGGTCAACGGCGACTGGGACCCGTTCATCTTCCTGCGCAAGAGCGCGTGCAACTTCGGCTGGGACTGGGGACCCAAGGTCGCCACGTGCGGAATCTGGGGGTCGATCCGACTCGAGATCGGCGACTCCCCCGCCATCCGAAGCGTCAGGCCGCTGATCCGCGATCGCGGTCGCGACACGTGGGAGGTCGATGTCGTCGCCGACATCGATTGGCACGGGCATGCCCCCGAAGGATGGCGGCTGCTCGCGTCGCTCGACGGCGGCGCGGAATCGGCCTCCTGCTGCACGGTGCCCTTCGCATCGCCTCCCAAGGGCGCATCGGGTCTCGGCGAATCCCGCGTCACCCTTGTCGTGACCGGTCCCGCCCTCTGGTGGCCCGCCCGCCACGGCCCGGCCCCGCTCTACCGACTGGAGGTGAGGCTCGTCGACGAACACGAGCAGGTCGTTGCCGCGTGGAACGGCCAGGTCGGGTTCCGCACCGTGACCCTCGACACCCAGCCGGACGCGATCGGACGTCCCTTCACGGTCATCGTCAACGGTCGACCCGTCTTCTGCATCGGCGTGAACTGGATTCCTCCATGCCTGCTCCCGGGCCTTGCCGACCAGCCCTCGCCTCTCTCGCTGCTCGAACGCTGCGAGCAAGCCGCGTTCAACATGATTCGAGTCTGGGGCGGCGGCATGTACGAGACGCACGAGTTCCACGACTGGTGCGACCGGCACGGCGTGCTGGTGTGGCACGACTTCATGTTCTCGTGCGCCATGTATCCGGAGGAGGAGCCGTTCGCCTCGCTCGTCGAGCTCGAGGCTCGCGAGCAGGTGTCGCGGCTGTCGAGCCACGCGAGTCTCGCGCTCTGGTGCGGCGGAAACGAGTGCATCTGGGGTCACGACAACTGGGGCTGGAAGCAGCGCCTCGAACCCGGCCGCACCTGGGGTCGGGGCTTCTATCTCGACCTCTTGCCGCGTGTCGCCTCCGAGCTCGATCCGACCCGTCCGTACTGGGCCAACAGCCCCTGGTCCGGCGCCGAGGGCGTCGCGCCCAACGACGCCCTGCACGGCGATCGGCACACCTGGGACGCGACTCTCGACGGATATCGCACGATCCCGAGCCGTTTCTGCAGCGAGTTCGGACACCAGTCGCCCAGCGATCTCCGCACGCTCGCGTCGGCGATCGATCCGGCCGAACTGCGGATCTGGTCGCCTTCGCTGGAGCACCGCCAGCGAGGCCCCGGCGGCAACGCCCAGCAGTACGACGCGGTCTTGCCGGCCTGGTTCGCGCCCGCGACATCCTTCGAGGCGTGGCACCATCAGGCACAGGTGCTGCAGGCCAGGGCGATGCGGATCAACATCGAGTGCTGTCGCGCGGCGGCACCGACCTGCATGGGCGCGTTGATCTGGCAACTCAACGACGTGTGGCCGGGATTGACGTGGTCGCTGATCGACTCGGCCGGGCGTCCCAAACTCGCGTACGCGGCCAGCCTGCGGGCCGCACGCCCGCGGCACGTGGCGCTCTTGCCCGCCCCGGGCTCCGACGCCGAAGCGGTGGCCCTGAACGACACCGACGCCCCATGGCCGGTCGAACTGATCGTCGAGCGCCGTCGCTTGAGCGGGGAAGTGCTGGCCGCCGCGACCGCGACGCTGGCGGCGCCCGCGAGAGGACGGGCGAAGCTCGCCTCGATCGCGTCGATGGTGGGCTCGCCGGCCGACCCGACGACGGAGTGCCTCGTGGCCCGGTGGGAGGGCGAAACGGCCGTGCACCTGTTCGCTCGCGACAAGGACTGCGATCTCCCGCATCCCGAGGCGACGCTGATGCTCACGAACGATGGCTGGAGCCTCGTCGCGAGGTCCCTGCTGATCGACCTTGCGCCGCACGACCGACGGGTCGCGCCCGCCTCGGGCGCGGGTTGGCCGTTGACGCTGCTTTCTGGCGATGCGGTGCCGCTTCGGGGACCGACTCCCGGACCCTTCGATCCGTCGCACTGGGGATGCACCCATTGGGGCCGCGCCACCTGAGGCATCGTCATGCCTCGCGGGCGCCCTGCGTCGCGACGCCCTCGACGAAGAGGCGTCGCGCCAGCAGGTACAGGACGAGCACGGGAAGCACCACGATGCAACTGGCCGCCATGACCAGATGCCACGGGGTGCCGCCGTGCTGGCTCTGATACATCTGCAGGCCCAGCGAGAGCGTGTACTGCTCGTCGCGATTGAGGAAGAGCAGCGGGCCGAGGAAGTCGTTCCAGACGGCCACGGCCTGCATCAACGCGACGACCGCGAGCGCGGGCCGGCTCAGCGGGAGGATGATCCGAACGAAGATGCCCATGTGTCCGCACCCGTCGATCCTCGCGGCCTCGTCGAGTTCGCGAGGGATCCCCATGAAGAACTGACGGAGCAGAAAGACGCTGAACGCCCCCGCGAACCAGGAGGGGAGCCACAGGGGCGCGAGGCTGCCGATGAGGTGCAGGTGCTTGAAGAGCAGGAACTGCGGGCTCATCAACACCGCTTGCGGCACCATCAGCGTCAGCAGCAGGATCGCGAAGAGCGCGTCGCGGCCCGGGAATCGGAGTCGGGCGAATCCGTAGGCGGCGATGGCGCTCGAGAGCGTCATGCCGACGACGCTCAGCAGACCGACCGTCAGCGTGTTCCGCAGATAGGTCGGAAAATCGGCGAGGGGACTGATCCACACCTCCCTCAGGTTGGATGCAGCGGATTCGCCCACGCTCCACCAGCGGGCCGGATCCCACCACGCGATCGGCGTCCCTTGCGCATCGGCGACCTCGGCGAGCGGGGAGATCGACGGCGACGAGGCCTGGCTCGCGGGGCGTGCCGCGACGCCGACCATGAAGATCAGCGGCACCGCATACGCGAGTCCGATCGCCGCCATCGCCGCGTGCAGGGCGAAGCGAGTCGCGACACTTCGACCGCGGGAGTTGGATGCGTGCTCGTTCATGCGCCCCGGTAGTGAATGAACCGCCTCGACGCCGCGACGACGACCGCCGCCAGCAGCATGGTGACGAGGATCTGCACCCACGCCAGCGCGCTGGCGTAGCCCATTCGGCCGAACTCGAAGGCGGTCTTGTAGACGTACATCGAATACGTGAGCGTCGCGTTGTCCGGACCGCCTCGCGTCATGATCATCGGCGGCGCGAGCACCTGGAGCGACCAGATCACCGACATCAGGCCGTTGAAGAAGATCGCCGGCGAGATCATCGGGAGCGTGACGTGCATGAACCGACGAAGGGCGCCCATGCCGTCCAGTTCCGCCGCCTCGTAGAGCGACGCGGGCACCTCCTTGAGCGCGGCTGAACACACCAGCAGCGGGCTGCCGATCACCCATACGCCCATCACCGCCATGGCGGGCAGGGCCGTGGTCCGTTCCCCGAGCCAGTTCGGGCCGCTCAGGCCCGCCGCCGCGAAGAGGCGATTGACGAACCCGTACTCGGGATTCAGCATCCACAGCCACACCACGCAGATGGCGACGACGGGCACGAGCGTCGGCAGGAACACGAGCGAACGCACGAGCGCCGCGCCCTTGAGGCGTTGCTCGAGCAGCACCGCGATGGCGACGGAGACGAGGGTCCCCAGCGTGACGGCCATGGCGGCGTAGGCGAAGGTGTTCGCCATCGCGACGACGAAGAGCCGGTCGCCCGCCAACTCGCGGTAGTTGTCCAGGCCCACCCAGACCGGCGCATCGACGAGCGCGTAATCGGTGAAGCTGTAGTAGACGCTCATGGCGATGGGCCAGAGCAGGAAGACCACGCACCCGATCAGCCACGGGCTCACCCACGCCAGCCCGACGACGACCTCTCTCGCTCGCGGCGTCATGAGGCGGCCTCCCGCTTCCGTCGGAGCGTCAGTTCGCGATCGAGCATCCCTTGCACCCGTTGATGAACCGCCGAGCAGAGGGCGGCGACGTCATCTCCCTTCCATGCCGCATCGAAGACGCCCTCGGTGAGGTGGGCGTAGCTCTTCCACACCGGCGTCTGCGGGAGGATGCACGCACGCTCTGATCTCGCGATGGCGTCGTGGACCCGCACGGAGCGGTTGGGATGCCGCGAGAGGAAGGCCTCCGAGCAGCGCTTGAGCGCGGAACCCTTGGTGTGATCCGTGGCCAGCTGCTCGTGGACCTCGGGCCGCTGGGTGTGGCGAACGAACTCGAAGGCGGCCTCCGGATGTCGCGCCTCGCGAGGAATCACCAGCACGTCCGCCTCGACCATCCCCAGCGGATGCGCCGGATCCAGCAACGGAGCGTGCACGGGCAGCGCCGACGCGGCGTAATCAAGGCCGGGGGCATAGCGGTTGATGAAGTTCGCGAGCCACGGCCCCTGCGCGATCATGGCCACGCGGCCCGAGATGAACGGATCGTTCGGGCTGTGGTAACTGCGATCCGCGGCGGTGCCGAAGGCTCGCGACGCCTGTTCGCCGAGCGCGACCGGAAACCGGCGGACCCACTCGTAGGCCTCGATGCAGGCCGGTTGATCGAAGTCGCTCCGGTTGGTCGCTGGGTCGTACAGCGTCGAGCCGAAGAGGATGGGCCACGTGTACGGCCACCACGACGGAAGGTTCGGCAGAAACCCGGCTCGCTCGATCGTTCCGTCGGATTGGTGGCTCGTCAGGCGGCGCGAGAGCGAGTCGAGTTCGTCGAGGGTCGCGGGAGGAGCGTCCGGATCGAGACCGGCTGCACGAAAGAGCGATCGGTTGCGATAGAGCGCCAGCGTGTAGATGGTGGTGACGCCGGCGATCAGGCGTCCTTCGTGGGACAGCAGGCGGCGGACGGAGGGGAGGTAGGTTTCGGGATCGATGCCGCCGAACTGCTCGACGGGGATCACCGCGCCGCTCTGGGCGTACTGCGGCACGTGATAACTGAAGACGCCGCAGACATCGGGCGGATCTCCGCCGCCGATGGCGACCATGGCCTTGGTGCCGATCTCGCTGACGGCGGTGCGACGGACGAAGATGCGGTCCTGAGACGCGTTGAAGCCGTCGACGACGCGTTGCATGGCGTCGCCCTCGGGTCCGGTCCACTTCTCCCAGTACTCGACGACGACGCGACCCGGAGGGATGCCCACGCGGGAACGAGGCACGCGAGGCCACAGGGCGGCCATGGCGCCCGCGCCGGCGGCGGTCCAACCGGCGGCCAACGCGGCTCGGCGGGTCAGGAGACTGGACGTGCCCGAATCACTTGCCATCGCACAGGGGCCTGCGGGCCATGCCCGGACCTTCGATGTCGGCCTTGAGGACAAAGCCGCCGGAGTTCTCGAAGAACATCACCTCGAACTCGTGGACCCCCTTGGCCAACGCCATCACCCCGCGTCGCTCGAGGAAACTGTGGGGCTTGTCGTTGTCGACGGCCTGCGTGCCGTCGACGAGCAGCATCGAGCCGTCGTCGGACCCGAGGCTGAAGCGGTAGACGCCGTCGACCGGGGCCTCGAAGGTGCCTCGGAAGCGGAAGGCGAAGTTGAGGTCCCGATGCGTCGGGAGAGGTCGAGGCCGACGCAGGTTCCGGCGGCGACGGACGTGGCGTTCGCGAGCGCCCGCACGCTCTTGAACTCGCCCTCGAAGTACTCGTATCGCACCTCGGACGCGTGCGACACCTTCGCGGCAGGCAAGGGCGCGACCCGCACGAACGTGCGGCGGGCGACAGGGCTGACGGGACGATCGCCGCGGAAACTCCGGGCGGCGATGGTGACGGTCGCGTCGATCGCGACCGATTCGGCGGCGGGCGAGGCCGACGTCGGATCCGATCCGTCGGTGGTGTAGTGAACGCTCACGGCCGCCTGCGGGGAACCCAGCGTCACGGTCGAGGCGTCGATGAAAATCGGCGCGTCGGCGGCGATGACGGGCGGCGTCGAGACGTCGGGATCCCCCCGCACGTCGACGACGAGCACCGTGACCGCCTGATCGGCGTGAGCGGCCGGGGCGTGAATCACGAGATCGCCGCCGTCGGGGCGTTCCCAACTCGACACCTCGTCGCCGCCGAGCACGCGGGCGGCGATGACGTCATTGAGGAGGCCGGGCACCTTGATCGCGCCATCCTCGGGCCAGTCGAAGACGTGCAGGTAGAGTTGCGTGACGTGGTTCTCGAGTCGCCGCATGGTGCACGCGCCCCACGGGGTCGAGTCGAACGGGCCCGGAAGCGTGCCGCGGATGGATTCGCCGTGCACCCGCATCCAGGCGCCGATCTCGCTGAGCAGTTCGAGGCTTCGCTCGGGGATGGAGCCGTCGGCGCGGGGGCCGACGTTGAGCAGGAAGTTGCCGCCCTTGCCCGCGATGTCGGCGAGCTTGCGGATGAGTTCCTTCGCCGACTTGAAGTCGTGATCGGCGGCGTTGTATCCCCAGTGGTCGTTCATCGTCATGCAGGTCTCCCACGGCAGGTCGCGGATGACCTTGTCGGGGATCACCTGCTCGGGGGTCGCGTAGTCGCCGAGCATGCCGCTGCTTCGGTCGAGGCCGTAGTCGCCGCCGGCCCGTCCCACGCGGCTGTTGACGATGATGTCGGGCTGAAGGCCCCGCACGAACGCGTAGAGGTCGCGGCCTCGCTCGTCGTTCCAGTGGTGCTCCCATTGCCCGTCGAACCACAGGACGCCGATGGGGCCGTACCCCGTGAGCAGTTCGCGGAGCTGGTCCTTCATGAAGGCGACGTAGCGATCGAAGTTCGCACCGTCGGCGGTCCACTGCTCCCAATCTCGCCGCGGCAGATAGTCGGGGTGGTGCCAATCCATGATGGAGTAGTACCAGCACATCCGCAGGCCCTCGCCGTTGCAGGCGGCGGCGAGGTCCTTGAGCAGGTCCTTTCCGCACGGCGTCGACATCACGTCCCAGTCGGTCACCTTGGAGTCGAAGAGCGCGAACCCCTCGTGATGCTTGGAGGTGATGCAGACATAGCCCATGCCTGCGTCCTTGGCCGCCTTGGCGATGGCCTTGGCGTCGAACTTGACGGGATTGAACCGGGAGAGGAGTTTCTCGTATTCAGGCCGCGGAATCTTGGCCGTGGTGCGGATCCACTCGGCGTGGCCGTCGGCATCCCCCCACCTGCCCTCGAGCGTCGAATACAGCCCGAAGTGGATGAACATGCCGAACCTGGCGTTGCTCCACCACTCGAGCCGCGGATCGGATTCGCGGGCCGGGGCGGAGGGCGAGTGCGGGGCGGGCCGGGACGGGTCAGGAGCCGGAACGCCGCTCGCGAGGAGCACGGGGGCGACGGCCGCGACGAGGGCGGGAATGAGCATGACTGCACGATACCGCCCCCACCCGCAATTGCAAGCGCAATCACCGCCCGGCCACTACCCTTGGGTCGGCGATGATCACCGACCCTTCGGCCCCCCCGCTGCCCGACGCCCCCGAGCGACTGCTCGGCCCGGCGGTGATGGCGCGGCTCGATCGGCTCGACATCTCGTCGCGAAAGCTGCTCCGCGGCTCGCTCCCCGGCGAACGGCGATCCCGACGCCGAGGGCGGAGCGTCGAGTTCGACGACTTTCGCGACTACGCACCCGGCGACGATCTGCGGCACGTCGACTGGAACATCTACGCGCGGCTCGATCGCCTCTACGTCAAGCTCTTCCGCGAGGAGGAGGACCTGGCCCTCAACATCCTGGTCGACAACTCCGCGTCGATGGACATGGGCTCGCCCGGCAAGTTGCTCTTCGCCCACCAACTCGCCTTTGCCTTGGCGTATGTCGGGATCCTGCGTCGCCACCGCGTCAGCGTCGCCACCTTCGCTCCAAGGCGCAGCGCCGACGATCCGCCGCTGGTTCGCCTCGCGCCGCTGCGAGGCCGCGCTTCCGCAAGACGAATCGGCGGGTTCCTGATCGACTCCCTGACCACCGCTCGCGACTCGCGTCCCGCGGGCGCTTCACGGCCCGAGGTCGCCTTCAACGCCGCGTTGCGGTCGTTCGCCGAGCACATCGGCGGCAAGGGCGTCAGCCTGGTCATTTCCGACTTTCTCTCCCCCGCCCCGTTCGAGGCGGGATTGGCGGCCATCGGAGCCAGGACGATGGCCGGCCATGCGGACGCCTGGTGCCTGCAGGTGCTCAGCCCCCAGGAACTCGACGCCACGCTGGGCATCGGCGGCGGACTGCACGGGGATCTGCGTCTGACGGACGTCGAATCGCTGGAGGCGATCGACGTGACGGTGACGCCCGCGGTGGCGTCGGCGCACCGCGAGGCGTTTGAAGCGGCCCGCGAGCGGTTCCGCGAGCAGTGTGCGGGCCGTGGCATCGCCCACGCGGTCATCCCCACCAACGCGGAACTCGACCAACTCCTCACGGGGACGATCCGCCGCCGCGGGCTGCTCCGGTGACCGGCCGAACACCGAACTGATCGTCGACCCCGACCGCGTGACTCACACCGGGAAGTCGGCTATCATTTCGACCCACGGAGCCGACCGCGACGGACATCGAGGCAGGGGTCTCGATCGAGGCGCGGCAGGGGTGGTCCCATCGCGGCAGATGGATCATCCAGCTCCAGTCCGCAGGTCGTTCGCTCGCGAGGGCTGAATGGACGGCGGGCGACGATGCCGCGGCATCGCCCCTTCATTCCCGCCCCTCGATGGGTCGCGGGCGTGCGGCAGCGACCGCGAATCGAACCGACGACGGCGTCGCAGGGCCCGAAACGGCCCGGCGACAAGGTCGACGGCGAGTTCATTCCGGACGCACCGCCCGGCGCCCTTGGCGTCGAGCCCAGGACGAAGGAGCAGCGCGGCGTATCGCGACGGCAGCAGGCACCAGATCACTTCTTGGTCGATGGTGTAATTGGCAACACAGCAGATTTTGGTTCTGTTATTCTAGGTTCGAGTCCTAGTCGACCAGATTCCGCTGTCGTCGCGAACGACGGATCGAAGGCGAGTCGAAAGCGTCCCCCCGGGGGACGCCCAGCGACGAGGATCCAGGCGCTACACGCGGCATGACGAGCACGCAGGCCAACACGAACCTCGGGAAGGCGACCGGATGGTCGGCGATCATTCTCGCCGCCGGCAAGGGGACGCGCATGCGTTCGGACCTGCCCAAGGTGGTCTTTCCCGTCGGCGGCCGCCCGATGGTGTGCGCCGTGGTGGATGCGTGCAGGGCGGCGGGCGTGGGTCGCGTCGTGGTGATCGTGGGATACAAGCAGGAGGCCGTTCGAGAGGCCCTGGCGGGGCATGACGTCGAGTACGCCGTGCAGGGCGAGCAGCTCGGCACGGGCCACGCGGTGATGAGCGCCGCGGACTCGTTCAACGATGCCGGCGAAGGCGACCACGCGTTCGTCCTGTGCGGCGACGGGCCGCTGATCCGCGCGTCGACGCTGAGGCGAATGCGTCAGGTTCACGAGTCGACGGGCGCGGCGGCGACGCTGGCCACGGCCGTGATCGACAACCCGACGGGGTACGGCCGAATCGATCGACACGAGGACGGATCGTTCCGGGCGATCGTCGAGCACAAGAACTGCACCCCCGAGCAACTCGCGATCCGCGAGGTGAACCCCAGCTATTACTGCTTCGGGGTCCGAGCCCTCTTCGAGGCCCTGCGGCAGGTGCGTCGCAACCCGGTGAGCAACGAGTACTACGTGACGGACGTGCCCGAACTGCTGCTGGCGGCGGGGCGACGGGTAGAGGTGATCGAGGCGGTGCCCCCCGAAGACATCCTCTCGATCAACACGCCCGAGGACCTCGCCGAGGTCGACAGGATCTACAGGTCGCGTGCCGCGGGCGCGACGGCGAACGAGGTGACCCGATGATGGACGACTCGGAGATGATGATCTTCGCGGGCCGCGGGAGCGAAGACCTCGGCCAGCGGGTCTGCTCGTACCTCGACATTGCGTTGGGCCGCGTGAAGATCACGAACTTCCCGGACGGCGAGATCCTCGTGAAGCTCGAGGAGGACGTGCGAGGCCGGGACTGCTACCTGCTGATCAGCACGTGCGAGCCGGTCAACAACAACCTCATGGAGCTGTTGATCTTCGTGGACTGCCTCCGCCGCGCCAGCGCGGGGCGGATCACGGTGGTGATGCCCTACTTCGGCTACGCGAGGCAGGACCGCAAGGACGAAGGACGGGTGCCGATCACGGCGAAGCTCGTGGCGAACCTGATCACGGCGGCGGGCGCGCAGCGGGTGATCGCGCTCGACCTGCACGCGGCGCAGATCCAGGGCTTCTTCGACCTGCCGGTGGATCACCTCTCGGCCACGCCGGTCTTCGTCGACTACTTCACGAAGCACCGGGGGGAGATGGGCGATTTGTGCCTGGTGAGCCCGGACGTGGGGAACGTGAAGGTGGCCGAGGGCATGGCCAACCTGCTGGGCGGCGAACTGGCGATCATCAACAAGCGGCGGCTCTCGGGCTCGACGGTCGTGACGGGCAACCTGATCGGCAACGTGGCGGGCAAGACGGTGCTGATGTTCGACGACATGATCTCGACCGCGGGCACGGTCGTCGAGGCGGCGAAGCTGGTCATGGAGAAGGGCGCCCGCGACGTGATCGCCGCGGCGACGCACCCGGTGCTCGTCGGGCCGGCGGTGGACCGGCTCCTCTCGAGCCCCATCAGCCGCGTGGTGGTGTGCAACACGATTCCCTTCGCCGAGCGGTGCTCGCCCCTGCGGGGCAAGCTCGTCGAGTTGTGCGTGGGCAGCCTGCTCGGGCAGGCGATCCACCGGATCCACAACAACCAGAGCGTCAGCGCGCTCTTCAAGTTCACGGCGGGCACGAAGCGGTAGGGCCCTCCCATCGGTCGTTCGAGACGTTCGTTCAGCACGTGCATGAAGCCCGCCCCGAGGGGTCGGGCGTCGACAAAGGAAGAAAGGAACCCACTCATGAAGGCTCAGACACCCGTTCTCCAGGCCAAGCATCGCGAGAAGCTCGGCTCCCGCTACTCCCAGCGCGTCCGCAGCGCGGGCGGCCTGCCCGCCGTCGTCTACGGACACGGCGAGGCCCCGGTGGCCATCTCGATCGAGGCCCACGACGCCCTGGCCCACTTCCACGCGGGCGAGAAGGTCTTCAAGCTCGAGTTGGCGGGCGCGAAGGAGCAGATCGTGCTCCTCAAGGAGCTCCAGTTCGACTACCTGGGCACGAACATCGTCCACGCCGACTTCGCCCGCGTCGACCTCAACGAGAAGGTCCGGACGAAGGTCGCGATCCACCTGATCGGCGAGGCCAAGGGCCTCAAGCAGGCCGGCGCGATTCTCGTGCACCCGGTCAACGAGATCACCATCGAGTGCAAGGTGCTCGACATCCCCGAGTTCATCGAGGTGGTCGTCGCCGACCTCGACGTCGATCAGATGATCACCGCCGGCCAGGTGAAGCTCCCGGGCGCCGACATGCGTCTGGTCACCGACTCGCACGCGGTGGTGGCGCAGATCATGATCCAGCAGGAGATCAAGGTGGGCGAGGAGACGGCCGCCGTCGCCGGCGCCGCCGAACCCGAGGTGCTCACGGCCAAGAAGCCCGCCGAGGGCGAGGCCGCCAAGCCCGCCGCCGGCGCCAAGCCCGCTGCCGGTGCGGCCAAGCCCGCCGCCGGCGCCGCCAAGCCCGCCGCCCCCAAGAAGTAAGAGCACGTTCATCGGCCACGACACTCGACCCGAACCCAAGCGGAGTCATGAAGCTGATCGTCGGACTGGGCAATCCCGGATCGGAATACGCCAAGACCAGGCACAATGCCGGGTTCATGGTCGTCGACCGCCTCTGCGCCGCCTTCGGCGCAGGGGCGCCGGTGCGGGCTCGATTCCAGGCCGCGACGGTCGAGGTCTCCATCGGGTCCGAGCGCTGCCTGCTGATGAAGCCGACCACCTTCATGAACCTCTCGGGCCGGTCGCTGACCGAGGCCGTGCGGTTCTACAAGGCGGATCCGGCCTCCGACCTGCTCGTGGTGGTGGACGACCTCTACCTCCCGACAGGGACCATCCGGCTCAAGCCCGGCGGCGGCGCCGCCGGGCACAACGGGCTGGCCAGCATTCAGCAACTGCTCGGGAACGACGCCTATCCGCGGCTGCGGGTGGGCGTCGGGCGCCAGCCCGACGGGGGCAAGCCCCCGCAGATGGATCAGGCCGACTTCGTCCTGTCACGCTTCTCCGTCGAGGAGGAACCCCTCCTCGACGACTCGCTCGCCAAGGCCGCCAAGGCGAGCGAACTCTTCGTCACTCGAGGGCTCTCGCACGCGATGAACGTCGCCAACGCGGGACCGCAACGGCCGGGAAGACCCGAACCGCCCGAAGGCGGCAAGGCGCCTTCCGGCCGTCCATCGCTCAACTAGCCACCGCGTTTCAAGCATCATCCGCACCACGTTGTTCCACCGGGCCTCGACCCTTCGTCGAGCCCCCCACTGCAAGGAAATTCCCATGACCGCCAAGCGCACGTATCAGTACGAAGCCATGTTCCTTCTCAGCCAGGCCGTTGCCGCCGATCTGGGCGGGGCCGTCGATCACATCAAGGAGATCCTGGCCCGCGGCCACGCCGAGATCATCGCCATGAAGAAGTGGGACGATCGCCGCCTGGCCTACGAGATCAAGGGTCAGAAGCGCGGCGTCTACATCCTCGCCTACTTCAAGGCGCCCGGCACCGACGTCGCCCACATCGAGCGCGACTGCAATCTGTCGGAGAAGGTGCTCCGCGCCCTGATCCTGCGGGCCGATCACCTCTCGATCGACGAGATGACCGCCCTGGACGGCCGCAAGGAGCTCGACCTCGAGGCCAAGCTGCGGGGCGAGAAGCCCGCCGCCGAACCGAGCCCGACCGCCTGAGCCGTGGAGCGTGAAAGGGCGTGAAAGGGCGTGAAAGGGCGTGAAAGGGCCTCGAGAGGCGTGGACCAGAGCGGAATTCCTGTCGGCTGCACCGACGAGTTGCTCGTCCCGCTGTCCCGAGCACCCTAACGGCCGCTATCGTGGCCCGATACGTCCATTCCCGCACACTCGAAAGGAACCGCCATGGCGAACTTCAACAAGGTCATCCTGATGGGCAACCTGACCCGAGACGTCGAACTCAAGTCGATCGGATCGGGGCAGTCGGTGGGCAAGATCGGCCTGGCCGTGAACCGCAACTTCACGACCGCTTCGGGCGAGAAGCGCACCGAGACCACCTACGTCGACTGCGAGGCGTGGGGCAAGCAGGCCGAGATCATGGCCAAGTACCTGAGCAAGGGAAAGCCCGTCATGATCGAGGGTCGCCTCAAGTACGAGCAGTGGGAAGACAAGGAAGGAAAGAAGCGGTCCACCCTCAAGGTGGTCGTCGAGAACTTCCAGTTCGTCGGTGCTCCCGGAGGAGGAGGAGGAGGTGGCGGCGGTGACGGCGGCGGTGGTTCGCAGGGCAACTGGTCTCGTGGTCAGGGTGGCGAATCTCGCGAACCCATCCACGAACCCGAGCACGCCGGCGGCTCGCCTGACGACATCCCGTTCTGACCGCCCGTTCTGACCGCCAAATGCCCGGCCCCCCATCTCTTCGGGGGCCTGCTAGAATCCTGACCCTGCACCGAACGTCCTTTGTTCGGCACCGGGGTTGAATCGACCACTCCATCCGATCCGCGAAGGCGGGCCGGATGTATTCAAGTCAGTTCGCGTTGGGGCCCAGCGCGAATGAGCGGCGGCGGGTGTTCCGTCGGCTGCCAGAAGAAGGGCTCCTAACTTGCGCCACGCCGCGGCATCCGTGGCTTGGCTGGAAGGACAGCACCCGATGGCGAAGAACCTCAAGCTCCTGCTGGTCGAGAACGTCGAAAATCTTGGCATCGTCGGAGACGTCGTGAACGTCCGCATCGGCTACGCGCGCAACTTCCTGCTGCCCAGGAACCTCGCGACGCAGCCCAGCGACGAGAAGGTCAAGGAACTCGCCGGCAAGCGTGCCGCGGCTCAGAAGCAGCTCGAAGTGCAGCGTCAGACCCGCGTCGAACTCAACGGCAAGCTGCAGGGCGTCGAGCTCACGCTCATCCGCTCGTGCAACGACCAGGGCATCCTGTACGGCGCGATCTCGCAGCAGGACCTGGCCGCCTCTCTCAAGGAGCTGGGCCACGTTGTCGCTCCTCGCGACGTCCGCATTCCTCAGACGATCAAGCGAGTCGACTCCTTCGACGTGCACATCAAGCTCGACAGCGATCTTGACGCCCACATCAAGGTGCACATCAAGCCCGATCGCGAGTTGCCGGTCGCTTCGGCCCCGGCCCCCGAGGCCGAAGCCCCCGCCGGCGCCGGCGCGGAAGAGGGCGGCAAGAGCCGTCGTCGCGATGCTTGGATGGTGCCCGACGAATCCAACCGCGTCGTCGGCTGGGGCCCGAAGAAGGAAGACTCCGCCGCGGCCGCGGCCGACGGCGGCGACAAGAAGGCCAAGAAGGCCGACGGCGGCGAGAAGAAGGGCGGCAAGAAGGCCGCCTCGAAGGAGTGATGATCCGGTGCTCGGTCCGCCGAGCGCCGCACTCCGATCAACGGCATGACACATCCACAAAGGGCCGAGCCTCACGCTCGGCCCTTTGTCGTCTCATCGACCCGGACTGCATCGCTTCCGCGATGCGGATCACCGGCGACACCGGGCGGCAGCGACGCGACCCTCTCGCGGCTTCTGGGTTCCACGAACGGAGCGGCGGGTGAATTGAACCCGCCCTGAACGCTCGTGCAAGCGCTCGCTCGCGACTTGCTCCCGGAAATGAAACCGCCGTTCTCGCCCGGTTCTTGCCTCGGCGAATCACCGTCCTCGACGATGTCCACGCAGGGCATTGACTGATGATCCGCATGAAGGAGCAAACCCCGTCCGAGAACCTTGAGCCTGCCGCCGGCACATGGTGCGGTCATATCCCGTCGCGTTGGCGGCCAACGATTCGGGAGCATTCATGCACCTCACGACATCAGCATCCGTTCATCCCGGCCTTCGCCCTTGAGGATCAGTCCATGCACAACACCATGAAGTTCGCCGCCCTGCTCGCCACTTCCTGCGTGACCGGCGTCACCGGCGCGCAGACGCTCCACGGCATCATGTTCCGCACGGGCGGCCAGACCTCGGGCCTCAACCCCATCCTCTACGACGTCAACACGCTCAGCGGCACGGCGACGAATCCCCGCAACGTGAACGTGAACAACTGCGTCGGGATCGCGGTCGATCCCGCCAACGGCGTGATGTACGGCCTGACCGATCAGTTCGGCCGCATCAACAACCAGTCGGGCCAAGGCGGCAAGAACCTGATCTTCACGATCAATCCCACGACCGGGACGGCCGCCGCCGTCGGCCGGATCGATCCTTCGGGCGCGTTCCAGGTCTTCGAGGGCGACATCGCCTTCAACCCCGTCGACGGCGTCATGTGGGGCGTCTCGACGCTCATCAACTCGGCTCGACTTTTCCGCGTCGACAAGGCCACCGGTCTGGCCACCCTCGGACCTTCGATCTCGCCGCTCATCGGCACGGACCTTGACATCAGCGGTCTGGCCTTCAATGCCGCGGGAGAGTTGTTCGTGCTCGACACGCGGTACCCGAACAATCCCGGTCCCGCGATCATCATGAAACTCAACCCCGCCACCGGCGCAACGCTCCAGTCGTGGAACACGGGCACCCTGCTGGGCAACTGCGCCGGCATGACCTTTTCGCCCGGCGGCACGCTCTTCATCGCCGACGGCGACACGAGCGGCACCAATCGTCTGTACCGCTTCGACTTCGCCGCCGGTTCGATGATCGACATCGGCCCCACCAACGCGGCGGGGGGCGCCTATCGCGGGCTGGCCGGGCTCGTCTTCGGCTGCACTGCCGCACGCATCACGGCACCGCCCGCCAATGCATCGACATGCCCGTCGGGCGGAGCCACCTTCACCGTCGCGACGGCCAACGCCACCTCGATCCGATGGCAGATCGAGGACGCCGCGGCCACCACGGGGTGGACCCTCATCACCGATGGTCCGGTGACGCTCGCGGGCGAGTTCATAGGAACGGCCTCGGGCGCCTCCGCCGCCTCCTTGCAGTTCACCAACGTCTCCACGAACCTCCGCACGCTTCGCTTCCGGGCCAGTGCCTCGAGCACCTGCGGCGGCGAGACGAGCGATCCCGCCTCGCTGACGATCTGCATCGGGGAATTCAACTGCGATGGCGGCGTCGACGGCAACGACATCGAGTCGTTCTTCGTCGCGTGGGAGGCGGGCGCATCGTCGGCCGACGTCAACGCCGACGGCGGGATCGACGGGAGCGACGTGGAAGTCTTCTTTCTCCGTTGGGAAGGTGGCTGCTGACCTCCCGGACGCGACGCAGGCGATCAGGCTCGGCCACTGCCCGCGGGATTCCCCGCGACCTTCGCCTCCGGCGCATGTTCGAGGCCCGTCATGGACGCCACCGCCCTCACCGCCAGCACCGAGCAGGGCGCCTCGCGGAGCACCTTTTCCGCGGTGCTGCCGAGCAGCACGTCGCGAATGTTGGTCTTGCCTCGCGTGCCCAGCACCAGGAGGTCGACGCCGTTGGCCTTCGCGTAGTCGACGATGCCGGTGCGATGGCCGGGATGCTCGACGGCGGCGTACGAGGGCTTCACGTAGTCGAGCGAGTGACCGAGCTTCGACGCCCACTCCTTGAGCCGACGCAGCAGCGTCTGCTGATACTGCTTGTGGAAGTCCGGCGTCGAGACGGGCATCGAGGCGGGGAAGCTGAAGTCCTGCCAGAGCGGCTGGAAGACGTGAACGACGTGAAGGGCGGCGTTGTCCTGCGTGCAGATCCTCGCCGCCTGATCGATCGCCTCGAGCGCCGTGGGCGAGAAGTCGGCGCACGCCGCGACGTTCTTGAACCCGCCCCCCATGGTGTCGCGGATCAGGAGCACCGGGCAATGAGCATGACGCACGCACGCCGTCGCGACGGTGCCCATGCCCACGTCGGGCTTGCGAGTGCCGTACGCCCCGACGATCAGCAGGTCGGCCTTGGCCTCTCTCGCCTTGGAGAGCAGGCCCCGCACGCGGTTGTCGATCCGCACCTCGAACTTCACGCTCGACGCGCCGTCGATCTTCGAGACCAGTCTCGTCCATTCCTTGCGGGCGTCATCCACCAGGCTGTCGCAGATCTTCTGCTGGAACGGGGACATCGCCTCCTCGAGTTCCGTGACGACCAGCGTGTCGATCACGTGCACGGCGCAGACCGCGGCGTTGTTCCACCTCGAAAGGCGAATCGCCTCCTTGAGCGCGATGAGCGAACACTCGGAAAAGTCGAACCCCACGACGATCGAAGAGAGCTTGTCCATGGTCGATTCCTTTCGTCGAATCGCAACGTGGCGATGGATCCGCTGGCGTCCAATGGTAGTATCGACCCAGCGCATGTCATGAGCGGCGGCTCTCTTCACGGCCACGGCGTTCGAACCTGCGGCACGCCGCGGCTTCGCCGCAGGTCGCCGCAGTGATGCCCCGTTCATGCTCCGCACGCGATGGATCTGGCCTTGACGAGGCACCACACCTCGCTCCCATCCCGGAGCGCAAGGTCTGACGCCGCCGCTTCGCTGACCTCCGCGATCAGCCCGAAGCCCGCGTCCAACTCGACGAAGACCCCGCCCTCGCCGCGGGCCAGTCTCGCGACTCGCGCCTTCCACCGGTTCTGGATCGATACCCCCTCGAGCGGTCGAAGCGACAACGCCACGTCGCAGGCCTTGATGATCGCCCGCACCCGCGTGCCCGGGACGAGTCCCTCGGCGGCCACGGTCAGGCGAGTGTCGCCCACGAGGATGGTGGGCGACGGATCGCCGCGCTCGACCACTCCATCGACGACGCTCACGAACCCGTGACGTCGGAGCAATCGCCTGGCCGCGGGTTCCTGCAGCAGTGCCGATGCGGCGCCCGAACCGACGCATCGGCCGGCCTCCAAAAGCAACAGGCGGTCTGTCAAGCGGAGCAGGTCGGGAAGGTCGTGGCTGACGCACAACACCGGGATCTGGGCCACGTCGACCAATCGTCGCAGGAACGGCATGATCTGGTCGCGAAGCGATTGATCCATCGACGCAAACGGTTCGTCGAGCAGCATCAGTCGAGGCGACGAAAGCATCGCTCGGCCGAGGGCCACCCGCTGGGACTCCCCGCCCGAAAGTCGCGACGGGACCCGGTCCAGAAGGGACCCCAACTCCAGCACGTCCACGATCTCGCGAAAGCGGCTCTCCGGCCCGTCCGCCGCATAGCGGAGATTCCGCTCCACCGAGAGGTGCGGCAACAACCGATGTTCCTGAAAGACCACGGCGACCCGGCGACGATGAACCGGAAGGTCGATCCGCTCCGCTGCATCGAAAAGCACCGTGCCGCCGACCTCGATCCGCCCGGCGTCGGGACGCAACAACCCAGCGATGAGGTGAAGCAACGTCGTCTTGCCGGCCCCCGACGGGCCATGAACGCCGACGACGCGATCGCCCGAGGCGGCCCGCCACGAGAGGTCCAGCGAGAAGGCGCTGTTTCGCCGTGCCGTGATCTTCAGGTCGATCATGCCACCTCCTCCCGCGGGTTCGCGCTCGCCACGACCCGCCGCGACAGCACCCCCGAGGCCACCAAGGCGGCCACCGAGATGAGCACGGAGAAGAGCATGAGCCGCAGTGCGGGCGGATCGCCGCCGGGCGTTTGCGACCATGCATAGATGGCGGCCGGGATGGTGCGCGTGCGACCCTCGATGCTGCCCGCGAACGTGACGGTGGCGCCGAACTCTCCCAGACTGCGCGCAAAGCACAGGACCGCGCCCGAGATGATGCCCGGCAAGCACAGGGGAAGCGTGACGGTCCGGAACACTCGCCACGGTGACGCCCCAAGCGTCGAGGCGGCCTGCTCGAGTCGCGAATCGACGGCCTCCATCGCCGATCGGATGGCCCGGACCATCAGCGGGAACCCCATGACGCCCGCCGCCAACGCGGCCCCGCGAATCGTGAAGGCCAACTCGATGCCGAGGCGGTCGCGAAGCCAGCCCCCCGCCGTCGAGGCGTTGCCCAGCGTCGCGAGGAGCATGTACCCGACCGCCACCGGAGGCATCACGAGTGGAAGATGCACGATGGCATCGAGCAGGACCTTGCCAGGGAACCGGCACCGCGCCAACACCCACGCGGCGGCGATGGCGGGGAGGATGCAGCCCGCCGTGGCCATGAAGGCGACCTCAAGGGAGAGCCCGACGGCCGTCCACTCCTGCGGCGTGATCATCGCGCCTCCGATCCGGGGACCACCCGGAACCCTGCCGCCTCGAACGCCGCACGGGCGTCAGCCCCCTGCAGGAACCCCAGGAACCGCCGTGCCGCCGAATCGGCCACCTTGGCGATCGCGATTGGATACACCGCTTCGCCGGGAAAGAAGGCCACTCGCCGGAGCGAGGGGCTCGCATGCGCATCGCTGGCGTAGATCACGGCCGCCTCGGCCTCGCCGGACTCGACCAGGTTGACCACGGCCCTCGCGTCCGGCAGCGTCACCAGCGTGGGTTCGACCATCGACCACCATCCCGCCTTCTCGAGGGCCTCCTTCGCGTACCGGCCAACCGGCACGGTGGCCGGATCGCCGATGGCGAAGCGGCGGACGGCGCGGAGCGAATCGGGCTTGCTGGGGTCGAGCGTCGTGCCCGGGGCAGCGACCATCACGAGCCGGTTGGCGAGCAGGTCTGAAACCTCCGAATCGTCGATTCGACCGACCTTCACGAGTTCATCCATCCACCGGCGATCGGCCGAGAGGAAGAGGTGCATGGTGGCCCCCGACATCGCCTGCTTGGCGAGCGTGGCCGAGGAGCCCGAATGAACCTCGACGCTGATGCCCTCGGCCTGCTCGAAGCGCGTGGCGAGCGATTCCACGACGGTGGCCGCACTGCTGGCCACGAACGCCGAGACGGTCGGCTTCGGCGGCTCGGCGGGCCCACAACCGGCGAGGCAGGCCAAACCGGTCAGCAGTGACAGGAGTCTGAACGGCATCGGAGTATCCTATCGAAGATGACCACGGGCCGCACAACCCCTTCGAACCCGCAACCAGTCCGTGCGCCACGCCTATCACTTTACATGGGACGCTTGATCCATCTGCTGGCGATGCTCGTGCTGGGCTTGTCTGGGACGCTCGCCGGCGCCGACGGCGGCGCGTTCAAGCGGATGATCGAGGACCCGACGGCCGCCACGATGCCCGACCAAGCCGCGTTGATCGCCTTTGACGGCACCACGCAGACGCTGGCGATCCAGACTCGATTCGAGGGCGACCCGTCCGAGTTCGCGTGGGTGGTGCCCCTGCCTTCGCCGCCGGAGGTGAAGGCGTGTCCGCCCTCGGTCTTCAAGGTGCTGCCGCGGCTGTTTCCCAGGCGGGTCGTCACGGACTCGGCGATTCCTCCACTCTGGATTCCGTGCGCGCTGTTGACCATCGCGATTCTGGGGTTCGTTCGAACAGGGTCGCCTCGGATCCGAGCCGCGATCTTCCTCGGCCTCTTGGGGGCCGTGGTGGTGGTGGTGCTGCCCGCGCTGGGGACGGCTCGCTCGAGTGCTCGAGCGCTCGGCGAACCGTCCCTCGACGTCCGCACGCAACTCGTCGGTGATCACGAGGTTTCCATTCTCGAGGCAAAAAGAGCCGACGAGGTGACGGGGTGGCTCACCGGCCACGGCTTTGATGTCAACCCGGCGGCGGGCGAGGCGATCGCCTCGTACGTGCGGGACGGTTGGTGCTTCGTTGCCTCCAAGAGCGTTCGCACGAGGACGACTGCAGGCGGCGAGACCATCACGCCTCATCCCCTGGTCTTTCGCTTCCGAACTCCCAAAGCGGTCTATCCGATGCGTTTGACGGGGGCGAACAACACGGGGCCCTTGGCGGTGACGCTCTACGTGTTCGGATCCGGAACGGCTGCCGCCGATGGATGGGAAGTCCGCCGCTCCGCCCCGCTGTCGAAACGAAGTCCCCAGCCGCTCAACTCGCAACCGACCCTCTTTCCGCCGGGCGACGTCTTGGTCTCGTTCGGCCCGTTGCTCGACCTGCTGCCCCCGGGCGTGACGCACGCGACGTGCCTGACCCGAACGCTGCGGCCCGAGCAGATGTCGAAGGATGTCGCCATTTCGATGGGCGAACCCCGTTACGAACGGGCCGCCGTCTACACGAACGATGCGGCGTGGCTCATCGGCGCGAACACGGGCGGGTGCTGTCTCCTCGGAGGCGCGCTCGTGAACGCCATCGTCGCTTCGCTGGGACTCGCCCATCGTTCGAACAGATTCGTGCTCGGATGGGTCGTCGTATCGGCGATCATCGGCGTCGCCGTCGCGGGCACGCGGCCGCGGGCGCTCTCGCCCACCCGCCCCGACCGGGACATCGGCTACTTCTGGTCAGCGATGCCGCTCCCGCCGCTCCGTGAGCCGGTCAGGTCCGCCGATGAGGTACGTGCGATCGTCGCCTCTCTTCACGAGTCGGGCGCCCTGCCCAGCGACGTGACGATCCCTCCCGAAACCGACGGTCCGGGGGGCTGGCAGTTGACGACCACCGACACCGCGATCGTGATGCGGATCGTCGACGAGTTCGGACAGGAGCATCAGCTCGACTGGCCGCTCGCTCGCTGAGGAGGCTTGCTTCGCGAGATCGCGTCGACGGTACACTTGCCCGCCCTTCGATCACGGCGGCCGCTTTCGCCACCGAAGGAGGCCCCCTTGCAGGGAGAACCCACGATGGCGCTGCTACGCACGATCAAACTCGGCTTCATTCCAAGCAACCGCGGGTTCTTCTCGAAGGAACTGGCCGCCAGCATGCGAGACCAGACGATCGCGACGCTCAAGGCCATGGGCATCGAGGTGATCGTCCCTGACACGGCGGCGACCAAGGTCGGCTGCGTCGAGACCAGGCAGGAGGCGGAACTGGCGGCCGAACTCTTCCGCCGTCACGGCGTGCACGGCATTCTGGTTGGCGCGGTCAACTTCGGCGAAGAGCAAGGCGTGGCGTGGTGCGTCCGCAAGGCCGCCCTCAACGTGCCGATCATGATCTTCGGGTGCCAGGAGGAGGAGACGCTGACGATGAAGACGCGTCGTCGCGACGCCTTCTGCGGCCTCCTCTCGATCGGCGAGGTGCTGCGGCAGATCGGGGCGGCCTACACGGTGGCACAAACGCCCATCTGCTTCCCGACCGACGCCTCGTTCCGGGCCGACATCGACGCCTTCGTGCGGATCTGCCGCGTGGTGCACGGCATCCGCAATGCCCGCTACGGCCAGATCGGCGCCCGCCCGGACGCCTTCTGGACATGCCGCTACGACGAGAAGTCGCTCCAACTGCTGGGCCCCACCACCGTGACGCTCGACCTTTCCGAAGTCTTCGGGGGCGCGGGACGCATCTCCGACTCGGACCCCGACCTCGAGAAGGTGATCCGATCCATCCAGGGCTACGCCGACACCAGCGCGGTCAAGCAACTCTCTGTGGTCCGCTCGGCCAAGTTGGAGTTGTTCCTCAGGCGCTGGGCCAAGGAGCAGGCCATCGACGCCTTCGCGATCCAGTGCTGGACGAGCATCCAGGCCAACTACGGCGTCTGCTCGTGCACGACGATGAGCCGCTTCGGCGACGAGGGCGTGCCCAGCGCGTGCGAAGCGGACATCATGGGCACCCTCTCCATGCACGCCTGCCTGCTCGCCAGCGACTCGCCCGCCGCCTTGGCCGACTGGAACAACCTGCATAACGAGGACCCGGAACTCGTCAACGTCTGGCACTGCGGCGTCTTCCCGGCCGCCTTCGCCTCCACCCCGGTGAAGCTCGGCGTGCAGGAGATCATCGCCTCCAGCGGTGCGGCGAGCTATGAGAACTCTGAGGGCACGGTGGAGTTCACGGCCAGGCCCAACCCGCTCACGCTTTGCCGCGTGACGCAGGATCCCAAGGAAGGGTGGAAGGCCGTGGTGGCGGAAGGCCGCATCGAGCCCAACAAGGCGGCAACCTTCGGTGCCTACGGGTGGTGCCGCATCGCCCACCTCGACCGCCTCTACCGCGACGTGCTCCTGCGTCACTTCCCC
This sequence comes from Phycisphaerae bacterium, assembly GCA_037139735.1. GTDB lineage: Bacteria > Planctomycetota > Phycisphaerae > Phycisphaerales > UBA1924 > UBA2402. Next base: position 106,794 of record JBAXFU010000001.1, read on the forward strand.
CACCACGTGGCCATCACGCAGGGGCACGTGGGCAACGTGCTGTGGGAGGCCTTGGGCAACTACCTGGGCATGAAGACCTTCCACGCCACGCAGGACACGCCGGGGCTCTACACGCCCGCCCTGCCCTTTGCGGGCGTGCAGTCCGTGGATATCCCCATCCGCGGGGCGGCTCTGTGACGATCCAAGGCGTTGCCGCGGCAGGCACCAGCCCGAAGGTCGGATGGCGGCGTGCGAATGAACCTCTCGAGATTGGCCGATAGACTCCACGATGTCAGAGGTCGAGGTCGACTTTCCAGCCATGACGATCACCTGCTCCCCGGAGCAGGCGGTCGATCGCCTTGAACAGGCGGCCAAGCGGGGCAAGCTCCCGGGCTTCAGCCGCGGGGGCTCCGACCACCTCTTCGAGGTCGATGCCTACGGCGCGGTCTTCGAGTACGGGCTTCGGGCGAAGGCCTCGAACGTGGCGGGTCGCACGACGCTGGCCTTCTCGCTGGTGCTGCGTCGCAAGGTGCCGTTGATCATGGCCGTGGTGTTCGTGCTCTCGATCTGGCCGGGGCTGCCGATGACGGACTCGATGCTTCGGACGTGGTCGACCTGGTACGACGGCCTGCCGAGTTGGACGACGCTCGCGTGGTACCTGCCGCTGACGATCGTGCCGCTGCCTTGGATGTGGCTGTCATGGCATCGGGCGTCTCGGCGTGCGGCCAACGAGCAGGCGAAGGTGCAACTCGAAACCATCGGTACGGTGCTCCGCGACGCCATCGCGGCGTGACGAGCGACCGTTCGGCTTCCCTACGCTGGGAAGCCCATGCACTGGGACGAACCGAGACTGCTCGCCCTGATCGCCGACGGCCTTCGCCGCCGTGACGAACTGCTGCACGCCGAGCACGCGATCAAGGGGATCGACTCGCTCGACGAGACGGCGATGCACCCGGTCATCGCTGAGTCGCTTGCTGCGGGTGGACTGGGCGTCGTCCGCGAGTTTCCGTACCCGGGGCCGCAGGGACGGCGGCGGCTCCGACGCGAGCGAGAGCGGTGCGACTTCGTGCTCACGCCCGGCCCTGACGCCGCCCCGCTCGACCCCATGACGACACTGGTCGACCGGGAGGAGCGGGAGGCGACGCTCTTTGCGGCGGCCACGCCGACATCGCTGCCGGGGCTCGATCCCGAGCAGTGCTACTTCCTCGAACTCAAGCTTGTGGGCCAGTTCGTCTACCTCGACGGCGTGCCTGGCCCCAACCGCGTCTACGCCTCGCAGCTCACCCGCTCCATCCTCAAGGACCTCCGCAAGTTGGGGGCCGACGACCGGGTGTCGCGAGGGGCGGTGCTGCTGGTGCTCTTCACCGCCGATGCCGCGGTGGCGGAACACGACCTGCCGATCGCTCTTCACCGCGTGCTCGACAAGCAGGGCACATTCCGATCGCCGTTCATCGCGAAGTTCCCCATCGACGATCGCATCGGCAACGCGTGTTGCACGGTGGCCCTCATCGGCAAGGCCTGATCGGGCCGCACCGACACGACGACTCCGTCAACAATATCGAGCACTGGGACCGGTCGTCGCCGCCGCCTCGCAGGCGTGCGAGCCCGGGAAGTGCCGGAGGAGGGACTTGAACCCTCACACCTTTAAGGGGTATCGGATTTTGAATCCGACGCGTCTGCCATTTCGCCACTCCGGCGGGGAGGGGGCAAGTATACGCCGCAGCCCAGGCGGTTCTGTCGGGTGGCGATGTCAAAGGTTCATCCCTTGTCCTTGGGACCGGAGCGATCTTTCCGCGACCACGCGTGGAACAGGCCCCCGGCCAGAGCGCAAAGGGCGGCCGCGAGCAGATACTCGAAGCACGACTCGCTGGGATTGTGCTTGTTGTGGTAGATCGGCTGGGCCGCGGCCACTCCATTCAGCACTGGAACAACCGTCAGGGCGAACCGCACCCGGCTCCACCGCACCCGGCTCCACCGCAC
>JBAXFU010000002.1:0-96202 GCA_037139735.1 Phycisphaerae bacterium
GTTCCGTTGATCCGGTTCCGTTGATCCGGTTCCGTTGATTTGGTTCCATTGATTTGGCCGGGTTCCGCGGTCACACCCGGAAGATCGACCCCATCTTCCTGCCCAGCAGCAGGCTCGTGGCGACGATGGTCACCGTCAACAACGCCATGCCCCACACGCCCATCGCGCTGGCGATGTAGGGACCGTCGCCCAGACGATCCATGAACGCCCAGATCTGCTTGGTGATCGGGAAGTCGGACGCCTGCTGCGCCAAGAGCAGCGAATCGCTCACTTCCAGCATCGAGAAGCTGAAGACCAGCAGTCCGCCCGCGATGATGTTGGCGGCAATCAGCGGCACGATCACGCGGCGCACCGCGGTGAATCGGCTCGCGCCCAGGTTGACGGCCGCTTCCTCGAGTTCGCCGCTCGTCTGTTCCAGTCCGGCGATCGTCGAACGCACGATGTACGGCAGACGCCTGGTCGCGTACGCCACGATCAGGAACGGCACCGGACTCGGATCGACCGCGAAGATGCTCGCGAAGGATGACAGCGGTCCGTTGGCCCCAAAGGGCCACTCGAGGCTGATCGCCACATAGCCGAAGGCCATGACCAGGCCCGGGACCGCCAGCGGGAGCATGCACAACGCGTCAAGCAGTCCGCGGCCGACCACCTTCGTGCGCACGATCATGTACGCCACCAGCACGCCCGCCACGCAGTCGATCAGCATCGCGGCGGAGGCGAGCATCAGGCTGTTGCGGATCGAGCCGAACGCCTCCGCCGCGCCAAGGGCCTCCCCGTAGTGATCCCCCGTCAGCGAGGTCGGCAGCGCCGTCTTGTACCACTGCCCGGGCACGGTCACGCTCGTCAGCACCACGCCCACATGCGGCATCACCGCCGCCGCCGTCACCAGCGCGAACGCGCCCGTCGCCACCCACGCCGACATGCCGGTCAGCGGCTTCTCGCCGCCGGCCCGCGACGCTTTCGAGTACATCGCGTACCCCTGCCCGCCGAAGAGCTTCTTCCCCACGAGGTAGAGCAGGATCGCCGCCCCCAGCATGAACGCCGTCAACACGTACGGCCGAGACGAGTTCTCGACCTCCTTGAGGCCGTTGAAGATCTGCACCGACGTCACGTCGTTGTAGCCGAACATCAGCGGCGTGCCCAGTTCGGTGAATGACCAGATGAAGACGATGGTCGCGCCCGCGAAGATGCCGGGTCGGATCAGCGGCAGCGTGATCCTGAAGAACCGCCGCCACCCCTTCGCGCCCAGCGTTTCGGCCGCCTCGCCGAGCGCGGGATCGAGGTTCGCGAGCGCGGCCGTGGTGTTGAGGAAGATGATGGGATAGAGCGACAATGCCTGCGCGAGCACGACGCCGAAGAACTTGGCCTCCCCCAGCACGTCGAGGTGGGTTCCCAGGAGCGAGTTGACGGCCCCTTCGCGTCCGAGCAGGGCGCGAATGCCGATGGCGCCGACGAAGGGCGGGATGATCATCGGGACCAGCACCGCCGCGCTGAAGAACTTCTTGCCGGGGAAGTCGTGCAGGGCGGCCAGCACGGCCAGTGGCAACGCGATCGCGATCGAAAGCGCCGTCGTGGCCGTCGCGACCGTGAACGAGTTGAGCAGGCCCCGCACCACCCTGGGGTCTTCGATGGCCATCCGAACGTGGCGGAGGGAGAAGCCGCTTCGCGTCGCGGGATCGTCGTAGAACCCGCCTCGCACGGTCATCAGGATCGGATAGACCAGACACAACCCCAGCACCGTCAGCATCGCGGCCAGCATCAGGTGCTGACGCCCGCTGCGGCCCCCGCGGAGCCAGACACGGAACAGGCCGGCGGCGACGCCCAGCCATGCCAGAAACGACCAGTCGCCCGGCAGCAACGACGCGGCGAGCATCCCGCCGGCGGCGATGGCGAGTCCGGTGAGCGCCGCGAACCACGGCCTGGGAGCAGATGCAAGAGTGGGGAGGTTGGCCATGCGTGAAGGCGAGTGTAGAGACTCGAGCCGTGATCGCTCGCCATGACCAGAGATGGCGGACGGTTCGTGTTCGGTATTCAGGGCTCCCTCTTTGACACTTCTCGGCCCTTCGCTTACGATGGGCCCCAATATGGGGGATGTCTTCGGTGCGGCCCGTGGGGCCACCGGCGGCCTCCGCAGCCGTCACGAGTTGGAACGTTCACACCTGACCGTACAGGGGTCTCCATGGCGAAGAAAGTACCCGCTGCCTCGAAAAAAGTGCCCGCCAAGGCACCAAAGGCCGCCCCTGCCGTGAAGAAGGTCGCCTCCAAGCCCAAGACGGTGGTCGCCTCCAAACCGGTGCCCGCGGCCAAGCCCACGCCCACAGCGAAGCCCACGCCCGCAACCAAGCCCGCGGCAACGGCGAAGTTCGCGTCAACGGCGAAGCCAACGCCAACGGCGAAGCCAACGCCTGCCCCGAAGCCCGCACCCAAGGCGCCGGCCGCACAGGCGCCGACGGCCAAGGTCGCTGCGTCCAAGCCCCCCGCGAGCAAGCAGCCCTCCGCCGCAGCCAAGCCGGCCGCGAAAAAGGTGAGCCAAGCCCCCGAGGCTCCGAAGAAGCCCGCGACGTTGGCTCAGGCGCCCGCGGTCGTCAAGGCCGAGTCGCCCGCGGCAGCCCCCGCCAAGCCCGCTGCCGCCAATCAGCCGCCGCGGCCGATCAAGCGTCCCAAGGCTCCTCCGCCGGTGACGCAGATGCCGCCGGGCATGGGTCGCCTGTTGGACCCCAAGGGGCCGACCCGCAAGCCGCTGATCCCCTCCGGACCCAAGGCGCAGGCCATGCGTCCGCTGGGAGCGCATGGCGTCGACACGGCGGAAGTGCAGAAGGTCGAGTCGAAGTGTCCGTTCAACAAGCGGGAGTTGGAGCGTTTCCGCCAGATGCTCCTTCGCAAGCGATCGGAGTTGGTCGGCGACATCAGCACGATGGAGAATGAAGCGCTGCGAAGCGAGTCGGGCGCGCTGTCCAACTCGCCCAACCACATGGCCGAGCAGGGGTCCGAGGCGTACGACCAGTCCCTCTCGCTCGATCTTGCCGCGGCAGACCGCAAGCTCATCCGCGAGATCGACGACGCGCTCGTCCGCATCGCCGAGGGTGTCTACGGCCTTTGCCAGCTGACCGGCAAGCCGATCAAGCCCGAGCGACTCGAGGAACTTCCGTGGGCCCGATATTCGATCGAGGCTGCACGCGAGATGGAACGTCAGTCGATGCGATCGTGAGCGTCGAGCCCACCACCCCCTCTTCACGTCAACCGCCTTCGCCAGCCCGCGGCGGGGCTGGTGCTCTGCTCCCTGCGTGGCGATCGCGGGCGGCGTGGTCGATGCTGGCGGCCGTGACCATTGGTGGCCTGGTCGCCGACCTCTGGTCCAAGCATCTTGCCTTCCAGCGCGTCGCGGGCGAACCCGTGCTGGTGATCCGCGAGGAAGTGCTCGCGGCGAGGTACTTGGGCGATCTCATCCCGCTGCACGCGCCCGTCAACGTGGTGCCGGGGTTGCTCGACTTCACCCTCGTCCTCAATCCCGGCGCCGTCTTCGGCATGGGGGCGGGGCAGCGGACGTTCTTCATCTTCTTCACCGCCTGCGCCATCGCGTTCGGTCTGTGGCTCTTCGGCTGGATGACGAACGCGAGAGAGCGGTTCGCTCACGCGGCGGTGGGACTCCTGCTCTCGGGCGGGCTCGGCAACCTCTACGACCGCTTGGTCTACGGCTGCGTCCGCGACTTCATCCACCCGCTGCCGGGCGTCGTGGCCCCATTCGGCGTGCGGCTGCCGTGGGGCAACGAGATTTGGCCGTGGGTCTCCAACGTCGCCGACCTCTGGCTCATCATCGGGATCGGCGTTCTTGTCATTCGCTCGATTCGCGCTCCGGGGCCCGCGGCCTCGATGCCCGCGCAGTGAGCGCGAGATGAGTGTGCGACAACCCCGGCCTGCGACGTTCGTCGCGGCGTGAACGTTGGACATGGTCATGAACGCGGGGGAAGCGGGTCGAGACCGGTGGCCTCGCGGGCTCAGTCCTCGGTGTCGTCGCGCTCGACCGGCGGCTCATGCTGCGTGACGGCGGGTTCGCCGAAGATCGCGCTCCCGACGCGAACGATGTTCGCGCCCTCCGAGATGGCCACCTCGAAGTCGCCCGACATGCCCATCGAGAGGATGTTGAACGGCGCGCCCTCTCCCAGCCGAAGCGTGCGCATCTCCTCGAAGAGTTCGCGACAACGCCCGAACGTGCCCCTCGTCTCCTCGGGATCCGCCGTCTCGGCCGCCATCGTCATCAAGCCGCGGACCCGGACGTTGATCATCGTCGAGATCTGTTCCGCGAGCGGGATGGCCGCGGGCGGGAGGCACCCGAACTTGCTGGCCTCGCCCGAGCAGTTCACCTGGATCAGCACGTCGATGGGCTGGTCGCGCTTGAGCGCGATGGCCTGAAGCTCTTCCGCGAGGCGAAGCGAGTCGACGGAGTGGATGAGTCTCGCGACGTCGCAGACCTTCTTGGCCTTGTTCCGTTGAAGGTGACCGATCATGTGCCAGCGAACGCCGTCTCGCCCGCCCGGCAGGTTCGTCAGCGGCTTGAGCTCCATCCCGACGTTCTCCTGGAAGAGCGTCTCGGCGGATTCCTGGCTGCGGGTCTTGCGGGTCGTGGCGTGGATGTTCTGGCGCGTGAAGAACTCGTCCACGATCGCCGCGTGCTGCAACAGCGTCTGTGCCTTGTTCTCGCCGAAGTCGCGGTGCCCGAGCGCGAGCAACGCCTTGATCTGCTCGGGCACGGCGTACTTGGTCACCGCGACGAGGATGATGTCGCTCGGACGACGGCCTGCTTGCTTGGCGGCCCTGGCCACTCGGTCGCAGACCTCGGCGTAGCGGGACGCGATGAGCTCGGGAGATGTCGCCATGCTGGCCATCCTTGGAATCCTTTCGCGAATGACGGGCGGACAGGGCACGCCCTCCGGGAGATCGCGGGGGGCTCGCATCCATTTCGAGCCGTCGCGTGAACTATAGAAGCATATCGTCCGACGCGGCGGAGAGTTCCAGCCGTCGTCTCGAGCACCCCTGCACTCCGGAAAGCACTCGCATCATGACCACGCAAGCCTCGTCGCCCCGTCAGTCTCCAGTCGCCGTCGGCGACATCGCTCCCGACTTCACCCTCAAGACGCAGGACCGAGCCGATTGGACCCTCTCCAACGAGCTCAAGAAGGGTGATGTCGTGCTGTGTTTCTATCCCCTCGCCTTCACGGGCGTCTGCTCCACCGAGATGAAGTGCGTGAACGAGGAGATGAAGGCGTGGAGCGACAAGGGGGCGCAGGTCGTCGGCGTCTCGTGCGACAGCTTCGCCGCAAACAAGGCCTGGGCCGAACAGGAAGGGTTCCGCCAGACGCTCCTCTGCGACATGCACCGGGACGTTTGCAAGGCCTATGGGCTGTACTGGCCCGATCTCAACGTCTCCCAACGCGGCACCGTCGTCGTCGGCAAGTCCGGAGACGGCAGGGGGGTCGTGAAGTTCGTCCAGGCTCGCCAGCCCGGCAACGCCATGAAGTGGGAAGAGGTTCTCAGCCAGCTGTGACCCCCCTGCTCGCCGCCGGCTGATGTCGGCCGGAGCTCGCCCCCGCCCGAACGATGATGTGCCCCGCGGCGCCATTCCTGATCGTCGATGCGGTCGATCCCCGCCGCGTTGATGCCGCTCGGTCGCTCATGATCGAGTATCGCGACAGCATCGCCACGTCGCTGGTGTCGCAGAACTTCGATGCCGAAATGGCCGGACTGCCTGGCCGCTACGCGTCGCCGTCGGGCTGCATCCTCTTGGCCCTCACGCCGGAGGCGGGCCCGGTCGGTTGCATCGCGTTGCGGGAGATCGATGCCGGGCCGCTCGGTCGGACCTGCGAGATGAAGCGTCTGTACGTCCGGCCCTCGCACCGGCGGTTCGGCGTCGGCGGGGCGATGTGCCGCGAGTTGATCGCCCGGGCCACGTCGTTGGGATACGCCGCCATGCGCCTTGACACCGACAAGGCGATGACGCCGGCGGTCACGCTCTACCGGTCGCTTGGGTTCCAGCCCATCGCCAAGTACAACGACGACCCGATCCCCGACACGCTCTTCTTCGAGTTGGCGTTGGGCCCCGCCCGGCGGTGATCGACGCCCCCGGCCTGCCCGTTTCCATTATACATAATCTATATTATCGGACTTATTGGCGGGCTTGGGTGGGGGCCTTGGCTGGCGGCAATGGCCGGGCTCAAGGGCTCAGTCGCACGATGAACCCGAAGGCGTCCTCGTGCACCACCCTGCCCAGTCCTGAGACGCACGACGTCTGCCGAGGTGCCGCGGGCGGTTCCGCCAGTCCCAGGCCGATGAGCAGGTCGTGACGCCAGGAACCCGGCGGGTCTGGCGTGAAGGTCCGGTGAATGCCGCAGATGTACGCCGCACCGCGCGACTTCAGGTCGGCCACCGTGGCCGGGTCCAGTTGCTCGGGGCTCAGGAGCCAGCCCTTGGCGCCGGCATGATGCAGCAGCGACGGGTCGCCGGTTTGCCGTGACGAGACCACGATGACGGGCAGGGGGGATGCGCCGAGCGACTGCATCGCGTGAGCGGTCGCCGTCAGGGCCGCGGCATGCCGCCGGGCGGTGCCCGCGTACTCGATGAGCCGCCCGGGACCCAGCACCGCCACGGAAAGCATCGCCGCCACGACGAACCATCCCCGGCCTCGCATCGCCGCCCCCGCCACGCCACGACCGGCGAAGAACGCCAGGGGCAGCGACCATGGCAACTGGTAGTACTCGTGAAGGTCGTTGCCCTTCGAGGCGATGGCCGTGCCGGCCAGCAGCGCGATGAGCCAGACGTCGAAGAGCCGTTCCTCCGCCGACCACCTTGCGCGCATCCATCCTGCCACGGCCAGGGCCGCGGCACCCCACGCGAGATGTCGTTCCATCAGTCGTTCGACCAGCATCCTGTACCAGAACCCGGGCGATGCGGCGAGCGTCCAATCGGCGAACTTGTCCGAACGGAGGATTCCGAACGAAAGCCCGGTCTCGTGTCCCAAGCGGTTCGCCCACCACATCCAGCCTCCCGCCACCCCCAGCACCCCCGCCGCGAAGAGCCACGCACGCGCGTCGCGCAGCGGCCGCCCGAAGGCGTCGGGCCCCGCTGCAGGCCGCACCGAAAGCAGGATCCAGAGGAGCACCAGCCCAAGGCAGAGCGCGGTGGGCTTGAGCAGCACGGCCAAGGCGATGCAGGAGAAGGAGGCCCATCCATGCCACCCGCCGTCGCCCTGGCGCCAGCGAAGGAAGTGATGCACTCCGCCGACCGATGCCGCGATCATCCACGACTCGGGCATGAACGCGGCCCCGTAGTAGACGTTGAGGGGCAAGATGGCGAAGAGCAGGGCCGACCACCTCGCGACGACGGGGCCGCTGGTGCGAGTCGCGAGACGCAGGAGCCACCAGCATGCCGCGACTCCTCCGAGCGCCGCGGCGATCCGTCCGACGGCGTCGTGGACGCCGACGAGTCGATACGCGGCCGCGACGACCCAAGGAAAGAGCGGGAACTCCATTTCGACGTAGCCCGGCCCATCACCCCGCCAGTCCACTCGGGGCCGCAGGAGGTTCATCGATTCGGTCGCGAAGTTGCTCGCCACCGACGCGGTGTCGCACTGTCTCCAGCCGTGCACGCCCGCGAGCGGCATCCACGCCAACGCCAAACGAAGCGACAGGCACGCGACGAGGATGGCCCCCGTGATCCAGGCCGAGTTGCCCCGTTCCGGCTTCATCAGTTCAGGTTGGAGTCGATCCAGAACTTGTTGGCCTGGAGCGTGATCTGGAACGCGCCGCCCAGTTCGGTCAGTTGATACACGTCGATCTCCTGCATGCTCTCGGCGTTGGTGGAGGAAGCCTCGACATCGCCCAGTTTCACGCCCGCAGTGGCGGTGCCTCGGATGTCCATGCCGTAGTTGATGAAGTCGTCGAGCACCTTCCGGTTGCGGAAGATCATCAGCACCTTGAAGTTGTGGGCGCCCACGCCGAAGCCGGCGCCTGAACCGTACATCCGCATGAAGGTGGTCGAACCGTCCGCCTCGGTGACGACGCCATAGGCATTTTCCGAACTGAAGACGAGCAACTGCAGGTTCGAGTTGGCGAAGTAGGCGTACCCGGCGGCCGCGCGCACGTCCTCGGCCAGTCGAGGCCGCCTGACGGAGAGGGCGCCGATCAGTTCATCTCGTTCTCGCAGCACGTTGGCGCGTCGCTCGGCGACCGTGCCGCCGTCGGGCCCGAAGACCGCGCGGCATCCCGTGAGCGAGCACAGCAGGACCAGCAGGAGCGGCAGAGTCGAACGCATCGGTGATGTGCATGGAGAAGGGCCGAATGCGAGGGTAGTCCGGCGTCGGCGGGTGCCCCGCTCCCGGGCATCGCCGGGCTCGGGTACGCTTGAGGTCACCCACGGGAGCATTCACGCGCATGTTCGGGTCCCATCTCTCCATCGCCGGTTCGATGTGCAACGCCCTGACCGAGGCCGATTCGCTCGGCCTCGAGACGGTCCAGGTGTTCACCAAGAACCAGCAGCAATGGAACGCCAAGCCGCTCGACCCCGGCGTCGTTCGTGACTGGGTCGCGGGACTCGAGCGCCGAGGCTGGCTGGATCGAACCGTGAGCCACGCCTCCTACCTGATCAATCTCGCCAGCGTGCACGACGAGCTCTGGCACAAGAGCATCGACCTCATGACCATCGAGATCGAGCGGTGCGAGGCGCTCCGCATCCCGTTTCTGGTGCACCACCCCGGCTCCTTCGTCGGTTCGACGCTCGAGCACGGCCTCGATCGCATCGCCCTCGCCTACGCCACGCTCATGAAGCGGACCGCCGGCGGATCGACCGTCATGTGCCTCGAAGGGACGGCCGGGGCCGGCAGCCAGATCGGCGGCCCGTTCGAACATCTCGCCTCGCTTCGGGCCAGGATCATCGAGATGACGAGCGTCCCCCACCGCGTCGGATTCTGTCTCGACACCTGCCACCTTCACGCCGCCGGGCACGACATGAGTTCAGCCGAGGCCGCGGCCGCTTCGCTGGCGGCGTTCGACGCCCTGTGCGGCATCGAACACGTCAGGGTGCTGCACCTCAACGATTCAAAGGGCAAGCTCGCCAGTCACCTCGACCGCCACGAGCACATCGGCGAGGGGTGGGTCGGCGGGGGCGCGAAGCCTCATGCGGGCGAGGGGAGCTTTTCCGAGTCGGCGCTTCGGCGGAGCGGGTTCGCCACCGTCGTGAACCACCCCCACCTCCGGGGCGTCCCCAAGATCCTCGAAACGCCCAAGGGAGTGAACGAGAAGGGCGTTTCGTTCGATACGGTCAATCTGGGGAGACTTCGCGCCCTCATCACGAACGTCCCCGGCTCGAGCGACGCCAAGCCCGTGCGAGCCGCGGGTCGCTTGCGAAGCCGGTCGGTCCAATAATGGGCAATACCATGCACACCATGCTTCGCCAATCACTGACTCGCCTCTCCGGCACCTGTCTGCTCGGCGTCACGGTTGCCCTGGTCGGGGGGTGCAACGTCAACGGCCGGGCCTCGCGGCCCGGCAACGGTCCGGCCCAGATCTCCGCCGACAGCGTGGGCAAGGCGCCGGCCGTGGGCGCGTCCGGGGCGGATCGACGGAATGCGTCGTCGGCGGCCGAGTCGGTCGCTCGAGCCCAGTCGCTGCAGTTGCAGGGCCAGACGGACGAGGCGTTGGTGGAGTTCGAGAAGGCCATCGAGCGCAATCCCAAGCTCACGACGGCCTACATGGGCGCGGGCGACATCTACCGGCAGCGTGGCGACTTCGACACGGCCCAGCAGCGATACGGCGCGGCGGCGAAGGTCGAGCCGCGGAACTTCAACGCCAACTACATGAACGGGCTGATGCTTCAGCTCCTGAACCGCCTCGGCGAGTCCGTGCGGGCGTACTTGCAGGCCTTGTCGGTCAAGCCCGACGACTTCAACGCCAACCTGAACCTCGGCACGGCGTACCTGCAGCTCAATGAGCCCGCCGAGGGGCTGCTGTACGCCCAGCGGGCGGTGCAGATCAACAGCAAGGACGCCGCGGCACGAACGAACCTGGGCGCGATCTACGCCGCGCTCGATCGGCACGAAGAGGCGGTGGTCGAGTACCAGCAGGCCGCCGAACTCGCCGAGTTGTCGGCTCCCCTGCTGCTCAACCTCGCGGAGAGCCTGGGCAAGTCGCAGCGGTACGGGGAGATGGTCAACACGCTCCAGCAACTCGTGAAGACCGAGCCGACGGCCTTGGCGTACGAGCGGCTCGGATTCGGCCAGTTCCGCCTGCGGAACTACCCCGACGCGTTGGCGGCCTTTCGCAAGGGCCTCGAGATCGACCCGAACCACTTCCCCGCCCTCAACGGCGTGGGCGTCTGCCTGCTCAACCAGTGGAAGTTCAGCAATGAAACGGACGAGGCCGCCCGCATCGAGGCGGTCAACGCACTTCGTCGCAGCATCCAACTCGAACCCCAGCAGCCCAAGATCCTCGAGCTGTTGGGACGCTACGCTCGCTGACATCCAACCGAGCCCCCGAAAGCGTCCCCATGCCCGACACCTCGCTGCTTGAAGGTTTCACCACCCCCACCGACTCGCCGTTCGTGATCGAGCACGTCGTCGAGGAGTTCACGTCCGTGTGCCCCAAGACGGGCCACCCCGACTTCGGCGTCGTGACCATCCGCTTCGAGCCCCGTCCGGCCTCCGACGGCGGCATCTGCGTGGAACTCAAGAGCCTCAAGATGTACATGCAGTCGTTCCGCAACGAGGGCATCTACTACGAGGCCGTCACCAACGCCATTCGAGATCATCTCGCCGCCTTCATGAAGCCCGCGTGGCTCATGGTCCGCACCGACTGGAAAGGCCGCGGCGGCATCCGCTCCGTGATCCGCGCCGAATCGGGCCAAGTCCCCTCGATCTGGAAGGCCTGAACAGGCTCGATCGATCAGCACGCTCCATCAGGAACCGCCGATGTCCACGCCCGCCGCCCAGAACCGTCCGACCGCACCCCGCCGCTGCATCGCGGAACTCATGCCGTCGGAACGCATCGCGGGCGTCTTCGCGATCACCAACGCCCAACTCGGACGCACGCGGCAGGACAAGCCCTTCCTGAAGGTGATGGTGAGCGACAAGTCGGGCGAACTCACCGCCCGCATGTGGTCGATCGACGAAGCCACCTTCCGCGGACTCCCCACCGACGGCTTCGCGTACATCGAGGGCGAGACCCAGCCGTATCAGGGCGAACTGCAACTCATCATCCAGGCGATCTCGCCCGCCGAACCCACGGCCGAGGAGATGCGCGACCTGCTGCCTTGCTCGAAGCGGGATCCCGCCGAGATGTTCGCCGAGGTGACGGCCATGCTCGAGACCCTCGAGCATCCGGGCATGCGTTCGCTCGCCAAGGTGTACCTCGACGACGCCCGCCTCATGGACGAGTTCCGCAAGGCCCCCGCCGCCAAGAGCATGCACCATGCCTACCTCGGCGGCCTGCTGGAGCACACGCTCACGCTGATGAAACTCGCTGACCTCGTGTGTCCGATCTACCCCAAGATCAACCGCGATCTCGTGCTCATGGGACTCTTCCTGCACGACCTGGGCAAGACCCGCGAACTGGTCTACGACCGCGCATTTTCCTACAGCGATCGCGGCGAGCTCATCGGCCACATCGTCGAGGGCGCGTTGATGCTGCAGGAGAAGATCCACGTCCTGATGAAGGATCACGGCGTGCGACTGCCCAGCGGCACGCTCACCGTGCTCCAGCACATCATCCTCTCGCACCACGGTGTCCCGGAGTACGGCGCGGCCAAGATCCCCGCCACCCCCGAGGCGATCCTCGTCTCGATGCTCGACAACCTCGACGCCAAGACCACCATGTCGCTCGCGGCCGCCAGGCCGGATCGCGTCGCGTCCTTCGACGCCGGCGGCAACTTCACCGAGAAGCAGTGGGCGCTCGACACCAAGCTCTTCAAGCCCGACGTGCTCAAGGCCAAGTGATCGCGAGGCGATCGTGCCGACCTCGTCCCGGGTTCAGCCCGCGATGCAGACGTTCTTGGGCTCGGTGAAGAAGCGGATCGCCTCCTCGCCGCCCTCGCGGCCCACGCCGCTCTGCCGCATGCCCCCGAAGGGCGTCCGCAGGTCGCGGACCATCCAGCAGTTCACCCAGACGATGCCCGCGGCCAGCGACCTCGAGAAACGCTGCGCCCTCGCCAGGTCGCGGGTGAAGATCGTCGCCGCAAGCCCGTACCTCGTGCCGTTGGCGAGTTGCAACGCCTCGTCGTCGCTGCGGAAGCCGCGCAGGCTCGTCACCGGCCCGAAGACCTCCTCCTGCTCGAACTCGCAGGCGGCGTCCAGCCCTTCGATGACGGTCGGCTGGTAGAACGCCCCGTCGCGGCAACGCTCAGGCAGGCGAGCGGCTTCGACCGGACCGCCCCCGGTCAGGATCTTGCCGCCGAGCGAACGGGCCACGTCGATCATGCGGCTCACCTTGGCACGATGCGCCTCGCTGACCAGCGACCCGAACTGCGTCTGCGGAAGTGACGGGTCCCCCACCGTCAGCGCGTTGGCCGCGGCCACGATGCCCTCCCGCACCCGGTCGAGCACCCGCTCGTGCACCAGCAGCCGCGATCCGCACAGGCAGATCTGCCCCTGGTTGCGGAAGGCGGCTCGAGCCGCGACCTTGATCGCGGCGTCGACGTCGGCGTCGTCCATGATGATGAACGGATTCTTGCCGCCAAGCTCGAGACTGACCCGCTTGAGCATCGCGCCGGCGTGGGAGCCGATCCAACGTCCAACCGCCGTGCTGCCCGTGAAGGTGATCGTCGGAACGCGCTCGTGCGTCACGATCGCGCTGCCGGCCCTCGCGTCCCCGTGGACGATGTTGAGCACGCCCGGGGGCAACCCGGCTTGGGCCGAGAGTTCCGCCAGCATCGTGGCGGTGCGGGGGGTCACCTCGCTGGGCTTGGCCACCACCGTGTTGCCGGTCGCCAGGGCGGGCGCAATCTTCCACGTCAGCAGGTACAGGGGCAGGTTCCACGGCGAGATGCAGCCCGCCACGCCTCGAGGGGACCGGAGGACCATGTTCATCGCCCTCGCGCCGCCCGGCACGCCGCCGCCGTCGAAATCGAAGAACGAGCCGCCCGCGTGCTGCACCGCGTGCGCGAAGTAGCGAAGGTTGGACGCGCTGCGAGGGATGTCCACTTCGCGGGCCAGCGACACGGGCTTGCCCGAATCCATGCTCTCGGCCGCCGCGAGGTCGTCGATCCGCTCCTCGATCAGGGCGGCTAGTCGCTCCAGCGCCGCGCCCCGTTCGCTCGCGCTCGTGGCCGACCACGCCGGAAACGCGCGGCATGCCGCATGCACGGCCGACTCCACGTCGCGAGCATCGCCGGCCGCCACGCGGGCATACAGGCGTCCGGTCGCGGGTTCGTGCACGTCGAGGTACTCGGCCGATGCCGGTCGTGCGGGCGAGCCGTCGATCCAATGGTCGAGTTGCAGCATGGTCTTGTCGGGTCCTTTGGGTCGCGACGCGGGATCACAGACAGCCCAGGCGTCCGCCGTCCACGGGCACCTGCACTCCGTTCACGTACGCCGCCGCGGGAGAGGCCAGGAAGGCGACCACCGCCGCGATCTCCGACGCGGCGCCAAGGCGACCCGCCGGGATGGAAGCCACGGCCTCCGCCGTGACGGCGTCGATCGATTGGCCCGTCCTGGCGGCCTTGGCCTTGAACAACTCGGCGAGGCGGTCGGTCTCGGTGTAGCCCGGCAGCACGCTGTTGACCGTGATGCCGTGCCGACCGAGCTCCTGCGAGAGCGACTTGCCCCAGTTGGAGACCGCCGCCCGCACTGCGTTCGAGAGCCCCAGGCCCGCGATCGGCTGCTTCACGCTCGTGCTGCTGATGTTGATGATCCGCCCGTAGCGAGCCGCCTTCATGCCAGGAACAAGCGCCTGCGTGATCGCGTGGGCCGAGACGAGCAACGACTCGAAGGCCCCCCGAAGTTGCGTCGCCGTCGAATCCGCCATCGTCCCGCCCGGCGGCCCGCCCGTGTTGTTGATCAGGACGTGATACCCGCTCCCGCGTGCGGCAAGATTCGCCTCGACGGCCGCCAACGCCTTGGCGGCATCCGACGTGTCGAGCACGAGCGTCGCATGAGACTGTCCTGGGCGAACCTTGGGCAGCGTGGAGACTGCCGCGGCCAGGCGGGCGACGTCGCGAGCCGCAATCGTCACGTCGGCGCCCAAGCCTGCGAGTTCCGCGGCACACGCCAGCCCGATGCCGCCACTTGCGCCGCACACCAACGCGGACTTGCCGCTCAGATCAAGATTCATGCCCGGAGCGTAGGTCGGGGCCTCAATCCGGTGGACTTCCCGAGACGTCGGCTTCCATCTCGGCTCGGCGTCGCCTGTCGGACCGCCACTGCGCATGCAGGATCACGCCGGCCCCCGCCACGGCCAGGCACCCCGACGCCCACTGGGGCCTCGTCAGCACCTCGCCGAAGAGGAGGAACGAGCCGATCGACACGGTGATGGGCTGGAGTTGAACGACCGAGTTGGCCACCGCGAGTCCGAGCCTCTGGATCGCGAGGAAGTAGAACGTGTGGCCCAGGCCGATGCCGATGACCGCCGACAGGAGCAAAAGAGCGAACCGGGTGCCGGGCAATCCCATCACGCCTGATGCCCCGTCGACGGGTTGAAGGAGTTTCAAGGCTTCGAGTCCGTGCTGGTTTCCCGCGACGAGCATCAGCGTCACGAGCGCGGCCGCCGTGTACTGGCTCACCGCGGCGAAGGCGAGCAGCGGGTTCATGCCGTGCATGAGCTTTCGCACGCTCAGCGCGTAAGCCGCATAGCACGCGCCGGCCGTCAGCGACAGAAGCACGCCCTCGACGTCCGCTCCCTTGAACTCGCCGGGCTTGAGCAGGACCGTGAGCGACGTCCCCACGAGCACCATGCCAAGGCCGGTGAGGTAGCCCCACGTGCGGATCACCGTGCGTTCGGCAACGAACATGATCGCCGCCCCGATGGTGACGAAGATCACCTGGGCCCGCAGCGAGAAGGTCATGAGCCCCGGATCGATCTTGTAGGGAGCCACCGCGAAGCAGTGCTGCGCGACGGCGTTGAACGCCGAGGGGATCAACGCCGCCCGCCACAACCCGGGCGGCAGCCCTCCTCTCGCCCAAGCGAGCAGCAGCGGCACGGCCCAGATCAATGCCGACAAACCGTATCGCCAGCCGTTGGCGTTGTAGTAGTCGATCTCCGTGGCGAAGTACTTGAGGAAGAGCGGGATGCTCGTCCATCCGAGCAGGGTCGCCACGATCGTCACCACCCCCAGCCATACGCCTTCGCTGCGGGATCGAGATGGATCGGCCTTGCTCAAAGTCGAGCCAGCGTAGGCGAGCCTTGGCCCCGCAAGGGACGTGGAAGCACGATCAGCCCGTCCGTCGCGTCACCCAACGCCTCCGCACATCCCGTCGCCGCGGCATGGGCCACCATCGCGCACACCGCGGCGTCGATGGCATCCTGTGATCTGAGCGTGCCCGCGTCGAATCCGGCGGCCTCGATGACCGCCACACGGTCCGTCCGCTTGCGACGCACGTCGAGCGTCGCGCCAGACAGCCGACATGCCGCGGCGTGCGGATACGTCTCGAAGCAACCCGGTCCTCGCTGCCGCTTCGCGCTCGCCGCGAGCGGATGGGTGGACGCCAATGACCGATACAGCCGCTCGCCCGCCAGCATCCAATCGAAGTACCCCGTGGGGTGCGACAACGCCGCACGCCGGGTTGGAGTCCAGAAGCAGCGGAAGCCCGACTGCACCAAGGCCCGTTCGGCGGCCCTGACGCCTCCCTCGCCCCTCCAGCGGCATGGCGCATCGATGGCGATCAGCACGGCCCCGAGATCGCGACACCATGCCGCGACGCGGCCTGCTTCGGTCGAGGTGAACTGCTCGAGGCGGCGGTCGTGTGAGAGTGCAACGGCGTGAAAGCCCTTGCGGGGGCCGCCGACGTCGATGCCGATGCAAGTAGGGGGATTGATCATGATCGGGCCGGCATGCCGGACCGGAACGTGGAGCGGAAGGGACTCGAACCCTCGACCCCTAGCTTGCAAAGCTAGTGCTCTACCAATTGAGCTACCGCCCCGTGGGCCTCAATGGTAGCCGGATGGAGCTGGACCCGTTCAGCGGAGGATCAGCACGCGAGGCGACAGCAGCAAGGGCTTGCCTTCCCGCAGTTCCATCAAGGCACGCATGGGGCCGCGAAGTTGTTCGAAGGCGCGGTCCCCGACCACGTCGCGAATCGTCGACTGGAACGCCTGCAGGCCCACGCCCTGCTGCGGCGCCATGCCGAGCAGGCCGCCGCCCGCCGACTCGAGCATGTCCTCGACGATTTCCTCCAGCGAGCGGGGGGCGGGATACTCGACCAGGTCGTACTCGGAGAGCTTCAGCGACGTCGCCAGCGAGTGGACGGTGTCGGTCAGTCCGCCGATCTCGTCGGCCATCCGGAGCCCGACCGCCATGTCGCCGGTGAAGAGCCGTCCTTCCGCGGTCTTGGCGAGGTCGATGCCCTTGCGGCCCGACGCCACCCGCTTGGTGAACAGGTCGTACGTCTGCTGCATCTTGCCCCGGACATGGGCGAGATCGGCCTCGCTCCACGGCGACGCCGAGCCGAACAACTCGGCCTTCGGGCCCCGGGCGCGGCCGACGACATTCACGTGGAACTTGTCGTAGAGCCCCTTCATCGCAAGCTTGCCGCCGACGACGCCGATCGATCCGACGACGCTGGAGGGGTTGACGAAGATGCGGTCGCCCGCGACCGCCAGGTAGTACCCGCCCGACGCCGCCATGCCACCCACGCTCACCCAGACCGGCTTGACGTCCGCCACCCGGCGGATGCCCTGCCACATGATCTCGCTCGCGACGGCCGATCCGCCGGGCGAATCGATGCGAAGCACGACGCCCTTGATCTGCGGTTCATGGAGGATCTCCTCGAGGGCGTTGCGAATCGTGCGGCTGCCCACTTCCCCGCCGCCGCGGAGCGACGCGCGTGAATCGCCATCCACGATCGCGCCGTCGACGTGCAGCACGGCGATCGACGGGGAATCGATCTTGCGATCGGGCTGCTTGGAGAGCAGGCCGAGCATCGCGAAGGGATTCGCCGTGTCGGCCTTCATCTCCCCGGGATCACCGGCCTCGAGTGATTGGGTCACCACCTTGTCGCCCAGCTTCTTGGAGAGGAAGTCGACATAGCTCGGAAGGTCGACCTCGGCGTCGATCAGGCCCGCCTTCACCGCGTCGCCGGCGTCGGCCATCCACAGGTGCTCCATCGCCTGATCCAGCTTGGCGTCGTCGAGCGACCTTCCCCGCTTCAAGCCGCTCCGGATGTTGCCGTACATCGAATCGAGGAGCTGGTTGATGTTCTGATCCCACTCCTTGCTCGGCGTGCCTCGAGCCATCTGCTCCGACGCACCCTTGTAATCGCCGATCTGCACGAAATCGGCCTTCACGCCGGCCCACGCGAGGGTGTCGCCCAGGAACATCTCCTCCATGTACAGCCCGTGCAGCGAGACCGCGCCGCCGGACTGGCACGTCACGTGATCCGCCTGCGAGGCCAGGAGAAACTCCGGCGTGCCGAAGGACTCGCCGAAGACGTAGACCTTCTTGCCCGCCTTGCGAACCTCTTGCACCGCCTTGCCGAGTTCCTCGATCTGCGGCACGGAGAGTTCGGTGTCCTTCAGCCGAATCACCAGACCGCCAAGGGAATCGTCCTCGGCCACGGACGAGATCGTGTCGAGCAGGTCGAGCAGCGTCGGATCGTTCTGCGTGCCCAGCAGCCACGCGAGATCGGAAGGACGCGAGGCGGGGGCGCCGCTGATCTCGAGCCAGCCCAGGCGGATGTCGGCGAGGGCGGCGGAGGCGGTCAAGGCAAGTCCGGCGAGCAGCGTGGCGATGGTCTTCATGGCGTTCCTTGATGGTGTCAGGTGGCGGTGGTCGTCAATCGTACAGGTCCCAAAGGTCCTGGTTCGCGAAACGGGGCGTCCGGCGGCGGGAGGCTCACTCGTACCCCAAGCGACGGAGATCCTCCTCGTCGAGGCCGAACTGATGCCCCATCTCGTGGAGCAGGGTGATCATGATCTCCTCGTACACGACGTCATCGGCGTCCGCCTGCTCCCAGCCGCCGGCGGCGGCGATGATCCCGAGCCGGTAGAGCATGATCTCCGACGGCAGCTCCGGATCCCCCTCAAGGTGGCGTTCCGTGAAGGGAATCCCCGTGTGCAGGCCGCACAACTCGTCGGGTTCGGGCAGGTGGCCCTCCTCGTCGCGAAACTCCTCGAGCACCTCCCGATCCGGGCGATCCTCGACGATCACCGGCACCTGCTCGATCAACTCCCGAAACTCGTCGGGGAGCGCCTCGATGGCCTCCTCGAGCAACTCGTCGAAGCGGTCTCGCTCGGCCTGCGTCAGTGGTGGTGTCGGCATGAAGAGGTTCTCAGCGGAGCCATTCGCGGCTGGGTCTGTCGGTGATTCGCCCTCTCGCCGGCGCGAGCAACTCGGCGGGAGACAGGGGAGGCGACGCGATGACCCGCCGCATGCGAAGACAATCGATCGCGATGCCCACGAGGCCCATGAACAAGAGGACATGCCCGATGCCGATCAGGGCGCCGCCGATCAGCGCCGCGAACTCCATCGAGATCGAATCCGCGGAGAGCACGCCCAGCAGATGCCCCAGCACGCACAGTGAAAGACTCGCCGCCACCGCTCGCATGGTCTGGCGATCGACCAGGCCCTCGCGCATGAGCATCGAACGAGCCGCCAGCAGTCTCGCGTTCGGGCGAAGCAGCAGCAGGATGGCGATCAGCAGCAGACTTTCGGCGGCTCCGAGCAGACCCGGCAGCCCGCCGCGGGCCGAGATCGTCCACTCGCCCGGACTCGGCGTCGGGAGCGACCAGTGCGCGGCCATCGTCAGCACGATCACCAGGGGCACGTAGAGGCCCACGCCGATGCAGGCCATGACTTGTCCCCCTCGAGCGATGCCCGGGTGGGGCCTGATCAGCATGATCGCCCCGAGCCCCGACGCGACCGCCATGATCGGCGTCAGCTGACGAAGGGGGCTTCCCGGTTCGAGCCACCGATGCGACACGTCGAGAAGGGCCAGAAGGCGGACGCCCCAGCCGCACATCGTCGCGGCGAGGGCGGCGAGCGACCACACCACGACGCCGCCGGCCACCAGCCGCGGGCGATCGATGGGCTGGAGTTCGGAGGCACGCGGGTCGACCACCGCCAAGAGCGTCGCTCGCATGGGCGTGCCGCATTCCGGGCAAGCGCCCCGGATGCTCAACCCCTTGAGGTTGTAGCGGCAGCGAACGCACGGCAGGTCGCCACCGAGTTCGAGCGCGAGCGGAACCCCGGACGCCGCGTCGGCGAAAGGGGCGATTCGTCGGGATGGTCTCTCCGCATCGTCCGCCATGGTGGCTCGCCGGCCGGATCAACGGTAGTGAGGCATCCGGCTGCAAGACGTCGTACCCTGCAACATGACGTCCCTCGACCACACTCATGATGCCTCCAGTCGCAGTTGGATCGAATCCGCCAACGATCCGGCGACGGAGTTCCCCCTCCAGTCACTGCCCTATTGCACGTTCTCCGCGCCCGACAGGGGTGTGTCCGCCCCCGTTCCCGGCGTCGCCATCGGGGATCGAGTCGTCGACCTTCGCGCCCTGGTCGCCGCCCGAGCAATGACCTCGCCGTCGACTTGCGTCGACTGGACGATCAACGATCTCGCCCGACTGCCGCCCGATGCCCGTCGCGACCTGCGGCACGCGCTCTTCAACCTCTTTCTGGAGGAGAATCACTCCGTCCGCGACAATCCCGGACTCCTCGCCGCCGCCGTGCACTTCCAGCGCGACGTGACGTTCCACCTCCCCTGCACGATTCGAAACTACACCGACTTCTACGCCAGCATCGATCACGCCTCGACCGTCGGCGCGATGTTTCGGCCCGACCAGCCGCTGCTTCCCAACTACAAGCACGTTCCCATCGGATACCACGGTCGCGCGTCATCGCTGGTGCCGAGCGGTTCGCCCGTCGTTCGGCCTCGCGGCCAGCAGTCGCCAGCCGAGGGCACGACCGTCCCGAGCTTCGGTCCCTGCCGCATGCTCGACTACGAACTCGAGGTCGGGTGCGTCATCGCGCAGGACAACTCGCTGGGCACCACCGTGCCGCTCGCCAAGGCATCCGAGCGAATCTTCGGACTCTGCCTGGTCAACGATTGGTCGGCCCGCGACATCCAGCGGTGGGAATACCAGCCGCTGGGGCCGTTCCTCGCCAAGAACTTCGCCACCACCGTGTCGCCGTTCATCGTGCCCGTCGAGGCCCTCGCGCCCTTCCGTTGCGAGGGAGCCCCCCGCGGCGAAGGCGATCCCGCGCCCCTCGAGTACCTTCAGGACCCGTCCGATGGCGCTTCGGGCGGCTTCGACCTCGTGCTCGAGGCGTGGCTGGAAAGTGAAGCCATGGCTCGCGCCGGCACGGGCCCCGTCCGCATCTCGACCGGTCGGAGCTTCTCGCGGATGTTCTGGACCTTCGCGCAGATGATCACGCACCACGCCTCCAACGGCTGCAACCTCGAGGCGGGTGATCTCATCGCCAGCGGCACGGTCAGCGGTCCGACGCGCGACTCGAGGGGGTGCCTGCTGGAACTCACGTGGGATGGCCCGGGCAAGCCGCGAACGCCCATCACGTTGCCCGGCGGCGAGTCTCGCACCTTCCTCGCCGACGGCGACACCTTGGTCATCAAGGGGTATGGCGAGAAGCCCGGATTCCGTCGGATCTCGCTGGGATCATGCCGCGGCACGATCCGCCCCAGTCCATGACCCCCCGCTTTCATCACACGTAGTGCGGCCGTGAACGGGTCGAAGACCGCATTCAGGCATTCGCGTCGCGGATGATCGCCACGCAGGCGGTCTGTTGATGCACGTGGCTCCGTCCCGCGATCGGGGCGACCTCGCCCGCCGAGACGAACCCCGCAAGGGGCAGCGGCGGCGGGGTCACGTAATAGGGCGTGCCGCCCTTGCTCAGTTCCGTGCCCGAGGCCGCTTGGGAGAACGCCTTGGCGATGGCTTGGGCGTCGCCGGGGCCGTCCTTGAAGAGCCGCCGCCCCCGCCCCGCGGCGGTCGCCACGAGGATGCCGGCCGGCGGATCATGAAGCGTCTGGGCGTCGAGGACCATGGCAAGATCGTCGCGAGCCGTCTGGGCGTCACGGGTGTGCAGCCTCACCGTCTGCCCCGGCCGCACGAGTTCGGCCACGGCCACGGCCCCTTGTTCGGGCCTCACGCCCACGATGCGACGCACGAGAAAGTCGTCGCGTCCGAAGCGAGGCTTTTGCTCGTCGATGGCGATGCCCAGGTACATGCCCGAGGCGACCAGCGTTCGCCGCTGGTCGCCCGCCTCCGACAACGCTTCCTGAATGGCCTCGATCGCGGGCCTGCCGCCCAGTTCGAGAATCAGGTTGTTCTTGGCCTTGGTGATCACCATCGCCGGCCCATAGGCGCGGCACCCCTGCGACACCACGGCGTCGACGCGGATGGGGCCCGAGAGCGACACCCCCACCGCTCCATATTTCAGAATCCGATCGTCCAGCAGCAGCGCGTTGCCGCCCGCGTTCATCGATGCCGAGGCCAGGCCGCCGAAGATCACGCCCTTCCCGCCGACTCGTGCGGCGTTGAGGTCCGGAAGCAACTTGACCATCGAGAGGCTGAACGGGTCCGCCAACAGGAATGTCGCCGCAAGGTCCTCGGACACGCCCACGACCTCGCGGAGCGCAAAGAGCGACTCGGCCGACCCGTCCGGCACGGGGAACTGCTCGGTGCAGAACGGGGTCACGGTGACACCAGGACACCGGAAGGCCAGCACGCTCAACGCAGGCGCTCGTTCAATCAGGTGGGATCCTCCCATCACCCCCTCGGTGGAGATGCCGATCATTCGGCGGCAACGCAGCCGTCGCATCATCGCCATCGACACCTGACCGACGGTCGTGAGGTGATGGGGAGAAAAGAAGACAATCGCCAAGTCGGGCGTCTCGCCGGCTCCGAGCCCCATGGCTTCGAGGCAGGATTCAGCCGCCTGATGGCTTGCCGACATGGTGTCGGAGGTGCCGGACAGGCCGGAACCCATTCGAAGGCGCGATTGACGTTCCACGGATGTCGGCACGAATGATCCGTTCGTCACCCGGCGTTGCGGGCTTGGGTTGCAGGCTCGCGATCAGTTGCCAGGGTTGATGATGGCCGCGGCGGCCGCATCGGACTCGCCCTTGGGCTTGAGCACGTCGACTCGCACGGGCGTGATGATGTTCAGCATGAGCGAGCGATCGACCTGGGCCTCGCCGATCACCCCGATCACCGCGCCGATCTTGCCCAGGAGGTTCATCTCCGCATTGTCCTTGAGGTAGCCGAGCGTCCGCGGCGAGACGCCCCCGACGCTCACGATGCGGTACATGAGGGGCAACTTCTGCCCGTCGTACACGGTGCTGGGCTGAAGTTGGCCGATGATCGTGTAGACCCGGCCGTCTTCCGCCAGACGCAGTTGCTCCATCACCCGGCCTCGGCCGGCGTCGATCGCGGCTCGAGCCTCGGCCTGCTGACGCATCTTGTCGCGGAGTTCGATTCGCAACTGCAGCGCGTCGCGGCGTCCCTTGAGCTGCTTGAGCAGACGGTCCGACTCCTGGGCGTTGAGCGATTCCATGACGCTCGTGTACTGGCCCACGAGTTCGTCCATTTCAGAGCTCATGATCGGCTCACGCCACACGCGGTTGAAGGTCTCCTCGAGGTCGTAGGGCGACAGCCGCGGCGTTGGCGCCGGCTCGGACGCCGGCTCAGGCGCCGCCTTCACAGATTCGACCGCCTTCGGGGCCGCGGGCTGAGTCGGGCTGGTGGCCTCGGGGGCCGTGACCTGCTTCACCTCCGCGACAGGCGTTTCAGCCGGCTTCTGCGGGGTCGAGGTTTCAACGGGCTTGACGGGCGGTGCCGGGACCGGCGTTGGCGTCACGGCAGGAGGCACCACGACGGGCTTGGTCAGGTCGACCGGCTCTTTCGGTGCAACCGGCTCCGTCTTGGGCTCGATCTTGGGCTCGATCTTGGGCTCGATCTCGGGTTCGGTCTTGGGCTCGGTCTTGGGCTCGGTCTTGGGTTCGATCTTGGGTTCGATCTTGGGTTCGGTTTTGGGTTCGGTTTTGGGCTCGGTCTTCACGTCGACCGGAATCGACTTGGTATCGTCGGTGGTCGATCCGTTCGAGGTGACGGGCGTTTCAGCCGCCGGCTTGGGAGCGGTGGTCTGCTGGCCGGGCGTGGACGTGCCTCCCGCCACAACCACGGGACCGTCGCCCTGAGGGGGCGGCGGCGTCGGGGTGGGCGTGGTGGTCGCCGCAGGGGGCGTGGGCGGCGTGGCGCCGGCGACCTGCGACGTTGGGGTCGACTTGGCCTTCCATGCAGCGATTTCGGCTTCGGTCGCGCGACGGGCCAAGCGAGACTCGAGGAAGGCCCTGGTTTGCTCGGGCGGCGCGATGCGGTACCCGACGATGGGTCCGCCGTCGGAATCCTTGATGGCCTCGAGCATGCGGAGCGTGGTGCCCGCGGGAACTTCCGCGGGGGCGGCGCTCTTCCAACTGCCGCTCCAGCCCGAGGCGAGATTCAGCGCCTTGAGCTTGCTGGGCTTGACGAGCTTGAGCACGCCGCCTTGGAGTTCGGTGTCTTCGGCTCGAACGCCGACCGAGAGCGTCGGAGGATAGGAGACTTGCAGGTGGGTCGCCGACTCGCCGTCGACCGACAGCATGAGGCCAGGCGCGACGTCGCCGATCTTGTAGAACAACTCGCCGTCGCCGCAGCGAAGGTTGCCGCGTTCGGTGATGACGACGAGGTACGGCTCCACTCGCTTCACCTGCGCGGCCGAGATGGGCGCCAAGGCGGCGACGGCGAGAGCGAAAGCGGGAATGGCGATGCGGGCGAACGACGTGTTTCCGACCATGGCCGGGCGACTCCTCTACGGGTCAGACGTGCGGTCCCAAAGCGCGGTTCACCAAGACCGACCGCGCATCGGGGTGGAGTGGATCGCGACCGTGCGAGCCACGCCGGCTCCCCCCCACGGGACACCATCCAAACCCTCGCTCAATGCTATTCAGGCTCGGGGCGCGATGTTCGGATTCAGGCCGCTATTCAGCGCATTCCTCCGGGCGGTCGCCGAACGCCCCGTCGAGGTCATCGATCATTTCGGGGGGCCATGGGCGAGTCGCGCTCCCGACGTGGCGAGCCCCCGCCTACCTTCCCGTTCGCATGAAGGCAGGTATCAACGCCCTGGCGACGGTCGCCTCGCTCCCGCTGGCCATCTGGCTGCTGGCGGGCTGCGCTCCGAGCCGTTCGCCCTTCGCGCAAGAGGCCGAGCGGGAACTCCGGCGTGCCGCCATCGACAGCACCCGTCGAGAGCTTGAAGACGCCCGGCTCTTTCCCAAGCCGGTGGTGGCGACGCGTGACGAGGTCGGCAGTGAGCTGACCATCAAGCCCGAGGTGATGCCTGAACTCCAGCAGATGGCCGGGATGAAGTCCTATGAGGGCATCATCGCCGACTTGGGCAAGGACCTCTACGGGCGACCGGTCCGGAGCGTCAAGGTCAGTCTCGAGCAACTCGTCCGCAGCGCGGTGGAGAACAACGTCGCCGTGCAGTTCGCGAGGCTGGGGCCGGCCATCTCCGAGGCGCAGGTCGTGGCGGCCGAAGCCGCCTTTGACTGGACGCTCTTCAGCAACGCCAACTGGAGCAATCAGGACGCCCCGCGGGTGGGCACCAGCTTCAGCGGTTCGAGCTTCTCGCCCGGCTTCGATCGCTTCGAATCGCTGACGAACACGACGGGCTTGCGACGGGTCCTCGTCGGCGGCGGCCGGCTGACCGTGCAGCAGGACCTCAGCTACAACGACAACGCCACCCGCGGCCAGCAGAACAACCCCAACCCGGCCCAGCAGGCCTCGTTCACGGCCCAGTGGGACCAGCCGCTCCTCAAGGGGGCGGGGGCGGATGTCACCCAGGCCGAGATCCGCATCCAGCGGAACGCCGAGCGGTCGTCGGTGCAGACGCTCAGGCGAGACCTGATCCGCGTCGTCTCCGATGTCGAGAAGACGTACTGGGAACTGCTCCAGTCCTACGCCGACCTGCTCATCCTCGAGCGGCTCAAGGAGCGAGGCGAGAAGACGCGCGACCAACTCCGCACCCGCGCCAAGCTCGACGCCAATCAGGCCCAGATCGCCGACGCCGTCTCTCGCGTCGAACGTCGCAAGGTCGACGTGATGCGTGCCCAGACTCGCGTCCGCCTGCTCAGCGACCGCCTGAAGGCCTTGGCCAACGACCCCGCCCTTCCGGTTGGATCCGAGATTCAACTCATCCCCGTCGATCGACCCGTCGACGCGGCCATCAAGTTCAGTCTGCTCGATTCCCTCCGCCAAGCCATCCAGAACCGTCCCGAGGTGCAACAGGCCGTCATCGCCATCGACGACGCCTCCATTCGGCAGGTGGTGGCGCGCAATCAGCGCCTGCCCGACCTGAACCTGCGCCTCCAGACCCGGTGGGCCAGCCTCGACGACGATCTTGGGCAGGCCATCGGGTCCGAGTTCAACGGCAGGTTCATCGATTACCTGGTTGGAGGCTCCTTCGAGATGCCCATCGGCAATCGCAAGGCCGAGGCCGAGTACCGGCGGCGTCGCCTCGAGCGGATGCAGACGGTCTTGGCGTACAAGAACTCGGTCCAGACCGCCATCTCCGAGACCAAGGCCTCGCTCGACCGTACGCTCGACAGCTACAAGCAGATCGCCCAGACGGCTGATGCTCGGCTGGCCGCCTCCGAGGTGCTTCGCGTGCTGCTCCTCGAGAAGCAGTTCGATCAGGGCATCTCGGTCGAGCGGCTCGATCTCGAGCTGAATCGGCAGGAGTCCCTCGCCCAGGCCGAACGCGAGGAAGTGCAGGCCCACGTCGAGTACAACTCCAACCTCGCCGACCTCTTCGCCGCCATGGGCACGTTGCTCGAACGCAATCGCATCGAAATGGTGGTGCCGGCCTCGAGCGACGTTCGCTGGGACGGTCCCGGCGATGCGTCGCGATGATCGCCCGGCTCCCGTGCGAGGCCCCGCCCGCTCTCCCATGACCGCCTCATTCCCCCAACCCGTCATCGCCGAGGCGGTCGAGCGATTGAAAGCCGGGGGGCTTGTCGCCTTCCCGACTGAAACCGTCTACGGCCTGGGCGCCGATGCCTTCAGCGACTCGGCCGTGGAAGGTGTCTTTCGCCTCAAGGGGCGCCCGAGTCGCAACCCCCTGATCGTCCACGTCGCCGACATCGCGATGGCTCGGTCGGCGGTTTCCTCGTGGCCGCCTGAGGCTCAGATCCTCGCGGAACGCTTCTGGCCAGGACCGCTCACCATCATCGTCCCCAAGTCCCCGCGCATTCCCGAACGAGTCACCGCGGGGGCGACGACCGTCGCCGTTCGTTGCCCCGATCACTCGCTCACCCTGGCGCTGCTCAAGGCCTTCGGTGGGCCGCTCGTGGGACCCAGCGCCAACCCCTCCGGCCGAGTCTCGCCGACCGCGGCTGATCACGTTCGGGCCTACTTCGCCCCCCAGCAGGTGCTCGTGCTCGATGGAGGCGCGTGCCGCGCAGGCATCGAATCGACCGTCCTCTCGCTGGCGGATCCGTCGTTTCCCGTGGTGCTCCGGCCGGGAGTCATCTCGGCCGCCCAACTCGCCGCCGTGCTCGACAGACCGGTGGCCTCCGTCGAGCATCAGCACCCGGGCGAGGGGCCGCTCGCAGGGCCAGGGATGCTTCCCTCCCACTACGCTCCGGGAACGCCGGCACGCTTGGTCACCTCGCGCGAACTGGCCCTTGCCTTGGCGGCATCATCGCCCCGCGTTGCCGCCCTTGCCCTCAGCGAGCCGCCCACCATCGCCGCCGGCCATCTCGTCATCGCCATGGCGACCGATGCGCCGACCTATGCGAGGAATCTCTACGCCGCGATGATGCGAGCCGATGCCGCAGGCGTCGAACGCATTCTCATCGAGCGACCGCCCTCGGGCGATCACGATCCGATTTGGGATGCCGTGCTCGATCGGCTTCGCCGGGCCACCGCACCCCGTGACGGACAGGCCTGAGGCACGACCCAGCATCGAACGTGGATGACCGCCTGTGGCGGCGTCCATCCCGTTCCATCCCCATGGCGACGAGAACCGTCGCTCGAACTCGCCTCACCCGGAACGCCTGGCGACCCGCCAAGTGGCCCGCCAGGCGAATCAGAAGACGTGCGGCAAGCCGAGGCCGCGACGAAGGTCGGAGAGCTGGCCAAGGTGCCACCCTTCGTGCCAAGCGAGCTTGTTCAAGGCGTCGAGTTTGTCGGTGATGAAGCCGCCGCTCTCCTGCTCGGGCGGCGTCAGGAGGTCCTGGTCGTCGAGCCGCGCCACCGCGTCGACGATCCGCTGGAACGTCGCTTCATACGCCTGCCGCACCTCGTCGAACGACGGATAGAGCGCCGCGTCGCCGATGGGCTTGCTGCCCATGCCGAAGAGCGCGTGGTACCCCTCGGGCACGATCGGCGAGGCGCCCGTGATCATCCCGTGCGTCCAACTCGCCGAACTCGCCAAGTGTCCGAGCGTCCAGAGCAGGTGGTTCGGGCAGGCGCCCGCCTGAGCCACGACTTGTTCGGGGGCGAATCCCTCGGCGAACTTGTTGATCATCCCGTGGGCGAACCTCGCGTGCGCCAACGCTCGATCACGCATCACGTTCGAAGCCGCCGCGGATCGCTTCGATGGGCCTGATCCCTTGGCCTTCGTTGTTCCCTTGGCCTTCGTTGTTCCCTTGGCCTTCGAGGTCGCGGCCTTCGTCGTGCCAGGCTTGCCGGTCCTGCTCGCGGCACGCGACGGCTTGGACGCGGCCTTTCGTGCTGCGGGCTTCGAGGACGATCCCGCCTTCTTCTTGACGGCGGACTTCGATTTCCTGGGGGAAGGCTTCTTGCTCATGGCGGATGCTCGCAACTCGAGGATTCGTGCGCGGGATCGAACGACGGGTCTCCGATGGTATCGCCACCAGGCCCGTCATCGCGAGTTCAACGCCGACACGCACCGGTCGACCACCGAGGCCAACGCGACCACCTCGCCCTTGCCCGGATCGCGGCGAGCCTTGTACTCGACGCCCCCCTGCTCCAACGCCTTGTCGCCGATCGTGATGCGGAGCGGGATGCCGATCAGGTCGGCATCCTTGAACTTCACCCCGGGACGTTCGTCCCGGTCGTCGAGGAGGACGTCGACGCCGGCCGACGCAAGCCCGCGGCCAATTTCGGTCGCCACTTCGCGTTGTCGAGCATCGTCGTGCTTCATCATCACGATCAGCACGTGGTAGGGAGCGAGGGCGGACGGCCAGACGATGCCGAACTCGTCGTGGCTCATCTCGACGCAGGCCGCCATGGTGCGGCTGACGCCGATCCCGTAGCAGCCCATGATCACCGTCTCCTTCTTCTGCTGGGGCGTCAGCACGCTCAGACCCATGGCCTGCGAGTACTTGGTGCCCAGCTTGAAGATGTGGCCCACTTCGATGCCGCGTCCCGTCACGAGCGTCGCCCCCGCAGCGCGAGGGCTCGGGTCGCCGGCCAAGGCGTTGCGGACGTCGCCGACCATGAGTTGCTTGTCGTCGCCCCGAAGGCCGCCCGAGTTCGACCCCTCGTGCGAGGCCGCGATCGGATCCTTGCCCAGGTCGCGCTGCCAGTTGAAGTGCTTGACGTGGTGGTCCTTCCTGTCGCCGCCGGTCACCCAGAACTTGGGCTTGCCCGACGCCTCGTCGACCGCAACCGCCGCGTCGCGATCCACCAGCAGCAGCACGCCCTTCTTGCCGACCGCCGCGCGAGGGCTCACGAAGCCGATCGCGAAGCCCTTGGCGATCGCCTCCGCCGGGTCGGCCAACGCGATGCTCGCGCACCCCGAGAGGGACTTGACCTTGCCCTCGTTCACGTCGTGATCGCCTCGCACCACCGCCAGAATGTACTCTTCGCCGAACTTCGTGGTCTGCTCGGGCGAGCCCGTCACCTTGAAGAGCACGCTCTTGAGCATGTGCTGCGGCTTGACCTTCATGAACGAGCAGACGTCCTCGATGCCCGGACACCCCGGCGTGTGCACGTCCTCCAACGCCCCGCTCGATTCGCCCGCGAAGTACCCCTTCGCCGGCGCGGGACGCTCGCCGATCTCGCACTTCTCGACGTTCGCCGCGTATCCCGACGCCGGGCACTTGAGCACCGTGTCCTCGCCGCTGACGCAGTTCACCATGAACTCGTGGCTCGCCGACCCGCCGATGGGACCGGACTCCGCCTCCACCGCCGAGAAGTCCAGCCCGCACCGCGTGAAGATGTTGGTGTACGCCCGGTACATCGCGTCGTACGTGTCGTTCAGTCCGCCGGGTCCCTCCACCGTGACGTGGAACGAGTACGCGTCCTTCATCAGGAACTCGCGGCACCGCAGCAGGCCTGCACGCGGCCTGGCCTCGTCGCGAAACTTCGTCTGGATCTGATAGATGGTCAGCGGCAGTTGCTTGTAGCTCGTCAGCGACCCCACCATCAACTGGGTGATCACCTCTTCGTGCGTCGGCGCCAGGGCGTTGAGACGCCCCTTGCGGTCCTTGAGGCGGAAAAGGTTGTCGCCGTACGCCTCGTCGCGCTTGGTGCCCTCGAACAACTCGAAGGGCTCGAGCGCCGGCATGAGCATCTCGGTGGCGCCCGCCGCGTCCATCTCCTCGCGGACGATCGCCGCCACCTTGTTGATGACGCGGTGGCCCAGCGGCAGGTAGTCGTAGATGCCGGCACCCACCTGACGGATGAAGCCCGCCCGGTGCAGCAGGACGTGGCTGGGAACCTCCGCGTCGTTCGGGGCCTCGCGGGTGGTCGGAATCAGCGTCTGCGACCAGCGATGGTGGACGCCGCTTCGGACCGAGGTGACGACGGGACGCAGTGATGCCATGGGGCAGGAGGGTACGAGCCCCCGAAGCCCCGCGGCAACGACACGCCGCGTTCCCTTACTTGGTCGCGTCCATCGGCGGCGGGAAGAGGAACGACAACGCCCGCGGCAGCCGGGCCGACCACGCCGCTTCCGTGTGCGTCGCCCCGGACTCGATGACCATCAGCCGCCGATCCGGTCCAAGGCCCGCCTGCTCAAGCCGGCCCTCGAGGGCCCGCAGGGCGTCCACATAGCGACCATTGTCGGCCGCATGGCTCGCTTCTGCGCCAAACTCCGAACCGCCCCCACCCACATACACGCGACGAGGCCAGGTGCGGACGGACGCCACGAGGCCGTCCCATGTCGCGGCATCGCCCGTCCGCAAGGGCAGACTCTCGGCGAGCAGGAGTCCGAAGACGTCGGGATGCTGGGTCGCCGCCCGCAAGGCGACGGCCGCGCCCAGCGACGAGCCGCCGATGCCCGTGTGCTCAGGGCCGGTCCGGACGCGAAAGGCCGCCTCGACCCGAGGCTTGACCTCGGACAGGAGCCACGCGATGTGGGCATCGCCCCGTGGTTCGACGCCCGCGAGCGCGGCCACGGGCAGGTATTCGCTGGCGCGACCGGCGCCGCTGTTCGGGATGCCGACGATGATCGTCGGGGTCATCATGTGCCGCTCCACCAGCGAGGTGGCGATCTCGTCGGCCTTCCACTCGGCCGGGATGCCCGAGTGCGGCTCGAACACGTTTTGCCCGTCGTGGAGATAGAGGACCGGATACTTGGCGGAGGCGTTGCCCGGTGCGGAGTACCCCGGCGGCAGCCAGACGAGCAGATCCCGAGGCTGACCGCCCGCCATCGGCCCTCCTGAGACCTGCAAGCGGCGAACCTCGCCGGTCACCTGCAGTGACCGGTAGGGGTCGTTGCCGGCCTTGGACGCGAACTCCGGTCGTTGATCGCCCCACTTGGCCACCCGCAACTCGAACTTGGGCGGTTCGCCTCCCTTGATCGAAGCCGGATCGACCGAGGGGAGCGAGCGATTCGAGGGAGCCGAGAGATCGTCGTTGACTTCCTCGAGCGACCAATCGCCACGAGTGAACTTGAACTCGAGCCGATCCTTCCGTCCCTCGGGCCGCTTCACCAGGATCCGCCAACGCATGTCGGATTGCGGTTCCAATCGCGAAGCGGGATCGCCGGGATTCCAGTTGTTCCAGTTGCTCGCCAGGAAGATGGGGGACGACGGCGAGGCCTTCGTCGAGGCATCCTCGACGATCAGCAAGAAGCCCTGCGGCAGCGATTCTGGTTCGATCGGCGATCCGTCCGACGCCGCGTATCCGGCGGGGAGGCCCCTTCCGGAGTACTCGGCCGTCTTGGGCTTCGCGGACCCGGTCGCGAGCAGTTGCCCGATGGCGTTCGCGCCGCCGGTGTCGCCGGCGCCCGCGCCGATCGGCGGCACGTCCATCTTCCTCGGTTCCTTGATCGACACCGCGATCGCCCAGCACAGCAGCACCGTCACGACGATGGGGGACAGGATGTACGCGGTCAGGGCGACTTGCTGGCGCTTCATGAATGTCTCCGGTCAGGACCGACGGGTGGCGAGGCGGGGGCGAGGCCCGTTCAGCGAGCAGCCGCGAACCACTGACCGACCTTGGTCCAGTTCACGACGTTCCACCACGCGCCGACATAGTCAGCGCGGCGGTTCTGGTACTTGAGGTAATACGCATGCTCCCACACGTCAAGACCGAGAATCGGCGCACCCTCGCACCCCGCCAGGGCGCGGCCCATCACGGGGTTGTCCTGGTTGGCGGTCGAGCAGATCTCGAGCTGGCCGCCATTGACCACCAGCCACGCCCAGCCCGAGCCGAAGCGGCCGGTCGCCGCCGCGGCGAACTTCTCCTTGAACGCGTCGAACGATCCGAACGCGGCATGGATCGCGGCGGCCAACTCGCCAGAGGGTGCCCCGCCGCCGCCCTTGCCCGCTGGTGCCATCGACTCCCAGAACATCGAGTGGTTGACGTGCCCGCCCGCGTTGTTGCGGACCGGCCCGCGCTTGTCGTCGGGCAGCGCCGCGAGGTTGCGGATCAACTGGTCGGCCGTGTGGCCGGCGAAGGCCGTCCCTTCGAGGGCCTTGTTCGCGTTGGTCACGTACGCGGCATGGTGCTTGCCGTGGTGGATCCCCATGGTTTGGGCGTCAATGAAGGGTTCGAGGGAGTCGGCGGAGTAGGGCAGGTCGGGAAGAAGAAGGGGCATGAATATCCTCCGGAAAGGGGGTTCTAGGGACGTGCCGAACGTCTGATTGCGGCATTCGGCGGCGTTTTTGGCATTCGGCCTTCGCGCAGCGGACGCATTACGTTAGACTCGTCCAGACGGAGTCGGCGGCATCCGAACGGGACCGTCGCCCGGCCTCGGGACGGCGGTGAGCGTGACGGCTTCGTGCGGCGTGTTTCCGGAACTTTGCCCGCGTGCACTCGTACAACATGCAGCGTGTCGACGCCAGGGCGTCTGGGATCGAACGGAGCTGGGCAGCGTCCTGAGTGAGTGGAGTTGGCAACGCCGCGGGGTTGGCCGTCGGCCAGCGGATTCGTGAGCGTGCCTCCAAGCGGCGGCCGCGCCCGCTAGGGGCGCTCCGATGCTCGGCTGCGAAGGAGGGGCACGAATGTCGCGCTCGATGAACGTACGGATTCCGGTCGGCATCCAATCCGCCTGCTCAGGGGGGCGATGCGGGCTCTCGGTCGTTGACAACGCGTCGGTAGCGGGAGATTTTCGGAAACTTGGGCAAAGTCGGCAACTGAATTCAAGTCGTTTGCGAATAACGTCCTCCATTTGATTAAGATGGACGGGCTCGAAATCCCGAATCGGGTTCGGGAAATGGAAGGGGTCAGAAAACGTCGGGTGTGCGGGAAGTGAGCCCGCGGACCAAGAGGCAGCCGGAACGCCCGGTCGAGACGGCGACCTTCGGATACTGCGAAGTGCGGCAGGCAAGGTCAAGCGTTTCGACCGCGGTCAGTCAAGGAATCTTCATGCGACAGATCACCAGCAAGCGAACCGTGGATCCGATGGAGCAGGTGCGACCCCGTCGCGCCGCCGTCGGCACGGCCACCGCTTCCGAGACCGCTCTCGCCGGCGGCGCTCAGAAGCCCAAGTCCTCCGTCCGTCGACGCCTCAGCAATGAGGATCAGAAGCTGCTCAACCACATCATGAGCAGCGAGCAGGACTTCATCGACAGCCCGGCCTTCTACGAGCCGGAAGCCTTCCAGAAGATCTATTCGGAGGCGCCGGACATCCAGAAGCCCGACACCACGTGGTATCACCCGGTGATGGACGATCTCTCGACCGCCCGCAACAGGACGGTGAAGAGCGCCCAGCAGGTGATCCTCACCGGTGCCGAGGAGAAGGTGCTCTTCCACCAGTTCAACTACGCCCGCTACTGCATCTGGAAGGTGCAGCAGGAGGTCTGGAGCACGCCCGCGCGTCAGCCCGCTCCCGAGCAGGAGAGCGAGATCCTGCGATGGTTCCGTCTGGCCGATCGGGTTCGGGAGCAGATCGCCGAGACGAACTTGGCGCTGGTGCTCGCCATGGCCAAGCGGACCCGCATGAGCGAGGTCGACTTCGCTGACCTGGTGAGCGAGGGCAACATGGCCCTGTTGCGAGCCGTCGACAAGTTCGACGCCGGCCGCGGGTACAAGTTCAGCACCTACGCCTGCCGCGCGATCCTCAAGGCCTTCTCCCGTCAGGGCATGAAGCTGAGCAAGTACCGCCAGCGGTTCCCCACCGACTTTGACCCCAAGCTCGAGCGGTCGAACTTCCTCGAGGTCAAGCGAGACAGCTTCGAGAAGGATGCCGCTGAGGAGGTCAAGCGGATCGTTCTCGAGAACCGGTGCGACCTGACCGACGTCGAGCGAACCGTGATCGAGCACCGCTTCGGGCTCGAGAGCGGCGAACTCGAGAAGCCCATGACGCTCGAGCAGGTCGGGCAGATCATCGGAGTCACCAAGGAACGCGTCCGCCAGATCCAGAACAAGGCGATGGAGAAGATCAAGCTCCAGTTGGAAGCGCATTTCCTTGGCAACAAGGAAGCTCTCGAGGCTCAGGAAGCCGCCATCGAGGCCAAGTTGGCCGAGGCCGTCGCCGCCGGCTGAGCCGCCCGACCATCCCGCACCCCCTCCCGGAACCCCGCCCTCACGGCGGGGTTCTTTCTTGGGCGGAAACGGCATCCCCGGAAAGTGGTGACGCATCCCCCATCTGGCCGATACCATCGAATCATGGCAAGGATTGCTCGCTCCGCCCAGGATGGGCGCACAGGCTCGTACGTCGGCATCTTCGGTCTGGTGGCGCTCGTCGCCGTCTGGGCCTTCGTGCTCGCCAGCCTCATCGGCTTCGACCACGCCGACCCGCCGTCGCATCTCGTCGCCCCCCACAACTCGCCGGTCATGAACTGGTGCGGGCCGGTCGGCGCGTACCTGGCGTACAACGCCTTCAAACTGCTCGGGTACGCCGCGTGGATCCTCGCCTGCTGCATCACGCTGGGACTGCTTTCCGCCGCCATCGGCCGCAGCGTGCAGCACGCCATCGTGCGGCTGATCGGCGCGGTGATGATGTCCGCCGCCATCGCGGGGCTCATGAACCTGTTCGCCCCGGGACTCGGGCCCATGCCCGACCTCTCCGGGGGCACGATCGGGGTCGTGGGCGTCAGCGAGTTGGCGCAACGGTTCGGTTCGCTGGGCACCGGCATCGTCCTGTCCGTGCTGACCGTCGTCGGCGCGGTGGTTGCGATGGATGAATGGGTCGTGGCCTTCCTCGGCTGGGCCTATCGGCTCACCGTCGACCGTGGCGTCCCCGCCGCTCGAGAGGCATCGGTCGCCGCCGGGTCCGCCGCGATCTCCGCCGGCGGTGCGGTCGCCAAGGCCGGTGGCGAGGCCCTGTCGGAGGGCGTGACCTCCCTCTGGGGCCGACTCTTTGCTCCCAAGCGGCGGAAGAAGTCGCCTCGTCTGACGGATGTCGATGACGATTCGCTCTCCGCGACGGCGGCGAAGCGCCGCGCCTCGCAGAAGGCCTCGGAGCTTGGACCCAAGGACATCCTCGAGGACGTCGAGGATCCCGATGCAGCCGAAGGCGACGACGAGCCCGGGGCTGCCTCCGAGATCGAGGCCAAGCCCAAGCGCCGTCGCTCGAAGAAGACCGACGACGAGTCCGAGGCGGCTTCGACGGCCGAGGCTGAAGACGAGGACGAGGCGGCCGAGGCCGCCGCGGATGCGAGCGACGAGGAGGTTGAAGCGGACGACGACGAGGCGGTGGCCGACGCCCCGCAGGTGTTCGATGCCGATGCGCTGAAGAACAAGATGGAGAAGTTGACCATCATCTTCGGCAACGACAACAAGCGCATCGCCACCGACAAGGATCTTGCCGCCGTGCAGGCGGGCGACCAGTCGCTCGTCGAGGATCCCTCCAAGCCCTACCGCTTCCCGGGCCTCGACCTGCTCGAAGCGCCCGAGGAGAACTTCTCCGAGACGCTCAAGGAGCACGTGGCGGCCCAGGGCGTCGCGCTCATGGCAGCGCTTCAGGAGTACAAGATCCAAGGTCACGTCGTGGACGCCGAGAGCGGTCCGGCGGTGACGATGTACAACATCAAGCTCGCCCCGGGCACCAAGGTGTCGGCCCTGGCGGCGGTGCAGAGCGACATCGCTCGTTCGCTCAAGGCGATCAACATCCGCGTCGTCGCCAACCAGGCCGGACGCGACACCATCGGCGTCGAGGTGCCCAACACCACGCGAGAGAAGGTCCGCCTCAAGGAGTTGATGGGCCACGCCGACACCTTCAGCAAGATGAAGCTGCCGATGTTCCTGGGCAAGGATGCCGGTGGCACGCCGCTGATCCAGGACCTGGCCAAGATGCCGCACATGCTCATCGCCGGCACGACCGGCTCGGGCAAGAGCGTGTGCATGAACACGATCATCATGGGGTTCCTGTACACCAAGCGGCCCAGCGAGCTCAAGCTGGTGCTGGTCGATCCCAAGATGGTCGAGATGTCGCAGTTCAAGGACATCCCGCACCTCATGTGCCCCGTCGTCACGGAGATGCCCAAGGCGGCGGCGATCCTCGACTGGGCCTGCAACAAGATGGAGGAGCGGTACATGACGCTCCAGGAGGCGGGCTGCCGCGACATCGCCAGCTACAACGAACTCACGTGGGATGAACTCAAGGAGCGCTTCAACGCCCAGACGCCCGAGGAGGAGGCGGAGATCCCCCGCAAGCTCCCCTACATCGTCATCGTGATCGACGAACTCGCCGACCTGATGATGACCCATCGCGAAGTCGAGAACTCCATCATCCGCATCGCCCAGAAGGCCCGCGCCGTGGGCATCCACCTCATTCTCGCCACCCAGCGTCCGCAGCGAGAGGTCGTCACGGGACTCATCAAGGCCAACATGCCCGCCCGCATGACCTTCAAGGTTTCGAGCGGCATGGACAGCCGCATCGTGCTCGACGCCAAGGGAGGCGAACTGCTCCTTGGCCAGGGCGACATGCTCTTCATCACCCCCGCGTCCCCCGTGCCCATGCGGGCCCAAGGCACGCTCGTCGACGATCGCGAGATCCGTCGCGTGGTGAAGTTCATGAAAGAGGTCGCCGCCCCGAGCTTCGAGCGCAGCCTGATGCAACTCCGTTCCGCCGGTTCCGACGAGCAACGCATCGCCGACAGCCAGAACAACTCGTCCGCCAGCCTCGCCGCGGCCAAGGAAGACCCCATGTTCCCCCGCGCAGTCGAGATCGTCCTTGAGACCAAGCGAGGAAGCGTCTCCCTGCTCCAGCGACGTCTGGCCATCGGCTACACGCGGGCCAGTCGCCTCATCGATCTCATGGGCATCGCGGGCATCATCTCCGATCACAAGGGATCGGTCGCCCGAGACGTGCTCATCTCCCTCGAGGAGTGGCAGGCCATGCAACAGTTGATGGAGGCCCAGGCCAAGGCCGAGGGCATCACCCTGCAGCGAGAGGACGGGCCCGCCGGCGGCGGTGCTGGATCGACCTCCCTGTTCGAGGAGGACGCCCCCTTCGAGGAAACGCCCACCATCGTCTCCCCCCCCACCGCCAAGGCGCGCGTGGCGGGCGACGAGGACGACGACCTCTAAGACGGTTCAGTCACTCGGTCCAGCGCAACGCGCTGACGCCGATGGTGAATCCCACCACGCCAAAGCCCAGCAGGATCGTCGCGGGCAGCAGCATCTCCGGCGCCGAATACCCCCGCCACAACGCCCCCTCGAGGCAGGTGGTCGCCCACGAGAACGGGCTGACCCGGCTCGCCGCCAGCAAGATTCGCGGCATCACGAACAGGGGCACCGTTCCCCCGCCGATCATCGCCAGGACCAGCACCAACGCGCGTCCCATGCCGCTGCCCCCGCCCTCCGTGCGGCTGAGCCCGGCCATGAACATCATCAGGCCGGTGAAACCCACCCCGGCCGCAGTGCACGCCACCAGGAGCGTCAGCGGCCGATCGATGCGAATCCCGAACGCGATCACGCCGAAGGCGACGAGGATGGCCTGAACCGCCAGGCAGGCGATGAAACACGCCAGCGACTTGCCCGCCAGCACTTGCGTTCGCGTGATCGGCGCCACCGTCAGGCGAGCCAGCGTGCCCCGGGTCCGCTCCGCCGCCATCGACGAACCGAACGCCGTCACGCAGCCCATCAACCCCCAAATGATGCCTTGGATGAAGGAGACCTCGTACCCGCTTCTGGGTCCGGTCCGTGGCGTGTCCAGCGGAGACACCTCGACCCGGATCGGCCGCCATCCACCACCTCCCTCCCCTCCGCCGCCGGGCCTGAATCCCGCGTCGCTCGCCCGCTCGATGGCGTCGAACATCAGCGATGTCACCAGTGCCTGCGGGGTCGATCCCTGCGGCGAACTCGCCAAGGCGCGCTTGGCGTTGGCGAGCGACGCCCGCATCCACGCCGGATCCGTGAATCGCTCGGCCAACTGACCGAAGGCCAGTTGGTTGATCTTGCCCTCGAGCAGTCCGCCTTCCGACTTCTTCGAGGGATCCACCACGACGCGGATCGACATCGCTTCGCCGGTGAAGATCGCGTTGGAAGCGCGGGTGAAGTCGGCGGGAATCGTGACGACGGCCACGGCCTTGCCCAGGCGAACCGCCTCGGTCGCCTCGCGCTCGCTCTCCGAGATCGTCGCCTCGATGGTGGGATCCTTCAGCGCCGCCTCGACGAACATTCGCCCGGCGGGGCCCTCGTCGAGGTTGATGACGCGAATCGCCAACCGACCCCGCTCGGTGGCGGCGCCGCCGAAGATGAACCCGAAGAACAGCGCCACCAGCAAGGGGAATCCGAGCGCAAAGAAGGCCGCGCCGCGATCGCGAAGCAGGTGACGAAGATCCTTGATGGCGAGCGCGATCACCGGCAGCATCAGTCTCGCAGACTCCTTCCGGTGAGATTGAGGAAGACCGATTCGAGGTCGGGGCGGTCGATCCGCAGGCCGCTGACGCCGTGCGTCGCGTCCGCCATGATCGCGGCCACGTCTCGGACCGGGTCCGTCGTCTCGATGCGTTCGCTCCGCTCGCCTCGGTCGACGGTGATGACGGTGGTGCCGCCGTGTTGGGCCACCAGATCGCGAACGGTGCCGATCGCCAGCAGGCGACCATGATCCATGATCGCCGCCCGCGAGCAGAGCTTGGCCGCCTCTTCCATGTAGTGGGTCGTGTAGAGGATCGTCACGCCCGTGGAGGCGAGCGATCGCACGAGGTCGAGAATGCTGTTGCGAGACTGCGGATCGACGCCGGCGGTCGGTTCGTCGAGCAGGAGCAGCGGCGGTTCATGGATCATGGCCGCCGCGAGATTCAGCCTGCGTTTCATGCCGCCCGAGTAGGTCGAGACCCGATCGAACTGCCGGGCGGACAGCCCGACCATGTCGAGCGTCCGGTCGACTTGTCGCCGGAGCGACCTCCCCGACATTGATTGCAGTCGGCCGAAGAACGTCAGGTTCTCGCGAGCCGTGAGGTCCTCGTAGAGGGCGAGCGCCTGCGGGGCGACCCCCACCGCCCTGCGCACGGCCGGCATCATCGGGTCGCCGTGGCCTTCAAGGGTGACCGTGCCCGCGTCGGGACGGATCATGCCCACCGACATGCCGATGGTCGTCGACTTGCCCGCGCCGTTGGGACCAAGCAGCCCGAAAACCTCCCCCGCCTCGATTCGAAGCGACAGCCCGTCGACGGCGGTCAAGTCGCCGAAGGACTTGCGGAGGTTGTTGAGCGTGAGCATTCGATCCCGCCCGCACCGGTCGTCACGACGACGACCGAGCGACCTCCTTGGCGATGTGTTCCGCGATCTCCCTCAGCGACCGGCCGGCGAGACGATCGGGCGTCCCGTCCGCCGGCACTTCGCCCTCGGCCATCTGCCGTTGCAGCCGCCGGAAGGCCGTGATCACTGTCGAGTGGTTCGTCCGCCGGATCACCGCGGCGATCTCCGGGAAACTCAGCGTCGTCAGCGTGCGGCACAAGTAGGCCACCATCGCCCGTGCCATGACCACGCGAGGGTGCCGCCCCTTGCCGTGCACGTCCGTCACCTCGACCTGCAACGACTTGCACACCTCGGCGAGCACGACGTCGCCCCCGACGGGACGGCGCACCCGCGGCTCGACGCCCGCCTCGGACGAAGGCTGGTCGCCGATGCCCAGGGCACGCTTCACGAGCATCACCCCCACCACGCCCTGCGTGGAGGCCAACTCCGGGAGCAGACGCTGCACCGCGTCGATCTGGTTGAGCGTTCCTTCGATCTCGCGCACCGAGCCGCCGAACCCGCCGAGCGTCCCGATCGATCGTTCCGTCCGGCTCACCAGCAGGGCCGCCGCGGCATCCTCGATCTGAATGCCCCGTCGCGACGCCAGGTGCTTCACCAGCCGCTCGCGCAGTTCGCGATCCGGCGGGTCCACCCTGATCACCACGCCTCCCATGAACCTCGACGAGAGCCGCTCGCTCAACTTGCGAATCTCGCGAGGATGCTCGTCGCTGGCGAGCATGATCCTCGCCCCCTCGAGCCCGAGCGTGTCGAGTGTGTGAAGCAACTCCGCCTGCGTCGCTTCCTTCGACCCGAAGAAGTGCACGTCGTCGATGGCGATCAGGTCGACCTTCCGGTACGAACGCCGGAACGCCTCGACGCGGCTCGCCTTGAGCGCCGCCACGAAGTCGTTGGTGAAAGCCTCGGCTGTCGTGTACCGAACGACTGCTGTCGGATGCGCTGTCTGGTAGCGGTGCAGCGCGGCCTGCAGCAGGTGCGTCTTGCCCATGCCGCACGAGCCGTGGATGAAGAGCGGTGCGACGTAGCCGTCGGCGTCCGCCACCCGCAGGGCGGCGGCATGCGCGAGCCGGTTGGACTTGCCCGTCAGGAAGTTCGCGAACGTGAATCGCCCTGCCGAGGCGAGGGGCTTGACCTGCGGTGCGGCGTGAGCGGTCCGACGCGACTCGCTCGTTCGCTCGGAAGCCTCCGGAGGCCCCGGGAACGCCGCACGATCGACGCGGAAGAGCACCTCGACCGGCCGTCCGTGCCCGAGCGTGTCGCCCGCCGCTCGACGAATGCTCGTTCCGTACCGCGTGTCGAGCAGCTTGGCCAACAGGCCCGACGCCACCGTGAGTTCGAGGCGATCGTCCCGCACGCTCACGCGTGTCTGACCGTCGAAGTATCGCTCGACGTCGTCGTCGCCGATGTGCTCGGCCAGGCGACGTCGGAGGTTGGCGACCATCTCGCGGTGGCGCTGCTCGCCGGCCTCGTCGCCTGGACGGCCTGGACGCAACGGCTCGCCATGCACGTGCGGACGCGCCGGACCCGAGTCGCTGCCCGCTCCGCGGCCTCGGTCGAGTTCGGCCCGCTGCGAGCCGCCGCGGCTCGAGGCGGCTGTCGCGACAACACCATCAGGCGGCTCGTTCTGCACTCGTTGGACCTCGTCGTCACTCGAACGCCATGGCTCTCGAAGCGTCTGCACGCCGCGAGGCCCTTGGAGGGTGCCGAGTCCTTCACGTACGTTGGGCGCACCGCGACCACACATGACCGAACGAAACCCCACGCGACCCGATCGGGTCGCGCACGATTCGATCACTTGACTGGTCTTCGACACCAGCCCCCGAGGGAGGGAGCCGTTCGCTCCGCTTCCGAGGTCACGCCACCAACGTCGGTCTATCCATGACCCAAGACCGCCTTCTTCCTCGGCCGAAGGCACGGGACGGAATCCCGAACCATCGCCGCCCGCGCCTCATGCCGAGGCGTGGGGCCGATCCAACGACGCCGGCTGAACTGATCGCCCGAAACCACCACCCTGAGGCGACCCATCCAGGTCGCGATCAGGCGTTCGGGCGGCGAGTTCACTGGCGTCGCCGAGCAGCAAGAGGAAGATAAGGCAATCGCGCGAGACGAGCAAGAGAAAAACAGTCGTTCGCGATCCACACTCGCGATGATTCCCCCGTGTTTTCAGCCACTTCGCACGATGGAAAAATACTTTTCCACGCGATGCTGCGCGGTGTGGATAAGCGTGTGGGAAGTCCGTCGCATGGTCG
The DNA here is from genome assembly GCA_037139735.1 of Phycisphaerae bacterium. Taxonomy (GTDB): domain Bacteria; phylum Planctomycetota; class Phycisphaerae; order Phycisphaerales; family UBA1924; genus UBA2402. The sequence goes on from JBAXFU010000002.1 coordinate 41,501, forward strand.
GGATCAGAGCGACTTGACCAGCGCCACGCGATGTCCGGATTCGCGGAAGCCCAGCGAGGCATAGAGGTTGCGCGCCGGCGTGTTGCGATCGTCAACCGCGCACGCCACTTCGTAGCCGCGACGACCCCGCAGCGCCACCGACATGCCGTGCAGCAAGAGCGGCTTGGCCCACCCCTTCCCGCGGGCTTCCGGCGCAAGACCGATGTAGACAAGTTCGATGGTCTGCTGATCCTTGCAGGGGTTCAGCAGCAGACACCCCAAGGGTTTGCGCTCCGCGAGCGGGATCACGGGCGTTCGTTCGAGCATCACCCACCACAGACGCGAGTCGAACTGACCGGTCGAACGGTGCGAGTCAAGAACATCCTCGATCGATCGCATGCCGCACAGTTCGGGGCAATCCAGCGTCTGCTCGTACGTGGCGGACAACGCCGCTCCAAAGGTGGCGTCGGCCGCCTTTCGACCGATGGAGGCCTCCAGTTCGCCGTACGTGCGGAGTTCGACGCCATCGCCAAGATTCGGCGGCGGAAGGACTTGATCGGACGGAGCGGCTCGTCGGAGGTACGTGAGGTTCCCCACGTGCAAGAACCCCGCGGCGAGATACGCCTCCTTGGCCCAGCCGTGGGAAGGTTCGGTCAACGCCTGGGCCATCTTGACGACCTGAGGCCGCTGCGACTGCAAGTGACGGCAGGTTGCTTCGATGCACGTCCTCCGTTCGGTGATGCCCGCTCGAGTGCCGCCCGCGTCGCCTTCCGGAGGCGGTTCGCTGAGGAAGAGCAATGCCGTTCGTCCCGAACCGATCACCGCCAGGCAGGTCTGTCGGGCCCGACGCCTTGATGGCCGGGCGGGGTCGGCCTCCCACGTGGCCCACACCAACGACAGGTCGATCCCGTGCTTGCTCCCCCCGGTGACCAAGGCCCGGGCCGACAGCTCGATCTGATCGGGGTTCGACTGACGCACGATCCGCCTGGCGACCGCGAGTTGCAGATCGCTCGTCGCCCGTTCGGCGGGGTACGGAGACTCGCCACGAACCGATTCAGGAGCGGGCTGGTCGGACGGAGCTGGAACCGGTCGGGTCACGGGGAAGTACAGCCAGCAGGGAGTGGCACGGGACGGAACGGCAAAACCGTAGTGCTGCTCCGGGCGAGTGGACACGAATGCTCAGGGAACGCATCCGGGCTATCGTTGTCTTTCCCGAACGCATTCAGCCTTCGAGTCCTCAGACATGCCGACCCCCATCGCCACGAACCTGCTCTCGGCCATCTCCGGATCGTTCCCGTGCCGCCTGCTTGCGGTCCTGATCGCCGCCGCCATGGTGACGATCATGCCCGGCATGGCCCCTGAGCCCGATCCCGCCCCGCGGCGCTGGCAGCTTGCCATCGAGCCCGGCGCGCTTCGCGTGGCGTCGGTCGAGGTCGCCGGCAAGGGCCGACTCTCGTACTTCTACTTCACGTACAAGGTCACCAACGGCAGCGGCAATGACCTCCTCTTCGCCCCCTCGTTCGATCTGGGCGTTGACGCGGGGGGCGTTCGTCGCTCCGGACGCGATGTCCCCGCCGAGGTCACCAAGCAGGTCCTCGCCGACCTCGAGAACAAGGACCTGCAGGACCAGATCGGGATCGTCGGCATGCTCCCCCAAGGGGAGGAGAATGCCAAGGAGGGCGTGGTGATCTGGCCCGTCAATGAAACCCATCTCGCCGAAGTCTCGGTGTACGCCGCCGGGTTCAGCGGCGAAATGCGGACCGTCTCGACCAAGGACGCCAAGACCGGCAAGACTTCGACCACCACCGTTCGCAAGACGCTGATGCTGCGTTTCCAGGCGCCCGGCGACCTGCAGAACGTCGGCCCAGACCCGCTGCCGCTGGTCGAGCAGCGTTGGATCATGCGGTAACGTACGGAGTCCGAACGGTGTGCCGGCTCGCGGGATCGAACCCGCGACTTTCCGCAGCCGATCTCGTCGCCTATCATCAAGGCCCGTCCCGCGACCAGTCAGGTTCGCGTCAGGCACGGAGTTTCAGGAAGGATTTCTCGTCATGGCACACAAGAAGGGGCAGGGTTCAACCAAGAACGGTCGCGACTCCAACCCGCAGTTCCGCGGCATCAAGCTCTACGGCGGCGAAGTCGCTCAGCCCGGAGCCATCATCGTCCGTCAGGTCGGCACGCCCTTCAAGGCCGGCTTCAACGTCCTGCGGGCCAAGGACGACTCCCTCTTCTCCGTGGCCGATGGCACGGTCATCTTCCGCGGCCGCGAGGTCCACGTGAAGCCCTTGGACGAGAAGGCCCCCCAGCCCGCCTGGATGAAGGCCAACTGAGTCGTCTGTCAGCGTGAACGCGATTCCGACGCGAGGGCAGCCCCTCGCGTTTTTTATGCGCGTGCGTCACCGGATCTGGCCGTTGCCCGTCACGATGAACCGCTCCGTCGTGAGTTCGCCCAGGCCCATGGGTCCGTAGGCATGCAGCCGAGAGGTCGAGATGCCGATCTCGGCCCCGAGCCCCAACGCGCCTCCGTCGTTGTTGCGAGTGCTGGCGTTGATCACCACGCAGGAAGCGTGCACCCGCTTGGCGAAGGCTTGCTGCACGGCGGGATCGTCCGTGATGATCGCCTCCGTGTGGTCGGATCCGTGGCGGCGGACGTGATCGATTGCGCCCTCGACGCCGTTGACGACCTTGACGGCGACCACCAGCGACAGGAACTCGACGCCGAAGTCGGAATCCGATGCTGGCGTCACCGTCGGGCAAAGACGCCGCGTGGCGGCGTCGCCCCGAACCTCGACGCCGCGGGCGGTCATCGCGTCGCACAAGCGGGGCAGGAACCTCGGCGCGACGGCATGATCGACCAGGATGCACTCGGCGGCGTTGCACGTCGCGGGAGCCGCCGTCTTCGCGCTGACGCAGATCCGTTCGGCCATGTCGAGGTCGGCCGCCTCGTGCACGAAGATGTGACAGACGCCCCGGTCGTGCGCCAGCACCGGCATGCGGGCGTGGCGCCGGACGAACGAGACGAGGTCCGGTCCTCCTCGCGGAATCGCAACGTCGATCAGGCCCTCGCAGGCCAGCAGGCCGGCGATGTCATCGCGGTTCGTCGATTCGATCAGTGTCGCTGATGCCTCCGGAAGACCGTGCCGCCCCAGGGCCTTGGCGATCAGGTCGAACAAGGTTCGGTTCGATCTCAGGGCCTCCCTCCCGCCCTTGAGAATCGAGGCGTTGCCCGACCGCAGGCAGAGGGAGAAGGCGTCCACCGTCACGCCGGGCCTCGCCTCGTAGATCATCGCGATGACGCCCAGCGGCATGCGGATCTTCCGCACTCGCAAGCCCGATTCGGGCACGACGCGATCCTGCGTGACCGTTCCTTGCGGGGCCGGCAGGGCGGCGACCCGACGCACCGATTCCGACAACCGCGAGAGCGACGGGGCGTCCAGTTCGAGGCGACGAATCTTGGTTTCGGGAAGGCCGGCGTGGCGTGCCGCCGCGACATCGGCCCGATTCGCGTCGAGCACCTCGTCGCCGGCCGATTCGAGCATCCCGGCGAGCGTCTCGAGCGTGCCTGCAAGGACGGCCGGAGCGATGTCGGCCAGCGCTTGGGATGCCGCCTTGGCCCGCTCCGCGATCTGGCGAGGCGATGATAGGTTCATGATCGATGCGTCCTCACACGAGGGCCAGATCGTCTCGGTGGACGACCTCGTCGGCCAGTGAATAACCCAGCGAGGCCTCGATCTGATCGGAGCGCAGGCCGGCGATCCGCGTGATCTCCTCGCTGCTGTACAGCGTCACGCCCTTGGCGACGGCATCGCCATCGGGGCCTCGCACGACGACGATGGCGCCCCGGTCGAACACGCCGTCGACACCCGTGACGCCCGAGGGGAGCAGGCTCGCGTGACGCGCTCGCAAGGCCTTGGTCGCGCCCGCGTCGATTCGGATCGACGCCTTGGGTCTCGCCGCGCCCGTCAGCCAACGGTGACGTGCCGCCATTCGTTCTCCCGAGGGGGCAAAGAGCGTGCCCACCACCTCGCCCGACAGGACGCTCGTCAGCACCTCGGGGACGTGGCCCCCGGCGACGATGGTCGGGATTCCCCATCGAGCGCTCATCATCGACGCCGCGAGTTTGGATGCCATGCCGCCGGTGCCAACCGACGATCGTTCATCCCGGACATGGGTCGCGACGTCGTCGCCCCGGCTCGGATCGGTCGCGACGGTCGGAATCACTCGAGATGGATCTCCGTGCTCGTACAAACCCGTCGCCTTGGACAGGATGATCAGGGCGTCGGCGGAAAGCACGTCGGCCGCCAGCGCCGAGAGCATGTCGTTGTCACCGAACCGGATTTCCTCGTAGCTGACGGTGTCGTTCTCGTTGATGATCGGCAAGACGCCGCGGTCGATCAGTTCGGCCATGGTCCGTCGTGCGTTGAGGTAGCGTGCCCGATCGCCGAGGTCCTCGGCCGTGAAGAGCACCTGGGCCGCCGTCACGCCGTGGACTCCAAGGGCTCGCGACCACGCCTGCATCAGGAGGGGCTGCCCCACGGCCGCGGCCGCTTGCTTGAGGGCCACGGTGGCGGGCGGTCGATCAAAGCCCAGCGGCCGAAAGCCGCTCGCCACCGCGCCGGAACTGACCACCGCCAGCGAGATGCCCCTGGCCCGAATGGCGGCGAACTGTCGTGCCAGCGAGTGGAATGCCTCCTCGCTCGGCACGCCGTCGGGCGCAATGACCGCCGAGCCGATCTTCACGACCAGACGCGTCACCCCGTCGAGATGCTGATGTCGGCGCGCAGCGTCATCCATGATCGATCGCCCTGCACCGCATTCATCGTCCATGGCTAAGGCGTCCTTGCGGCCGCGATCTGCGAGATGAAGGCAGATCGCAGGCAGCCCCGCCGAGTCACCTGCTCCGGGCACTCCCGACCCGGGGAATCAGGCCATCGCCGAACGAATGCGGGCGATCGACGTGAGCAACGATCGCATCTCGGCGAGTGGCAGCATCGTGCTCGAATCGCTCATCCCCCGCTTGGGTTCCGGGTGGCATTCGATGAAGAGGGCATGGACGCCCGCCGCCGTCGCGGCCCTCGCCAAGAGCGGCGCCCGGTCGGGTCTTCCGCCGGTCTGCTCGCCGGTGCCGGGGAGCTGCGTCGAGTGCGTGCAATCGAAGCACACGGGCGGCGATCCTCCCTCGGCCGGCAGTTCCATGAGGTCGCCCAGTCCCAGAAAGTCGTTGACCAGCCGGCCATACCCGAAGAAGGTCCCCCGCTCCGTCAGCATCACGTTGACGCAGCCTGCTTCGGCCAGCTTGCGAACCGCGCCGCCCATCTCCCCCGGCGACATGAACTGTCCCTTCTTGACGTTGACCCCCCTGCCATTGGCGGCCGCCGCCTGGCCCGCTGCGCACAGAAGGTCGGTCTGACGACACAGGAACGCCGGGATCTGGATCAGGTCCACGACCTCGGCCACCGGGGCCGCCTGGGAGGGTTCGTGAATGTCCGTGGTGGCGGGAACCCCCAGGGTCTGCTTGATCGTCGCGAACCAACTCAGCCCCTTCACGAGGCCCGGCCCGCGTGCCGACCTGATGCTCGACCGATTCGCCTTGTCGAAGGAGGCCTTGAAGACGAACGCAAGTCCCAGTTCGCGACAGATGTCCCGCACCGTGGTTCCCACCTCGAGTCCCAACTCGAGCGACTCGAGCATGCAGGGGCCGGCGATGATCACCGGACCTCCACGCTGGCCCACCTCGATGTCGCCGACAAGGCACGTTCGTGTCATGCCGCCAGCGTATGCGCCGGCCGACCTCATTCGCCCGACGCATCCCGCGTGCGCGGGCTCGGCGTGGTGCGGAGTGCTCGATAGGTTGCCGCGGCATGCTTGACCCCGGCCCAACTCGACCTCGCCGCCACGGCCATCACCGTGGCCATCTGGCGGCCGCCTCGCCCGACCGTGCTCAACCCTTGGCGCACCCCGACGGGCGGCCCTGCGGCCCGTCGTCCGCGTGCGGCGGCCGCGTTGTCATGGCGGATGAGGCGGGATGCCCCCTCGAGCGTCGATTCGACCGAACGAGCGTTCGCGGATCGGGCAGGTGCGGGCGGTTCAACGCGCCGCGCGGACCTGCCCCCGAAGAACGCGGAACCCACGAAGGCGAGCAGGCCGACCCAGCCGAACGCCATCCACGCTCGCGGCGTGCTCAGCACGTCGTCCCGGGCGAGCAAGGAGGCCCCGACAGCTCCGATCGCGATGATTCCGACCGCCGATCGGTAGCAGGCCCGCATTCGGCCGGAGGGGGTGTTCCAGGCGTCGCGCATGGAGGTGCCGTCCCCGAACGCCCACCAGATGATCCCATAGGCCCGCCACGCGAGCCGACACGGCAGCCGTACCACGTTGACGAGCATCATCAGTGCGCTGAGCATGACCGTTGGCCCTCGCTGCCGCAGTCCTGCGGCAGTGTCTCGTTGGGAAAACGGTTCGATCGGTTGCACCCCGAAGGTCAACGTCGCGGCGGCGATCCCATCGGACCCCGGGTCGGCGGCACGTTGGGGTCGACAACCACCTCGGGGGTGACCGGGGTCGGCGATTCCTTGACCGATTGCTCGCGAAGCAAGGCGGCCCGTTCCTCGGCTTGCTGCTCCCGAGAGACGCCCGGGGAAGGCATGAGCGTGAAGGCCATGTATCCGCCCGCCGCGAGAAGGAGACCGACCAGCAGCAGCCACGTGGCGGACGATGGCTTCTTGGGACCGCCGCGATCGGTCATCGCAGATCCCTCCCGCGGATGCCGTCACGGGTGGCCCAGAAGAAGGCCGGGTTGCCGTACGTCCAGCGGAACCGCGGCAGGCCGAACTGGATGTACGGGCTGCCCATCTCCCCCTCGCCGGGTTCCCATCGACCCGACGGATAGAGCATCAAGGGCGTGTCGCGATCTGCGGGAGCCGCGGTGTCGAGGATGATGTCGGCCATGGGGACGCTCCTCGCGCTGCCATCGACGAGCGCGACCTGCGGGCGGGCCGCCGCGGTGTTCCACATCGGCTGATTCTTGTGCGAGTAGTCCTTGCCTTCGAAGAGGAGCACCTTGGAGGCGGGGATCAGCGTGTCGGAGACCAAGTTCCGCCTGAAGAACCACTGGTTGGAGGTGGCGCCCGTCAGGCGGTACGGAGGCACGAAGCGCCGCGGATCCTGCCAGAAGACCGGCGGATACCAGTACGAGCAGGGAAAGATCCACTCGAGGTTCGACTGCGCATTGGCGTCGTTGTTCTCCTTGAACCACAACTGCAGGTCGCGGTCGTCCGGCGCGACGTTCGACTTGGCCCGCGACGTGATGTCGGCATCCTGATACAGCGTGTGGGCGAGCCAGTGGTATCCGTACGACTCCGATCCGCTGTTGCTGTACGGAGGGCCGTACGCCCAGCCGTACTGTCCGAAGGCGTACCCCCCCGGCGGCCGCTGCACCCACACCCATGGTTGCGAAATCGTGTCGTTGCCCGCCTTGAACGGGTTCACGAAGGAGTCCTTCCAGTCGATGGCGTAGGCGGCCATGTACTGGCTGTTGCTCCGCAGGTTCACCCTGCTGGCGGCACGACGGGCTTCGGTCCGGGCCTTGCCCAGCGAAGGAAGCAGAATGCCAATCAGAAGCGCGATGATCGCGATGACCACCAGCAACTCGATCAGCGTGAACGCTCGGGTTCGACGGTGCACCATCATGGGTCCTCCACGCGGGGGGCGGAGGTCGGGCCGGAGAACCCGGCAGACCGACCGGAGCGACGGAACTTGCCCGGATCGCATGATACCCGATTCAACCTCAGCCGTACACGCCCAGACGCCATTTCACGTCGGCGAGGCCGTCCAGCCTCCCGTCGCCGGCCCCGGCGAGGGCCAAGGGGGGGGCTGACGCCCTGCATGCCGCTCGAGCAGCGTCCGGTAGGCGGCATCGGAGATCTCGTAGGCCCCGAATCGCTCCGTGTGCTCGTTGATGATCTGGGCGTCCAGCACCGAAAACCCCACTCGTCGCAGGAGTCCGACCAGTTCAACCAAGGCGATCTTGCCCGCGTCGCTGCCCCCCAGATCCGGCCGGCAATACATCGATTCGGCGCAGAACACGCCCCCGATCGCCACGCCGTAGACCCCGCCGACCAACCGCTTCTCGCCGCCCGGTTCGTCAATCCACGCTTCGACGCTGTGCGCGTGTCCGCCGCGATGGAACAGGTCGAAGAGCGAGATGATCTCGGGGTGCAGCCACGTGCCCGTTTCGCCCGCTCGCGGCACGTTCGCGCACTCGCGGATCACCTCGCCGAAGGCCGTGTCCGTCAGGAGGACGAAGGGCCGTTTGCGAAGCCGCCTCGACAGCGTGCGGCCGACGTGGAAGCGTTCGTCGAGCGGCACGATCCCGCGTCGCCGCGATCGGTACCAGGTCACCTCCCCGTCGGCATCGCCCATCGGGAACCACCCTCGCCTGTACAACGCGAGCGCGTTGGCGAGCAGTTCCGAATCGACCGGCTCGGGCGTGATGTCTCCGTCCGACGACGACATGCCGAATGGTTGCCCGGTTGGCGACCCGACGCGACGGGGCCGTCTTCCTGCGATCGTCGTCCGGCGCGTACCCTCGCTCCATGGCCACACTCACCTGCGACCGCTGCCGAAAGCCATTTGCCGCCGACGGCGCAATGCCGGGCGACAAGGTGGCGTGTCCTTCCTGCGGCGACGTCACCGTCGTCAAGGCTTCGGCCGCGAGCGATCCTGCGGTCGCGGCAGGCTTTCCCGCTCGGGACGGCCCCGAAACCGAACTGCTCCGCCTCAGCCCGGTGCTCTTCCGCTCGCACCCGGGCCGATTCGCGATGCTCTCGCTGGGCATCATCGGCGGCGTGGTCGCGGTCGTGCTGGGCCTGATGAAGCACTCGGTTCCGCTGGCCGCCATCGGCGGCGGCGTCGCCGTGGCGTGCGCCATCGCCTTCGTGGTGTGGAAGATCTTCAGCCTGCACGACGGGTTGCTCATCACCACTCGACGGGTCGTCGATCGCGAGGGTCTGCTCAGCAAGAACACCAGCGAGGTGATGATCAAGGACATCAGGCAGGTGGTGATCCAGCAGTCGTTCTTCGAGCGGTTGTTCAACGTCGGCACGATCTCCTTCTCGAGTTCCGCGGGCGACGGCGTCGAGGTGAGCATGGAGCACGTCGCCAAGCCCGAGCACGTCAAACGCGTGGTCGACCTTTATCGCTGAGTGCAAACTCGGCGCAATCTCTCCTACCATCGGCCCATGTCGATGAACACCGTGGTGCTGTGCCCGGGTCAAGGAGCCCAGGCCGTTGGAATGGGCAAGGCGTGGTTCGATGCGTCTCCCGTGGCGAAGGCGACCTTCGATGAGGCCGACCGCGTGCTCGGAGGCCGGCTCGGCGCGAGCCTTTCTTCCCTCTGCTTCGAAGGTCCGGCCGAGCGACTCAACCAGACCGATGTCAGCCAGCCGGCCATCTACGTCACCTCCGTGGCGTGCTGGCGGGCCATCAAGTCCGCTTGCGGCGAGGTGCCGCTTGCAGCCGCGGCCGGGCTCTCCCTTGGCGAGTACACCGCGCTGCATGTCGCCGGGGCAGTCTCGTTCGAGCATGGCCTGGAACTCGTCGCGCTCCGCGGCAGGGCCATGCAGGATGCCGCGGACAGCCCCGAAGCGAGGGCCGGCGGCGGTGGAGGCATGATCGCTTTGATCGGCGCCACCGACGAGCAGGCCGAACAGATCTGCTCGAAGGCCCGAGGCGACCAGGTCCTGGTCTGCGCCAACTTCAACGCGCCGGGCCAGGTGGTCCTTTCAGGCCACAAGCAGGCCTGCGAAAGGGCCGGGGGCGTCGCCGGCGAGATGGGGCTGAGGAGTTCCCTCTTGGCCGTCGCCGGGGCCTTTCACTCGCCGCTCATGGCCCAGGCCGCCGCGAGGCTCGCCGATGCCCTCGCCAAGACCCCGATCGCCCTTCCGACGTGCCGCGTCATTGCCAACGTCACTGCCCGGCCGCACGAGGCGGATCCGGCGTCCATCCGTCGCCTGCTGGTCGAGCAGTTGACCAGCCCCGTCCGCTGGGCCCAGTCGTGTGCCTTCCTCGCGGCCGAGGCGGTTCCGGGCGGTCAGGCGGACTACATTGAGGTGGCCCCGGGCAAGACCCTCATGGGCCTCATGCGGCGTATCGACAAGAACATCAAGGTGGCTTGCCATGACACCCCCTAACACCCGTTCGCATTCCTGGTCCACGGCCGGCGCGTGCCTGCTCACCGCCCTCTCGGTGATCGGCACCACCTTGGCCCTCACGTCGATTGGCATCATCGGCGGCTGCGAGGAGAAGAAGGCGCCCCCGCCCCCTCCTCCGCCCCCACCGCCCCCGCCGCCGACCCCGGATCCGATCGACATCAAGCCCGTCATGCAGTCGGCACGGCCCGATGCCCGCGTCCACTTCGGTCAGGCGTACGCCCCCACCGACGAATCCTTGGCCCGCGCGGTCATCGGTCTTGCCGATGCCATCGTCAAGGGCGATGCCGCCAAGCTCGGCGGCATGCTCACCCCTGAAGCCAAGGCCGACCTCGATGTCCTCACCGCCGGTGAGGAGTGGGACGTCAGCACGCGAAAGATCGAAGCCGTTCGGGTCGTGTCGCTCAACGATCTCACCTCGGGAGGCCCCGGCGGCGGTCCGGGCGGTTCGGGCGCATCGACTGGAGCGAGCATTCAACTGGCCATCCAGGACCCCGACGGCGCGTACCTGCTCGGGTGGGAAGCCGTGAAGGTCGGCGATCGTTGGGCCTTCAAGGGCATCGAAGCCCCCGCCGACGAGAAGCGTCGTGCGGCTGACTTCGACGCTTCGGCCGGTGGCGAAACCGCTGCCGCCTCGGGCGGGTCGACGCCCGCCCCCGCCCCGGCCGCCGCAGCCTCGCTCGGCAAGGACGGCGAGATCGCCTTCTTCGTCTTCTGGGAGTCGCAGCGGCGCATGGTCGAGTCGGGTGGCAAGGCCATCGATGACGCCGCCGCCACGGCGATGCTTTCGCAGTTCGGCGTTACGCCCGGCACTCTGGGCGACATCGCCGCCGCGGGCAAGACGGCGCTTCGATCGGGAGGCAAGCTGCAGGATCAGTTCGTTCCGATGATCTACATGGCCCTCAAGTCCAACGCGGGATCCGTCTCCGACGACGAAGTGCTTCAGTTCATCTCAAACGTCTCGGGCGTGCCCCTCAAGATCATCCGCGAGAAGGCCGTCGGCGGGCTCCCCGCTGGCATCCCGGCTGGCGGTCGCCGTCCCCCCGGAGCGGGCTGACCGCTCACGTTGATCTGGAACTCACCATGACCACCTCTCCCAAACGCGTCGCGGTCGTCACCGGCGCCTCCCGCGGCATCGGCAAGTCGATCGCCATGCGTCTCGCCCGCGACGGCCGCCATGTCGTCCTGATCAGCCGCAGCGAAGGACCCCTCAACGAGGTCAAGGCCGCCATCGAAGCCGCGGGCGGCTCCGCCAGCGTCGTCGCCGTCGATATCTCCGATGCCGCGGCGTTCGCCGCCGCCATCGGCGGCATCTCCGACACGCACGGCCGCCTCGACATCCTGGTCAACAATGCCGGCATCACCAAGGACAACCTCGCCCTGAGGATGTCGGACGACGAGTGGAACCAGGTGATCTCGACCAACCTCACCTCGGCCTTCGTGGCGATTCGCGCCGCGGCCCGGGCGATGATGAAGAATCGCTTCGGGCGGATCGTCAACATCAGCTCGACGTCGGGCGTGGTCGGCAACGCGGGGCAGGCCAACTACGCCGCGGCCAAGGCCGGACTGATGGGCCTGACCAAGACCATCGCCCGCGAACTGGGCGGCAAGGGCGTCACGGCCAACGTGATCGCCCCGGGCTTCATCAAGACCGACATGACCCACAACCTCCCGCAGGAGGTCAAGGACCATGTCACGGGACTCATGGCGGTCAAGCGCCTGGGCACGGGCGACGATATCGCCGCGGCCGTGGCGTACGTCACCAGCGACGAGGCCGGCTTCCTGACCGGTCAGACGATCTGCGTCGACGGTGGCATGACGATGTGCTGACACCACCGGGGGCCTGGCATGTCCGTGGCCAATGAAGATCGCTCGTTCCTGCACGTCATGCGACGCGTGGCGGCCGAGCACGGCGTGACCACCGAGGTGCTCGGCAAGGGCTGGATCATCCGCTTTACCAAGGGCGAGACGGTCCGTCACGCCTACGGCTACTCGCTCGACCTCAACGCCGCGGCGACCCATCAACTGGCGTGCGACAAGGCCGCCACGAGCGAAGTGCTGGCGTCAGCGGGGGTTCGGCACGTCCCACACCTGCTTTTCCTGCACCCCTCGATGGCGAGATACGCCCCGCACGCGGGCAACTGGGCCCGCATGCTCAAGGCGTGCGACGAGTTCGGCTGGGAGGCGGTGATCAAGGAGAACGCGGGTACCGGCGGGCGTGGCGTCATGCGGGTGCGGTCGATGCTCGATCTCGAGCAGGCGACCTACGCCCTGTTTTCCCAAACCACGTCGCTCGCGCTCGCGCCGTACGTCGAAGCCGAGGTCGAACTCCGCTTCGTCATGCTCGAGGGCCGCTGCGAGATGGCCTTCGCCAAGGAGCGTCCCTTCGTGATCGGCGATGGACGTCGCACGGCCTTGGAACTGCTCGCGGCCCGTGCGGGCGAGCAGGGCCTGGGCCGTGACCTGCGTCGCATGATCGAGGAGTATGAACCCGACGGAGCGAGGCAGTTGGCCTCGGTGCCTCCCGACGGAGCGAAGTTCCTGCTCAACTGGCGTCACAATCTCGGCCAAGGGGCCGTGGCGACGCAGATCGATCCATCGGCCCATGCCGAGGCGCGCATGGTCGCCCAAGCCGCGGCGGGCGCCATCAACCTTCGATTCGGCAGCGTCGACGTGCTGCTCTCCCGCGAGGGCCCCACGGTGCTGGAGGTGAACGCCGGCGTCATGATGGAGTACATCGCCCGCGTGCTCCCGGGCGGAGACGCACTCGCCGAGCGGATCTACCGCCGCGCGTTCGAGCTGATGTTCGCCTGAGGCAGGCCGTCGACGCGTCAGATCACCCGATCGTCCTTGGAGATGCCCAGGGCCGGCCTGATGTCGAGTTGCACCAGAGGTTCGGCGTGCATCCGCTTGGCGGTGTCCGGATCCACGTAGTCGGAGTGGCACGAGAGCTTGCCGTCATCAAGGGCCTTCACGGTCGCCTTCGTCTTCGAGGCGAGCTTGTGGATCTCCTCGGGCGAGAGCACGCCCCGCTTGGCGAGGATCTCCTGCTGCTCGGGCGTCAACGCCGCGGAACGGACCGGGGCCCCGGCCTTGCCGCCCGCGCCCACGCGTTCGAAGCCCTCGGCCTTGCCGCTGGCGAACTCCTGGATCTCCTTGCTGATCCGCACGCTGCACCAATCGTGCCCGCACATGGCACAGAAGTCCGTGTCGACGTCGAGGTCCTCGTCGTGATAGGCACGAGCCGTGTCGGGGTCGAAGGAGAGGTCGAAGTGCCGCTCCCAGTTCAGCGCGGCCCGGGCCTTGGTCAACTCGTCGTCGCGGTCTCGCGAGCCCGGAATGCCCAACGCCACGTCCGCGGCGTGCGCCGCGATCTTGTACGCGATGCAGCCCTGCTTCACGTCGTCCTTCTTGGGCAGCCCCACGTGTTCCTTGGGCGTCACGTAGCACAGCATCGCCGCCCCGTGATACGCCATCGCCGTGGCGCCGATGCAACTGGTGATGTGGTCGTACCCGGGGAACATGTCCGTCACCAGCGGTCCGAGCACGTAGAAAGGGGCGCCGTGGCACAGCGTCCGCTGCAACTTGCCGTTGTACTCGATCTGGTCGAAGGGCACGTGGCCCGGACCCTCGATCATCACCTGCACGCCCATCCGCCACGCCCGCTCGGTCAACTCCCCGAGGGTCTCGAGTTCCGACAACTGCGCCGCGTCCGTCGCGTCCGCCATGCCTCCCGGACGCAGCCCGTCGCCGATGGAAAACGTCACGTCGTACCGACGCAGGATCGAACAGATGTCGTCCCATCGCGTGTACATCGGGTTCTCGGCGTCGTGCACCAGCATCCACTTCGCCAAGAGGCTGCCGCCCCGGCTCACGATGCCGATCAGCCGATTCTTCACGTGCTTGAGGTGCGCTTTGCGAACCCCGGCGTGAATCGTGAAGTAGTCGACCCCCTGACGAGCCTGGCGGTGGAGCCCCTCCTCGATCACGTCCCACGTGAGATCCTCGATCTTGCGGCCGATGATCATCGAGTAGATGGGCACCGTGCCGATGGGCACGCAGGCGTTCTGCAGAATCGCCGAGCGGCACTCGTCGAGGTCGCCGCCCGTCGAGAGGTCCATCACGGTGTCGGCGCCCCACTTCTCGGCCCACTTGAGCTTCTCGACTTCCTCGTGGGTCCCGCTGCTGACCGGCGACGCGCCCATGTTGGCGTTCACCTTCGTCTTGCTCGCCCGTCCGATGCACATCGGGTCCAGCTTGTATCCCAAGTGGTGGACGTTCGCCGGAATCACCATCCTCCCCGCCGCCACCTCGTCACGAACCTGCGCGGGCGTCAAGTGCGGCTCTCGCTGCGCCACCCGCTGCATCTGCGGCGTGATGATCCCCAGTCGGGCATGTTCCAGTTGCGTCAAGGGCCGAAAGCCCGACGGATAGACCACCCGCACGCGCCGCGCCCGACCCCGCGAGGGCTTGGCGGTGGTGAACTCGACATGCGACTGCGAATCGCCAAGGCACGCGCCGCACCCGGCGGCGGCACGGCCGGCCCGCACGTGCGGCGACACGCCCGGATGGTCCGATTCCACGTGTCCCGTCCAGTCGGCCGTGACGCAGCCGGGCACGAAGACCTGAAGATCCGCCGGATCGATGAACGCGCTGCCCGAGGCGGCAGGCCCGCCGCCGACGCCGAAGGTCGCCGTCCACTTCGCTTCCTTGGGGTGCCCCGGCGCGGGGTCGAATCCGGGCCCGACGGGTGCCGGGTCCACCTCGCCAAGATCAACAACGCTCCAACCCGGCGGGAGAAAGTCCCACGCCGTCTTCTCGCTGGGCGTGGGCATGCCGGGCGTATCGGGACTGGAGTACGTCAACGGCCCGCCGACATCGGCCGCGTTCGCGAACGAACCGGGCGTCGTCACCCCCGCGGTCGTGCCTGGGTTGGCGGCTCCGCGGAGCGGCGTCGGGAACGAGAGACGGGAGAGTGACATGGGCGGACTCCGTGTGCAGGTGCAGTCGAATCGACCCCTCGGTTCCAAGGGGAGACGGCGGCGGGTGGCACGAGCACGTCGTCGAGCCGACGACCTCCCGCACTGAAGCGGAGGGTTCGTGTCGCTTCCCTACGCCGGTTCGAGCCGGATCAGGTTCAACGGGTGCTTCTCAGCGATCGGCCCCGAATGGCCGCCGCGCCCCGAGCGCTCGGATGATGGTAGCCGCCGGCGGCGACGCCTGCGCCGCGGAAGGGCGCCCCGCGCCATCCGTCCGGACTGGCGACGACGCAACGCGCCCGGGCAGATTCGAACCGCCGACCTGCGGTTTAGGAAACCGCCGCTCTATCCAGCTGAGCTACGGGCGCCAGACGAGTCCGAAGGGTAGGCGACACCCTCGGAAATGGATGGCCGCCCCCGACTGCACCGCCGGGGTTACAGTCGCCCATGGCCAGGTCCACAGAGCCGTGCACCGTCTGGCGTTACGAGGCTTCGAGCGGCATGCACCCGCCCGCCGGCGACGTGATCGCCGCCGAGGAACCCCTCGAGATCAAGGTCGCAGGCCGCAGCGTGAGCGTGACCATGCGAACGCCCGGCCACGACGACGAACTCGCCATCGGCTTCCTCGCGGGTGAAGGGCTGATCCATCGACGAGACGACGTCGTTCACGTCCGTCCTTGCGATGTGGCCCTGGGGGCGTCGGTCGATGTGCTCGTCGCCCAGCACGTCTCGATCGACTTCGCCTCGCTCACGAGACACGTCTTTGCTTCCTCCAGTTGCGGCGTGTGCGGCTCGGCCACGATCGAAGCCGTTCGTCGTCGCTGGCCCCGGCTCGAGGGTGGGCCGTCCGTCTCGGCCGAGGCGCTGCTCGACCTCCCCCGGCGTTTGCGAGCGGGACAAGCGGCCTTTGATCGCACCGGGGGCATTCATGCCGCGGGGCTCTTCGACCGGACGGGCACGTCGCTGGCCATCCGCGAGGATGTCGGGCGCCACAACGCCATCGACAAGCTCGTGGGCATGGCGCTCATGGATTCGTTGCTTCCCCTCCAAGACCACGTGTTGATGGTGAGCGGACGCATCTCCTTCGAGATCGTCCAAAAGGCGCTGGCGGCTGGCGTCAGGGTCGTCGCCGCCGTGTCCGCGCCCTCCTCGCTCGCCGTCGACCTTGCCACCGAAACGGGAATCACGCTGGTCGGCTTCCTTCGCGAAGGCCGATTCAATGTCTATTCGCACCCGCACCGCGTGACGACCTGATCGGGTTGGTCATCGCTCATGCCCGCGACAGGCGAACGGCCACCACCTTGTAGTCGGGACACTTGCTGACCGGATCCACCCACGGTCCCACGACGCAGTTCGTTCGCGTCTCGGGATGATGAAAGCTCATGAACGAGACGCCCGGCTGCACCCGCTCCGACACTCGAACCGGCGCCTCGGTCGCTCCCCAGCGACTCGTCACCCGGACACGGTCGCCTTCCCCGACCTTCAAGGCGGCGGCATCGACGGGATGCATCTCCACCTCGTCCGCCGGAGCCAGTTCGATGCTCGGCGTCCGCCGAGTCATCGTGCCGACGTTGTAGTGATCGAGCACCCGCCCGGTGATCAGCACGGTCGGATACGTTCCGTCGATGGCGTCCTGCGGCGGCAGGTGATCGACGCAACTCAGCCGCGCCCTGCCGCGCACGAAGGCTTCGGCATGCACCGTCGACGTGCCCGGATGTCCCGCAGCGGGACAAGGCCACTGCACGCCGTCACCCTTCACGCGTTCTCGCGTCACCCCGCCGAAGAGCGCGGGGGCCACGAGCGCCACTTCATCGAGCACGGCCGCCGGATCGGGCGCGTGCCACGACGCGCCCATGGCCGACGCGACGTCGCGGATCACATGCCAGTCCGGCCTCGCTCCGAAGGGCGGCTCCACCGCCGCCTGCACATGCTGCATGCGACGCTCGCCATTGGTGAAGGTGCCCTCCTGTTCGAGCACGCAGGCCGCCGGAAAGACGACGTGGGCCAACTCGGCCGTGCCCGTCATGAAGAGTTCCTGCACGATCAGCAAGTCGAGTTTCTTGAGCGCCGCCAGCACGTGCGCCGTGTTGGGGTCCGACTGCACGACGTCTTCGCCCTGGATCCACAATCCCTTGAGTCGCCCGTCGACGGCGGCGTCGTACATCTCGGGGATGGTCTTGCCGGGCCGGCGGGGGGGCGGCGTTCCCCACAATCGGCCGAGCCGATCGCGAGCATCCTCGTCGTCGAGCTTGAGATACCCCGGCAAGGCGTAGGGTTGCGCGCCCATGTCGGCGTTCCCCTGCACGTTGTTCTGGCCTCGCAGCGGCAGCATGCCCGCGCCCGGCTTGCCGAGCGAACCGGTCAGCAATCCGAGGTTGCAGTAGGCCATCACGCCCGCCACGCCCTGCGACTGCTCGGAGAGCCCCAGCCCGCTGACGAACAACGCGGGCCCCGCTCCGATGAAACCCGCCGCTCGGCGAAGCGCGTCTTCCCCGACGCGCGTCGTCGCGCACAGGTCCGCCAGCGATTGCGATCCCAGGAACGTCGCGAGCGATTCGAGCCCCTCGCACCTTCGATCGACGTAGTCGCGATCGATCAGGTTCTCCTCCAGCAGCACCTTCGTCAACGCGTTGAAGAGGGCCACGTTGCCGCCCGGCCACACGGGCAGGTGCACGTCGGCGTACTCGGCCAACTCGGTTCGCCGGGGATCGATGACGATCAGCCTCGCGCCGCGAAGCGCCGCCTGCTTGAGCCTCGCCCCGACCACCGGGTGAGCCTCGGTGGGGTTGGCCCCCGCGATCACGATCGTCCTGGCCCGCTCGATGTCGACATACGAGGCGGTCGCCGCCCCCGTTCCCGTCACCAGCGACAACGCCACCGCCGTCGACGAGTGGCACACCCTCGCGCAGCAGTCCGTGTTGTTGGTGCCGATCACGCTGCGGAAGAGCTTCTGCAACAAGTAGGCCGCCTCGTTGGTCGAGCGGGAACTCGTCATGGTGCCCAAGGCGTCGGGCCCGGATTCGTCGCGAACCTCTTGAAGCCGCCGTGCCGCAAAGCCGATGGCTTCGGCCCACGACGCGGCGCGAAAGCCGCCGTGCTCGCGGATCAGCGGCGTGGTGAGGCGATCCGGCGAGCGGTGATACGCGTGCGAATAGCGGCCCTTGACGCAGAGGTGACCGTTGTTGACCGCGGCCCCTTCGACGCCGTTGATGCGGAGGACCACGCCCCCGGAACTCTCCACACGCACGCGGCAGCCCACGCCGCAATACCCGCAGACCGACTCGGTGACCTTCGACGGCGCGGCGGGCGAGGGGCCGCGGTCGCGATCGGAGATGGCGCCCGTCGGGCATGCATCGACGCACGCGCCGCACGCCACGCACTCGCTCTCCGCGAATCGCTCGCCCGGACCGAAGATCAAGCGAGTGCGGCCCCCGCGCCCCTCGATTCCATAGACGAACTGACCCTGCACCTGCTCGCAGGTGTTGAGGCACAATCGACACGTGATGCACGCCCCGCGATCGAACCGCATGTACGGGTGCGAATCGTCGATCGCGTGAACGGGTCCGCCGCAGTCGCCCACGGGAGACTGCACCCCGTGCCTCGACAACAGCCGTTCGAACGGCGTGCCCGAGGCGTTCGCCCGAAACGGGCCGGGCGAAGCCGCGACGGTCAGCGTCAGCAGGTCGTGCCGCAGCGCCTCGAGCCGAGGCGTCGTCGTGCGAATCTCGAGTCCGGCGACCAGCGGGGTGTGGCACGCGGCCTGCATCCGCTGTCCCGAGATCTCCACCATGCACAGGCGACACCCGCCTTCGGGCGACACGTGGGGCGAATGGCACAAGGTGGGAATGTCGATGCCCGCTCGTCGACCCGCCGCCAGGATCGTCTCGCCGCGGCGAACGTCCACCTCGAGTCCGTCGATCATCGCGATGGTGCGGACGGTCGCGCTCATGGCGTGGCTCCCGACGCACCGATGCGGCCCATGATGCGAAGGACCGTTTCGACGGGTCCCGGGGTCTCGCGCCCGAAGGCGCAGAGGCTTGCGTCGCGCATCAGCGACAGGATCCCGAGCGTTTCGGGGAGATCTCGCTCCGGGAGGCCTGCCGCGATCACCGCGTGGAGCCGTTGGGAGCCGAGTCGGCACGGGGTGCACTTCCCGCACGACTCATCGCGCATGAAGGCGACGAGATGTCGCAGGAGCGCGGACCAATCCGTGCCCTTGGGGATCGCGACCAGTCCGCCGTGTCCGAGATTGATGCCGGCCCTGGCCATCGCCGCGAAGCAGATGGGCACGTCCCAGCGGTCCGGGGTCACGATGCTCCCCATCGGACCGCCGATCAGGACGGCCTCGAGGTCCGAACCGTCTCGGCCGCCGCCGCCAAGGTCGACGATCGCCTCGCGGAGCGGCATGCCGAACTCTACTTCCACGATGCCGGGTCTCGCGAAGCCGCGGTTGAAGCACAAGGCCTTGGTGCCGCGGCTTTCAGTCGTTCCCATGGCGGCGTAGGCCCGCGAGCCGTTCCTGAGGAGCCACCCGATATTGGCGAGCGTTTCCACGTTGTCCACCACGGTGGGCATGCCGAAGAGTCCGGACTCGACGGGAAAGGGCGGGCGAGGCCGCACCTCGCCCCGCTGGCCCTCGATCGCGGCCAGAAGGGCGGTTTCCTCGCCGCAGACATACGACCCCTGCCCTCGAACCACTTCGACCTCGAAGCCGACGTACGGACCAATCCTGCCCCGCTCGGAGGCTTCGACGATCGCTCGGTGCAGGGCGGTGCAGGCGACCGGATACTCGTGACGGATGAAAATGATGCCCTTGGAGGCCCCGACCGCCCGTGCCGCGATGGCCATGCCTTCGAGGATGGCGTGCGGATCTCGCTCCATGAGTTCGCGGTCGATGAAGGAACCGGGGTCGCCTTCGTCGCCGTTGGCCACGATGTACTTGATCGAGCCTCGGGCCGCGGCGGCAAGCTGCCACTTGCGACCGGTCAGGTACGCCGCACCGCCACGTCCCTTCACTCCCGACTCGAGCACGCACCGCACGATCGACGCCGGATCCATGCCCAAGGCGGCGTCGAGGCCTTCATAGGGGGAACGCCCGCCGTGGCACCCGCCGGGGATCAGTCGCTCGGTCACGACGGGCGACCTGGCGACGCACCGCACCAGCGGCGGGGCTGGATGCGGACGGCCCGGGCCCGCGGCCGCATCGGCGACGGTCGCATCCGGCACGACCTCGTCCTTGGGCGTCATGAAGACCGGGGAGCGATCGCAGTAGCCCAGGCAGTAAACCGGATGACAGGACGATCCCTCGGCCAACGCCTTCGAGACGGCCAGCCCGCCATTGAGGAGACATGAAGTCCCGGCACAGACGCGGACGGCGTCGGGCGAGACGTGCATTTCAGTGAAGGAGGAGATCGCTCCCCGCAGCGTTGCGACAGACATCCCGTGCTTCGCGGCCACGGTCTGCAGCCCTTCGACGGTCAGCGAGGTGAATCCCGATTGACGGACCAGGTCGGGAAGGACGACATCCGGGTTGTGATCGACGGAACAACGCTCGCGACGAGCCCGGGCATGGTCGGACATGGCTGCCTCCCGACGATGGTAGCCGTCGCCCGACGGGGCTCGCGTGTCAGAAGAGGCCGTCGATGCGTCCGGTCGCCGGATCGAGGTCCACATCGATGAAGGCCGGGCGACCGGAGAGGCCGGGCATCGTCCGCATCGATCCGACGAGCGGATAGATGAACCCGGCTCCCAAGGAGAGCCGCATGTCGCGAACGCTGATGCGGAACCCCTCGGGCGCGTTCTTGAGTTCGGGATTGTCGCTGAACGAGAGGTGCGTCTTGGCCATGCAAATCGGCAGGTAGCCGCACCCGAGCGACTCGTACTTTCGGATCTTGGCGATCGCCTCGTCGGAGAAGTCCGCGCCCGACGCCCCGTACGAGCGGGCGATCGTCTGCACCTTCTCCTCGATGCTCGAGTTGACGTCGTAGAGGTGGCGGAACGTCGACGGACGATCGCACGCGGCGACGACGGCCCTCGCGACCGCCGCCGCGCCGGCCCCGCCGTCGGCCCACGCCGTCGACTTCTCGGCGGCGAACGCGCCCGCCTCGAGCGCGGCCTTGCGAAGCACCTCCACCTCGGCCTCCGTGTCGGTCGCGAAGGAGTTGATCGAAACCACCACGGGAATGCCGTAGGAGACGACGTTGCGGATGTGACGGATCATGTTGGCCAGGCCCGCCTGCACCAACGCCAGATTCTCCTTGGTATAGGCGTCGTCGAGGGGCTTGCCGGCCACCACCTTCGGTCCGCCGCCGTGCATCTTCGTGGCCCGCACCGTCGTGACGAGCACCGCGCAGTTCGGGACGAGTCCCGCCGAGCGGCACTTGATGTTCGCGAACTTCTCGAAACCGATGTCCGATCCGAACCCCGCCTCCGTCACCACGTAATCGGCGAGCTTGAGCGCGATCTGGTCGGCGACCACCGACGAGTTGCCGTGTGCGATGTTGGCGAAGGGCCCCGCGTGCACGAACACCGGCGTTCCCTCGATCGTCTGCATCAGGTTGGGCATTAACGCGTCCTTCATCAGGACGGCGGCCGCGCCCGCGACCCCGATGTCGTCGGCGGTCACCATGGCGCCCGCCCGGTCGAGCCCCACCACCATCCGCCGCAGGCGCGACTGCATGTCGGCCAGGCTCGTGCTCAGCGCCAGAACCGCCATGATCTCGCTCGCCACCGCGATGTCGAAGCCGGTGTGGCGAGGGAGGTTCTCCTCAGGCCCCAGGCCGATCTGGATGCGGCGGAGCATCCGGTCGTTCACGTCGACCACGCGGTTCCACGTGATCGTCGCGGGATCGATGTCGAGACGGAAGAGTTGTCGCCGCTGCAGGTCGTTGAGCTCGTCGAGGTGCTTGGCCTTGAAGCCGAGCCGCTCGGCCCGTCGCCGGTGACACGCCGCCAGCGCGGGCCGTCCGGTCGCGTCCTTGCGGCACATCGTCGCCGCCAGCGACGCATCGTCGGGGTGCGTCGCCTCGTAGTGAATCCGCGAGTCGATCGCCGCCGCCACCAGGTTGTTCGCCGCCGCGACGGCGTGATTGTCGCCGGTCAGGTGGAGGTTGAACTCCTCCATCGGGATGACCTGGCTGTAGCCGCCGCCCGCCGCGCCGCCCTTGATGCCGAAGGTCGGCCCCATCGACGGTTGGCGGATGCACGTGAAGACCCGCTTGCGAAGATGCGCGCCGATCGCCTGCGAGAGTCCGATCGTCGTGGTCGTCTTCCCTTCGCCCAGCGGGGTGGGCGTGATGGCCGTCACCACCACGTACTTGCCGTTCGGAGCATCCTTGAGACGGTCCCGAACCGAGAGGTGCACCTTGGCCTTGGTGTGGCCGTAGGGATCGATCTCCGACGAGAGCAACCCGACCTCGGCGGCGAGTTCCGCAATCGGCTTGGGCGTGGCGGCCTGCGCGATCGCGATGTCGCTGGGGACCGGACGCTTCAGGCTGAGCGGCAGGGGACGGACGGGTTGGCTGATCGCAATCGTCATGCTGAGACAGTCCTTGCGCGAGGGGTCTGGCGGCGGCCATGCCGCCATGCCCACCCCCCGAATCGGCGGGTGGACGACAGGTCGCCGCTTCCTATGTCGGCGAACCTTCGCGCAGGGCATGAAACCGCCCTTCAAGCGGGGTCGAGCATGCCTGCGACATCGACTCCCGTCGAGGTCGCCGTCACGCGCGGACCGCGACCGGCTTGGGCTCCACGGGTCCGGGGGCGGGCGAGAGGTTGGCGCCGTTGGAGGCGATCACCTGGGCGTACCACCGCCCCGACTCCTTGATGGTGCGTCGAAGCGTTTGGTAATCGACGTGGATCAGGCCGAAACGGTCCTTGTATCCCTCCGCCCACTCGAAGTTGTCCATGACGGACCAGTGGAAGTAGCCGCGAATGTCGGCCCCGTCGTCGATGGCCTTTCGCAGTTCGAGCAGGTACCGGCGGGTGAAGTCGATCCGCTGCGGGTCGTGGACCCGGCCGTCCGCGTGCACCCAGTCGAGGTTGGTCATCCCGTTCTCCGTGATGACCACCGGCAGGCCGTATCGCTCGTGAATGAAGCGGGGTCCCCAGCGGAGCGATTCGGGGACGATGGGCCAGTTGAGGGCGTTGCGGGCGTGCCCGACGCCGTGATCGACCGAGGTCACGCCCGAGCCGTCGGAACCGGCCTTGACTCGACCGCCGCTGTAGATGTTGAGCCCGTAGAAATCGAGGGGCTGGGCGATGGTCTCCATGTCGCCCGCGTGCGGGACCGGCGCGTCCTTGCCGAAGGCGGCCAACGCGTCTTCGGGGTAGTGACCGAGGATCACCGGATCGCCGAACCACGTGTTGGTGAAGAAGTGGCGATCGGTCCCCTTCATCGTCGAGCGACGTGCGGCATCGATGTCCGCGGCCGACTCGGTCGCCGGAACGTCGACCTTCCCAACGGGGGCCCACCCCACGGTCGGCTTGGTCTTCGCGCGGGCCCGAATGACCTGTGCCGCCCGGCCGTGCGCCAATAGCGTGTGATGGGAGGCGAGCAAGGCCTGCGAGAAGGGATACTTGATGCCGGGGGCGTGCTTGGTGTCGTAGTGACCAAGTCCGATGTAGATCTGCGGCTCGTTGAGCGTGATCCAGTGATGCACGCGGTCGGACAGGCGGTCGACGACGACCGCCGCATATTCGGCGAACCACGAGGCGCTGTCCCGGTTGAGCCAGCCGCCCGCGTGAAAGAGGGCCTGGGGAAAGTCCCAGTGGAAGAGCGTCGCCCACGGCGTGACGCCCTTGGCGAGCAGTTCGTCGACGAGCCGGTCGTAGAAACCGAGTCCGGCTTCGCTGACCGTGCCGCGTCCCTCGGGCATCACTCGCGGCCACGCGATCGAGAAGCGATACGCGGCAAGATTCATCTCGCGCATCAGCGCCACGTCTTCCGCGTAACGCCTCACGTGGTCGCACGACCGCTCCCCCGTGTGCCCGTTCACCACGAGGCCGGGTTGGCGACAGAAGACGTCCCAGACGCTGTCGCCGCGGCCATGCTCCTGCACGCCGTCCTCGATCTGGTACGAGGCGGAGGCGGCTCCCCAGACGAAGCCGGCCGGGAACGTCGAGCCCGAGTTCATGCCCGATGACGAGAAGTTGGAGATTGAAAGTCGATCCATCAGAAAGCCGTCCTGGCGATCAGCACGATGATCGCTCCCACGCAGTGAAGAACACCCCGACGTCCGCGCCGTCGATGCCGCCGTCCTGATTCACGTCCGCCCGCGACCCCCCGTCCTCCCACGCGTCGAAGAAGGCCTCGAGATCCGCGCCGTCGATCCCTCCATCGCGATTGAAGTCGGAAATGCAGGGGGGGCACGAGATGGGACCGAACTGCAGATCGTCGAAGAAGACCGAACCGGTCGCCGTGGCGGGTTGCCGGAACTCGACCAGCAGGCGTGCGCGAGCCGCGCCGGCGGGGACTTCCGCCCCGATCACGCGTCGAAACCACTCGCCGGGGGGCGTCGTGGCGTCGGCCGCCACGACCGATTCGCGGGAGATGACTGCGTTCGAGGAGGTCCGCCACTCGATGATCATGGAGGCGACGTTGGCGCCCGCGATCCGGTCCGAGGAGGCGGTCTGGAACCAGCCCGTCGCCGCCATGGTCTGTCCGGTCGTCACGAGGACGTCTTGCGCGATCCACGAGGTGTTGGCGCCGCCGGTGAAGTTACCGAAGAGCTTGCCGGAAGCGACGCCGGTGCGAACGACGCCCGCATCCGTGAACGCGTTCCCGGAACGGATCCAGCCGAAGAAGGGCACTTGTCCGGTGGGGCCGCGGCTCTCGAATCCGCCGTTGGAGATTTGCGAGACAGGTTCGATCTGTTCATAGGCCCGAACCCAGTCGACCACCATCTGCTGCGGAAAGGGCGTCGAGGCGTTGGGATTGCCGGGCCATTGACCCCCGACCGCGACGTTCAGGATGATGTACATCGGGACGGAGGGGATGCCGCCGTTGATGTTGGTGGACCGACGCACGCCGTCGACGAAGAAGTCGATCCGGTCCGGGTACCACTCGCAGGCGAAGGTGTGGAAGTCGGCCGAGAAGTCGGGGCCGCTGAACGACGAGGACTGGGAGAGCGGCGATGACGAGGCGCCCCAGTGATTCGTGAAGTACACCTTCGTCGGCTCGTGGCCGAGGAGTTCCATGATGTCGATCTCGGGCGGCCATGCGTTCTGGGGGAGCAGCCAGAAGGCCGGCCAGATCCCCTGCCCGCGAGGCAGCCGAGCCCTCATCTCGAAACGCCCGTACCGCTGCAGGAAGCTGGTCCGCGTGTTGATCCTCGCCGAGGCGTACGGAGGGTTGAAGCGAGCGTCGCGCGTGGCGGTGATGGCCATGAAACCATCCCTCACGGAGACGTTGCTGGCCTGGTAGTACTGCAGTTCGCTGTTGTAGGGCCAGCGTCCGGTTTCGTTGCTCCAGGTGGAGGCATCCAGCGACGAACCGTCGAACTCGTCGGAAAACGTCAATCGCCACAGATCGCCCGGACATTGCGCGGACGCCAATCCCGCCGCCGTCGCGAGCGAGAGGGCGGCAAGTTGGAAACGAAGGACACCCACGAGCATGAACAGGAGAGGAGGAGCGTCGGACACGGGAAAGGCCGGGGCGTCCGTCAAGATCGCCGCGGCCGAGGTTGCTCGGGTCGGCGATCAGCAGCCGCCGTTGGACCACTGAATGAAGAACGTCTCGATGTCGCCGCCGTCGATGCCGCCGTCCTGGTTGACGTCGGCGAAGCTGGAACCGGCCTCCCAATCGCTGAAGAAGGCCTCGATGTCGCCGCCGTCGACGCCGCCGTCCTGGTTGTAGTCGGCGTAGCAGGTGGAGGTGTTCACGCTGATCAGTTCAATGTCGTCCCACCACGTCGCGCCGCCGGCGAGACCGGTCTGGCGCTGCAGGACGACCGCCCGCACCTTGGTCGTGCCCGGAGGTGCGGTGGCGACGCCGCTCTGGAAGAACGCGTACTGGTTGTTGTTCGCCGCTCCGGTGAGCATGGGCGACGGCGTGTACGGGGCGTCGAAGGTGTCGTACGTGGAGATGTTGCCCGTCTCGCTCCAGAACTCCAGCGAGAGGACGACGGTGTTGCCGTCCGCGATGTGGTCGGAACCGGCGATCGTGCGGCCCCAGCCCGAGATCTGCCACTGGGACCCTTCGGCCGCCACGACGTCCTGGAACCAGCCGCTGTAGCCGGTAGGGCCCGAGTAGGAGCCCCACAGCTTGGCGGCCGTGCCTCCGGAACGGGCGTACTGGTCGTTGTTCGGACCGCCGTTGCCGAAGTTGTTCCACCACTTCAGGGCGCTGCCCAGGCACCCGACGTTGACGTCCTCGAACGAGGTGTTCTGCAGCACGTTGGAGCCGCCCGGGTGCGACATCGACACCTCGTCGACGAACGCCGCGCCGTTGGTGTATCCCAACTGCTCGATGGTGGCGGCGTAGCGGACGTACACCGAGCCCGCCGGAGCGGTGAAGGTCGGCGTGGAGAGGAAGACCGGAAGGCCGGACGTGTGCGAGCGGCGGGCCGGCGACCGGAACATGCCGTAGTCGTGCACGATGTTCTTGTTGGCGTCGAGGAACTGCAGTTCGATGAAGAACTGCGTGCCGTACTGCACGCCGCCCGCCGTGTACCACCGCAGCGCGTCGGTGGACGGACTGGTGACGTAGCAGGAGGCCTCCCACTGCTCTCCCGGAGCGGTCGGAACGTCCTGATTGAAGCCGCTGTAGCCCGTCTGGCAGCAGAAGGGACCGAAGATCTTCATCGACTTCAGCCCGGTCACGGGGAAGGCCCGCTCCAGGAAGACGTTGCCGTAGCTCGCCCAGCCCGGCGTGAGCGTGCAGCGGTCCTCGAAGCTGGGATTCCGCAACTGGTTCTGCGCCGGGGCGATGGAACAGGCGGCGGCCACGACGGCGCTGGCGAGCGTGGCGAAGCGATGGATCTCTCTCGACATGACGGTCTTCTCCAGTGGGGCTCTCGAAACCTGACGTTGGCCTTGGGGCCTGAATCTCCGGCTGGACCCGCTCACGATCAGGCCGGCCGGAGCACGATGAACGAAGCGGACAGAATGCGGACAGAAAGGGCGAATCGAACTCCAACGGCGATCAGATCGGGTTGGCCGAGAGGTAGGTCGGGTTGTTGATCCAACCGAAGGCGCGGCCGCGACCCGGGTTGCTGGGCACTTCGATGGGAAGCCAAGCAGAGTTTCCCGAGAAGTCCTTGCCCAGCGCGAAGAAGTCCTGCGTCTGAAGGTCGCCGGCGTCCTCGACCTCGGGGCTGCCGCCCTCGGGCGCGTTGAAGAGCCGTGCGCTCGTGTCGAGGAAGGAGATGGTGCCCGACTTGTTGTGACGGTGCGTCATCTGGTCGTTGTACGCCCAGAGCCCGTCGGGGAAGTTCGTGTTGTAGAACTTCGTGCTCTCCTCGACGAACAGGGGCACGCCCTCCATCTGCTGGAGTTCGTCGACCCTCGAGTTGGGGAGCGACGGGGGGATCGCCGCCGCGCTGGGCTGACGGTTGTATCCCACGCGGGAGGTGCAGCCGAGCTTCACGCCCTGCATGGCCTGGATGAACGTGTAGTCGAAGTCGAGTTCGGTGCCGAACGCGAACTGCGCCGTGGTCGTCCCGTTGGCCGAACGCCGCTTGTTGGTCGGGCACGAGCCGCATGCATCGACGTTGTCGATGTACTTGTACGCGAGTCCGGGCACGACGCGGGTGCCGTCCGCCGGATCGATCCCGCGGGCCCACGCCGTCACCTCGTTGTTCCGCGAGTCGCGGATCGCCAGGCCGTCCGAACCCCGAAGCTTGTCGGGCCACACGTGGTCCTTGAAGTCCGCCGCGTAGAGATTCGCTCCCACCGCGAACTGCTTGATGTTCGACATGCACACCGTCTGGCGACCCGCCTCGCGGGCCTTGCCCAGCGCCGGCAGCAGGATGCCGATGAGCAGGGCGATCACCGCGATGACCACCAGCAGTTCGATCAGCGTGAACCCTCGGTCGAGCGGACGGGGGCGTGCGTGCTTCATTCTCGCAGATTGCATCGGGCGTGACTCCTCGTGCTCTCTCCGAACCCTGCCTGAACGAATCGACCTCAACGGGCCGCCGTTCCCTTCTTCGCGGTCATCTCCGCCACCGAGGCGGGAATCTTCACCGGACTTGGCGCCGCCGGCGTCTCCACCGCAAGACGCACTCCATCGGGCAACACCCGCACCGGCTTCTCCGGCGGGGGGCATGTCGTGTGATTGATCTCGAACCGCGTGTGACGCACCATCTGCATCACCAGCGGCGTGTCCTCCACCCCGCTCGTCAGCCTCGACAGCCAGCGAGCCGACTCCAGACCCATCCACCGGGCGTCCTGCACCACCGCCGTGCACGACGGGTACGTGTGCTCGCGGATGTCGCTGTCGTCGAAACCCACGATCGACAACTCCCGGGGCACCTTGATGCCCATCTCGAGGCATCGACGCATGGCGCCGATCGTCGCCATCGGGTCCGTGATGAAGACCGCGGTCGGCGGCCGGGGCAATCCCATCAGGTGCGTGATCGCGTTGGCGCCGTTCTCGGGCGAGGCGGGACTCGTGATGACCAGTTCCGGCGCGATCTCCACGCCCGCCGCCGCATGGGCGGTGGCGAAGGCCCGGCGTCGATCGTTGTGATCCGTGTCCGCGATCGCGTGCGTCAGCATCGCGATCCGGCGATGCCCCAGATCGAGGAGGTGCCTCACCGCCCGCTGGCTGTCCTCGAAACTGTCCGTGCAGACATAGCTGATTCGCGGATCCTCAAAGCGGTCCGCGATCACGATCGACGGAAAGCCCTCGGTCGCGATCGCCTCGACCACCCGCCGTGTGTGCTCGAATGTGCGGAGGATCACGCCGCGAAGGCCCTTGCGGGAGAAGAACTGCGCATAGGTCTCTTCCGGGCTCTTGTCCCGTCGAATCGAGACGATCTTCACGTCGTACCGCTGCTCGTTCACGCCCTCGAGCATGCCCGAGAGGAGCGCCATGTCGAAGCTCCCGTATTCGGCACGCACGATGTCTTCCGGGTAGACCAGGCCGAGCACCGCCTGCGTTCGCTGCGACACGCTCACGTACCGCGCAAGTTCGGCCTCGGCCAGCACCCGCTGACGCGTCTTCTCGTCGACATGCGGGTGGTTGTTCAGCACGCGCGAGACCGTGGCGACCGAGACGCCGCTCCGCTCCGCGATTCGTCGCATGCTCGCCATCGTCTGCCCTCGATGCCCTCGCCTGAAACAAGCCTGTAACAGTTACAGGTCTGCTTCAGTGTACCGGCGGATGGTCGATCGGTCAAGGCATTTGGAATTGATGAAACATCTGATCCACGCTTGGGGGAACGTTGCGGCACGAACGGGATCCAAACGATTGTGCGGACGGCTCAACGCCGTTCCGCGGACGGGTCGGGAAACAGCATCGAAGCCATCTCCGACGCCAGCCGGGCCATGAACGGCTCGGCGATGGTCCCATACTCGTACCGATCGTCGTTCAGTACGCCGTCGGCGTTGGTGTAGATGCATGCGGCCAGAAAGAACGCGTCGCCGCTCTGCGGGTCCTCGATGTACGCGTTGTCGATCGTGAATCCGTACGCCTGCCCGACCTTGTTCAGCACTCGCAGCCGGCGGTCCGGTCTCCAGGCCCGCAAGCCCGGCAGGAAGAACTTGCAGTACTCGTCGGTGTAGTGCGGATCGTCCAGCACGGGATTGGGCGATTCCCGCGGATACTGCTCCATCGGCGACGTCAGCCGCAGGCGATCACCTTCGGTCAACTCGAATCGCCGCCCGCCGAGGTCGATGTCCGGCCTGACGATCATGATCAGCGCGTCCTGAAGATCAAGCAGCGAGACGCGATTGCGCAGCGAGAAGTCCACGGGCCCCTTGACGACCTCGCCCCGCGTCATCATCCCCTCGCCCACCATCACGCCCCGGTCGCCGATCGCCTCGGCCCTTCGCCCGGCGCGGGCGGGAACCTCGACGTCCCCCAAGGCCGTTCGAATCGTCACGGCCGCCGTCTTCGACTGATCGGGCACAGGCCTGGGATCGGACAGCCGGTGCGAGACCCGCACGGAGGCCAGCCCCGCCCGGTGCATCCGTTCATTGATGTCGTCCACACCCACCAGATCGTACAGGCGGTTGAACGCATGGTTGTCCGACACGAGCATGATGCGGCGAATCTCGTGCTGAACAGTGATCGTGCCCCCGTCCCTGTTCGAAGGCTCCAGTTCCTGTGCGGCATCTCCCGGAAACAGCGGGGCGATCCGCAGCGGCGCATCCGCATCGACGAGCGGGTTGCCGCTCGACGCCCGCAGGTCAGCCAACGTTTCGAGGGCCGCCACCGCGCCCAGCAGTTTCACTGTGCTCGCCGGGTAGAAGTACTCCGCCCCGCACCGCCAGGTCATCCGGCGGAGCGTCGATCGGCCGTCGGGCGTCTTCTCCACCTTCGCCACCGCCACCTGCACGCGGAAGGCCGCCGGGTCGCGCAGCACCTCGCCAAACGCGTCCGGGCGACCCGCGAGTCGGTCGTGAATCGCGTTGCCGCCGCCGGGGCTCGAGCAACCGCCCGAGCACGCGACCATCACGCCCAGCCCGGCGAGGACGCCGACGAGTCGAGTTCGCGTTCCGCTCGTCACGGCCCCACCGCCAGTTCGGAGGCGATCAGGTCGATTTCCCGCTGACGGGGGCGGATCAGGCGGCATCCGCCGCCATCCACCAGCACCTCCGCGGGCCGCGGGTGGTCGTTGTAGTTCATCGACATCGACATGCCGTAGGCCCCCGCGCAGAACACCGCCAGCAAGTCCCCGGGTTCCACCGGCGGCAGCCGCCGCCCTTGCGCCAGGAAGTCCGACGACTCGCACACGGGACCGACCACGTCGCAGGCAGCAAGCCCGCCAAAGGGCTGCTCCTCGCGAAGATCGCTTGGCGCCAGGCCTCCTCGCGGCGTCACCGGCCAGACGAAGTGATACGCCTCGTACAACGCCGGCCGGATCAGCGTGTGCATTCCCGCGTCGCCGATCACGAACGCCCTGGTCCGCCCCCGCTTCACGTACTGCACCCTCGTCAGCAGCACGCCCGCGTGACAGATGATCGATCGACCGGGCTCCATCACGATCCGCACGCCTCGCTCCATGAGCGGACGCAGCAGCGGAGCGAGCGATGCCGCGAACTCCTCGATCGTCGCCGGGGCCCCTTGGCCGTAGTCCACGCCGTAACCGCCACCGATGTTGAGCGCCTCGATCCGCGTCCCCTGCGACGCCAACCTGTCGATCAGGTCGCTCACCACGCCGACCGCCTCGGCATACGGCCCCGGCGAGGCGATGGGACTGCCAAGGTGCACGTGCAGGCCGACCAGCCGCAACCGCCCGCCATTCGCGAAGCGGGCGAAGAGTCCGGGCACCTCGGCCAGGTCGATCCCGAACTTGTTCTCGCTTCGTCCCGTGGTCGTGTAGCGATGGGTGTGCGCGTCGACGTCGGGATTCACGCGGACGCACCCGCGCGCATCGACCCCCAGCGACGAGGCCACCCGCTCGATGCGCTCGCATTCGCCGGGCGACTCGATGTTGAAGAGCCCCACCGGCCCCCGCTCCGCCGCAGGCTCGCCGCGTCTGCCTGTCGCCTCCGCCCCGAGCAGCGAGTGTGATCCCGAGAGGGCGGCGGCGATCTCGCGCTCGGTCTTCCCCACCCCCGCGAAGACGACCTTCGACATCGGCGCGCCTGAAAGCCATGCTCGCTCGAGTTCGCCGCCCGAGACGACATCCATGCCCGCGCCGAGATCCGCCAACTCCCGAAGCAGGTGCAGGTTGCCGCTGGCCTTGAGGGCGTAGCACAGCAACGGCTGCACCGACGCGAAGGCTCGCTCGAACCGCCGGAAGTTCGTGACCATCGCCTGACGCGCATAGGCGTACACGGGCGTGCCGTGCTCGCGAGCGATCGCCTCGGCGCTGCAATCGTCGATCATGAGCGTCGTCGGGCCGCCCGCCGGATCCGGTCGGTACTTGATGAAGGGGAGCATTCGGCACGCGAGTGTAGCGACGCGTCGCCCTGCCCAACCTCAGGCAGATTCTGCGCGTAGAACGCTGAAGCGGCGCCGGAGCAGCAACGCCTCGAAGAGCACCCACGCCGCCGCCAGCGGCATCGCCCACCACGCGCCGGGATCGATACGGTCGAGCATCGCCTTGACCAGTCGTTCCGCGTTTCCCTTGCTCACCGCCTTGGCCACCCCGATCAGCGGGTGCGGCCGAATCAACGCCCGTGCCGCCGGAGTCGAGAGGAACCGCGTTCCGGCGGCACCCTTGCCCGCCGCCGCTTCGATCAACTCGTCCGCGGCCTCGGGAACCGCCCCGCTCACTCGCTTCAGCGTGGACGCCCCCTCGGTGCCCGTCACGTGGAGCGCAAACGCGCCGTTGGGCCGTCGCTCCACGAATCTCGCGATCGCGGACAGGTCGGCCGGTTCATCGACGAGTCTCATCATGCGGATGGCCTCGCCGGGACTCGCCCGCTTCGAGATGGTCGCGACCTGCTCGCAGACCTCGGCCAACTCTGCGGACTTGCGCTGACGAAGCAGTTGCCGCAGGTGCTCGGCCATCCGTTCGCCGATGGCGCCGGCCCGGCGGGCCGCCTTGAGCACCGAGGGAGCCCAGTCGATCTCGGGCGCGAGCGTGGTGGCCGCGCCCACGAACGACAAGAGCAGCACCAGTTCGTCCGAATCGCCGTCGATGACGAGCTTGCCCCCTTCGATGACGATGTCGCGGAGGTCGCCGACCAGGAAGAAGTCCGCCGCCACCGCGCCGAGAAGGGACTCGAGATCGGTGCCCCGCCCCGAAAGGGCCCCAAGACCCGCGCTGCGGATCTTGCGAAGCCAACCGTCACGTTCGGCGATGGCGGCATCAAGGGCCGCTTGCAGCCTCGCTCGCTGCGGGGCGTCGGCGCGTGCGTCCAGTCCCGCTCGAGCCACCATCTCGGCCTCGCCGTACCGGCCCTGCAGCGTCAAGGCCTCGACCTCGGCCACGTAGTCGAAGTCCGGCAGCGAGGCCAGTTGCAGTCGAGCCAGCCTCGACCCGGTGTCGGCGACGAGCGCCCAGCAGACGAAGCAGGCCACCGCAAGGCGGGCCACGCCCCACTTGCACCGCCAGACTGCCCACGCGGCACGAATCACCTTCAGCCCCTTTCCGACGGCGAGAACCGCACGATGACCCCCACGTCGGGCCCCGCGATCGACCGCACCAGGGCGGCGAGCCGCTGACGGGTGGAATCCTCCACTCGCTTGGCATCGTCGGGTCGCAGTTGCAGCGAGGCGGCGGCCGCGGCCACGTCCCTCCGGGCCTGGCTGAGGTAGAACTCGCCCGCCTGACTGCGAAGTCGAAGCCACCCAACCTCCACGTCCGGCTCCCGACGCTCGGAGAAGATCTCGGTGGCGATGCGAGTTGGCGCGGGCACGGTCACGACGTAGGCACGCGAAGCGGGACTCCACGCCAGACGATCCGTTCGCATCTGCGAAAGGTCGACGCCATACGAGAGTCGCACCGGCACCTCGATCACGGCTCGCACATCACCGCGCCAGCTGGCCTCGCCTCGTTCGACTCTCACCTTCGTGTCGATCTCGACGCTGACCAGCTTGGCCGTCTCGACGGCCGATGCCACGTCGGCCACGGGACGAGGCGGGCCCTGGTCGTTGATCGCCAACGCCGCCTTGGTGGCTGCGAGCTGCTCCTCCTGCATCCGCCACGTCCACCACCCCAGCCCGCCGAAGAGCGTGATCGCTGCGAGGAACGGGACGAAGGGACCTTTGGACATGGTCGGGACGCTCATGGGGAGAATCGATCGCGAGGGGCGGGCAGCGGCGCCCTTTGCATCGGCATGATGGCGGCCAAAGCAAGAGGGACGCCGCGAGCGGCGTCCCTCTTGGGTTCGTCATTGAAATCGTGCGAGGATGAGCCGACTCAGGAGCGACGCCCGAGGGCCCAGCCGATCCCGCCTCCCAGAAGCGTCACGCCGCCCATGACGCCGAGGATGACCATGAAGTTGTCGCCGATCAGCGAGAGCATCCCGCCGCCGAAGGTCGAGACCAAGCCGGTGATGACGGCGAAGGCCGCGATGCCGATGGAGACGATCATGCCGATGGCCAGGCCGCCGACGAGGCCCGATCCAGCGCCGTCGTAGGCCTCTGGGACCGCCATGACGCCGGCCGCCGCGCCCGCCGCGGCGAGCTCGCCGCCGGAGCCTCCGGGGGTCTCGAAGAGATCGCCGCCGCCCTGCGCGGGTTCGATGGCGGTCTGCTGAGCGACCGTTTCCGAGCCGTAGACGTCTTCGAGCAGGTTCGCGCCCAGCGAAGTGTCGTCGCCCTCGCGGGTGAGATCGAGCAAGCCGCCCGATCCGGACGCGCTGCGAGGATCCTCCCCGGGGTCGACCAGGCCTTGCGCGTTCGAGACGCGGGTGACGGCCGACGGATCGCTCTCGTCGGTGTCTTCGGCCTCGAAGATGCTGATGCCCGTGGACTCCTTGTCGTCCGAGAGCGGAATCGCCATGGCGCTGCCCGAGGAGGCGAGCGAGATGGGCTCGAGTTCACCGCTGTCGGCGAGCGGAATCGCATCGTCGCCGCCGCCCGCCAGAAGGTCGACCTGCTCCCGCTTGAACATGAGCTTGTCGCGGTCGCGGAACTCCTGGAGTTGACCGCTCTTGGCCATGTCGCGCACCTGATCGGCGGACTTGCCGAGCTTGGCCGCGGCTTCTTCCAGCGTGTAGAACATCTTTTCCATCGGACTGGCTTCTCCGACTCGAGCAGGGCGGCCACATCGGGGACGAGCGGCATTCCGCCCGACAGGACCCCGAACCATGGCACCGGCCCTTCGACGCAGTATACGCCCCCGCCGCGTTCCGGCTGCAGCAGGGCGTTCGCCTTTCTTTGGGTGGGCCCCGGCGGAGGGGCCGCATCCCGCCCGAGCGGGTGTACGGATCGCGTCAGGGTGCCGCGGCGACGCCTCGGTGGTCGATGTATGCTTCGCCCTCAAGACCTTTGCACCGGCGAACCTCGTCAATGGTTCGCACCCCATGGCCAAGGACCAACCCAAGCAGTCGCGGGTCGAATCGCTCTCGAAGAGCGTGCGCAGTCGCCACCGCGATCTGGCCGAGCGCCTCTTCACGCCAGAAGGCTGGGCGGATCGCTCGATGGCCTGGTTGCTCTCGCCCGGCACCGCCGCGGGGCTCGCCCTCACCGTTGCCTTCGCCGTCGCCACGTGCATGATCGTTCTCTGGACGCGCGACCAGCCGCTGGTGGCCGTCGGCCGCGTGATGGACGAAACGCGGCTGGTCCGGATGCAGATGACGGTCGACGACCAGGCCCTGACGGATCGGGCGAGGGAACTCGCGCGCCAGAAGTCGCCCCGCGTCTACGCGGCCGACATGACGGTGATCGAGTCCCTCACCCAGTCGATCGAGAACCTTCCCAAGGCGCTCGCCTCCGTCGAGCGAATGGACTCGGTCGACACGTCGATCCGCGATCAGTTCGGGCTTTCCCAGCCCTTGCTCGAGGCCGTCAGGACCGAGGTCGTCGACGGCAACTCCAGCGCGGCCTGGGTGTCGAAGGTTCGCACGCTCGCCACCCTCCTCAAGCGTCGTCCCATTCTCGACGCCCAGACGTTCCAGAAGTCGGTGCAGGAGGGCACCACGCTCTACGTCAAACTCCTCGTGGAAGGCGAAGAGCCCCGTCAGACGCTCCGGGGCGATGTCGTCAACGTGCAGGACAAGGCTCTCGCCGACGTGGCCAACGCCATGGCCCGCGACGCGGGCTTCACCGGGCCCGCTCGCGAGTTGGTGGTCAATCGCCTGCTCCGCGACCCTCGCCCCACCTTCACCTTCAACGAAACCGAGACCGCCAAGGACCAGAATGCCGCCGCGGCCCTCGTGCTTCCCGTGCGAATCGAGTCGCCGGTCGGCCAGGTGATCTTCCAACGGGGAGAACCGCTCTCCGCGGCACAGCGAGAGCTCTTCAGCGCCGAGATGGATCACTATCTCGGTCACGTCGACGCCTTGACGCTCTGGGCCCGCCGCCTGGGCGTCGGCGCAGCGTCGCTGGGCATGACGCTCGCCCTGGCCGGCTATTCGCTCCTCTTCTGCCGCCGCATCTGCAGCCGCCCCTCTCGCATCGCGGGCGTCGCCGGACTGCTGGCCATCGCCCTCCTCGCGGCCTGCGCCGGCACCGCGGCCGCGCCCCAGTTCGCCACCGTCACGGGCGTCATCCCCACCGTCTTCGTCACGATGCTCATGTGCATCGCGTACGACCGCCGCAGCGCGCTGGCATTCGGCCTCCTGCACGCCCTGATGGTCTGCATCGCCCTCCGCGAGTCCGCGGGCCAGATGGCGGTGATGATCACCGGCATCGCCTGCGTGGTCTGGACCCTGGGCGAGATCCGCGAACGCAACAGCCTGCTCCGTACCTCGCTCTTCGCGTCCGTCGGGCTGGGGGTCGCGACCTTCGCCTTCGGGCTGATCGAGCGACCGCTCTCGCCGCAGGTGTGGCGAGAACTGGTCTCCGACGCCTCGCTCACCGCGGGCGGCACCCTGGTGGCGGGCGGCGTCGCCCTCTTCCTGCTGCCGATCCTCGAACGCATCTTCAACGTCACCACCGGCCTCACCCTGATCGAGCTTCGCGACCCCAAGCAGCCGCTGCTTCGCGAACTGCAGATCCGGGCCCCGGGCACCTACACCCATTCGCTCAACGTCGCGTCGATCGCCGAGGCGGCGGCCGAGGCCATCAACGCCGATTCGCTCCTCACCTACGTCGGTGCGCTCTACCACGACGTGGGAAAGATGAACAAGCCGGAGTACTTCGTCGAGAACCAGGTCGCCGGCATCAACAAGCACGACCGCCTCAGCCCCGCGATGAGCCTGCTCATCATCATCGGGCACGTCAAGGACGGCATGGAACTCGCCCGCGAGTTCCGCCTGCCCCGCTCGATCCAGCACTTCATCGAGGCCCATCACGGAACGACGCTCGTCGAGTTCTTCTTCGCCCGCGCCCGCAAGCTCGCCCAGCAATCCGGCGCCGCGGGCCTCGTCGGGGGCTCCGACGCCGAGGAGACGGAACCCGACGACGTCTACTTCCCCGACGAGTTCGAGTACCGCTACCCCGGCCCTCGCCCCCGCACGAAGGAATGCGCGATCCTCATGATCGCCGACGCCGTTGAGAGCGCCACGCGATCCCTCGCCGATCCCACGCCCAGCCGCATCGAGACGCTCGTCCGGACCCTTGCCAACCGCCGTCTGCTCGACGGCCAGTTCGACGACTGCGAACTCACGCTCCGCGAGCTCAACATCATCGTCGAATCCGTCTCGAGGACGCTCGCCAGCATGTTCCACGCCCGCATCGCCTACCCCGCCGGCGAGTCCTCGCGGACCGGCTGAGCCCCACGGCGACTATCGTTCAACGCGTGGCCGCCACCGCTCCAGTCAAGCCCCTTCGACTCCTGGTCGTCCTGCCCAACTGGGTCGGCGATCTTGTCATGGCCACGCCCGCCCTCCGATTGCTCCGCCAGTCGCTTCGAGGCAGTTTCATCGGCGGACTCTGCCGACCCGGAGGCGACGAGATCCTTGAAGGACTCGATCTCCTCGACGAAGTGCACGTCGAACGCGGGGGCGGCGTCTTTGGCCCCAAGTTCATCGCCGCTCGCATCCGTCCCAGGATGTACGACACCGCCCTGCTGCTCACCAACTCCTTCTCGACGGCCTTGGTCGCCCGAATCGCGGGCATCCCGCGTCGAATGGGTTACAACCGCGACGGACGCGGCTTCCTGCTCACCGAAAAGCTCGTGACGCCCCGGCGCGGCGACGGCTCGTACGCGATCATCCCGGCCTGCAGGTATTACCTCGATGCGGCTGAGTCGTTGCTGCACGAGCACATGCCTCGCTACTACGCCCTCTCGACCACGCCCATTCCCTTGGCCTTCCCTCCCGGGCTCTTCATGGAACTCGCCGTCTCCGAACGCCAGCGGCTGGCCGCGACCGAGGTGCTTCGCAAGGCCGGTGTGGCTCAGGGGTCTCGATACGCCGTGCTGAACCCCGGGGGGAACAACCCGGCCAAGCGCTGGCCCGCGGATCGCTTCGCACGGTTGGCCGATCACCTGCACCAGCGTCACGGATTGAACGTCCTGCTCAACGGGTCGCCCGCCGAGGCGCCCATCCTGCAGGCGATCTCGCGCGGCACCTCCGTCGCCCGCCCGATCGACCTCTCCTCCTGCGGCGGGACGCTCGGCACCCTCAAGCGGATCGTGTCCGACGCGGCCCTCGTGGTCACCAACGACACGGGCCCTCGCCACATCGCCGCGGCGATGGGCACGCCCCTGGTGAGTCTCTTTGGTCCCACGGATCATCGCTGGACCGTCATCCCCACCCGGCCCGACGCCCCGGAACGAATCCTCGTGGCCGACCCCTCGCTCCCCGAACATGAAACCGCCAACGACCACCCGGAACGCTGCGCCATCGACCGCATCGGCTTCGAGGCGGTCGCCGCGGCGGCCGACGACGTGCTTTCGCTCGCCTCACGCGCGTGACGGCAACGCTTCGATCCCCAGTTCGGCGAAGCGGGCCCGCACCATCTCGGCGATCAACGCCGCCGTCTCGCGGTATTCTTCGAGCGGGCCGCCGATGGGGTCGGGAACATCCCTGCCGGCCGGGTCCAGCAGCATCGCCTTGGCCGCCTCCGCAGGGGGCAGCGCGCCCCGGATGGCCTTGAGATGGCCGCTCGTCAACGCATAGATGCGGTGACTCGACGCGACGAGCTCGCCGTCAAGCATGCGGCTGCGGTGCTGTCCCGGTTCGATGCTCATCTCCTCGAGCGCGTCGCGTGCCTCCGCCGTCATCGGCGAGCCGCTCCCCGCGGCGACCCCCGCCGACGCGATCGTGACCTCCCGCACGCCGGAGCGGGCCAGCAGATCTCGGGCGATGGCCTCCGCCATCGGGCTTCGGCAGGTGTTGCCGGTGCAGACGAAGAGAATGAGCCGATGCATCTTCTTGTGAATGTAGCGAGCCTCGTACACCCCCGTCCCCGTCACCTCGACTCCGCCCGGGCCGAGCATGACGGGGGTCGAAGGCCCCGCGAATCGGGTCGGCCCGGCGTCCGCGACCAGCCGAATCCCCATCGTCGCCGCCTTCGCGTCCATGCCGCCCACCTCGATCCCCTGACCCAGTCCGATCGCGCTCAATCGTTCCATGAGCACCGGGACCCCGGAGGCCTCGATGACCTGACGCGTCCACTCCATCGCCGGCACCCGCACCGACCACGTGTCGTTCACGTCGAGCACCCCCGGGTCGACCCCCAAACTCGCGCGGGCGTCACGGCTTCTCGCGGCATCAAGATGCACCGAGAGACGCACGGGGCCCGGCAGCAACTGCTCGAACGCGCGACGATGGTCGTCGCGGACGAGACCAAGGGTCGTCACCACGTCGCTCGGGTCGTGGGCGTGCCAGGTGAACGACACGGGATCTCTCGCCGAACCGCTCTTCACCGTGATCAGGTCGCGGAGCATCGATACCGCCCCGGGGTTGGAGGCGGCCGCCGCGACGCCGTACAGCGTCTCGGTGGGCAGGATCACCAACGCCCCTTCTCGCAGAAGCGAGGCGGCCCGTTGCATCGTCTCGGCTGAGAGGGTGTTCATGGGGAGCGAGCGGACACGGATCCCGTCAATCGCGCAGCACCGGAAGCAGGAGCGTCAGCAGCGTCAGGGTGGCGGCGTTGTGGATGAAGTGCGCCGCCATGCATCCGACGATCGTCCCCCTCCATTCGCGGATCAGGGCGAAGGTGAATCCCAGCAGGATCACCGGACCGAGCATCATGTACTCGTAGCCGTGCATGATCCCGAAGGCCAACGCGCTCCCCGTCGCGGCCACGAGCGGCGATCCTCGTCCTCGAAGGTGACCGAAGAAGGCCCCGCGGAAGACCGTTTCCTCGACAAAGGGGGCCCAGCACGTCGCGAGCACGAAGAACATGACCATCTCGAGCGTGCCCGCATGCGCCATGATCTCGAGGATGGGATTCGCAACCGGCGGCTCGCCGTCCGTTCCCGGACCCTTGACCGCGTTGACCAGTCGCACGGTGATCAGGAAGACCACCCCCAGCGCCGGCAGCATGGCGAAGTACCCGAAGAGGCCCAGCGCGATCTCCTTCAGCCAACCCTCGCCGCGGTGCCACCCGATGCGACGCGTGAACTCGCCCCAGCGACCCCCTCGAACCAAGGGCCACAGGCACGCGGGGACGAGCAGCCACTGCACCACCAACTGCGCCTTGAGCCCCCATTCCGGGACCGAACCGTCCGGGGCGACGATCAGCCACGGCAGGCCCAGCTTGATCAGCAGGAATCCGCCCGCGAAGACGGGCAGCACCTCGAGGAACGCGCTGCCGCCGGGGAGCGGCGGCGAGAACTTCGCCTTGATCCGTCCGGTCGCCAGGAGCGCCACGACCGCGATGAGACTTCCGAGTCCCGCGAGCACGACCGTCAGCAGCACCAGCACCAGCAGGGCGACGATGGCGATGACGCGAAGGCCGCCCTCGACCAGCGGTGCGCGAGCCGCCGCCGAGTCGTCAAGCCCGCGCGACAACGCAAGCTTCGCGAACCAGCCGTGGCGAGCCACCAGCCCCTCGCGAAGATCCTCAGGGAGTTCCGCGGGACGTTCAGCCTCGAGGACCCGTCGCGCGGAGGCGACATCGGCGATCACTCGTTCGGGA
Source organism: Phycisphaerae bacterium (assembly GCA_037139735.1). Classification (GTDB taxonomy): domain Bacteria; phylum Planctomycetota; class Phycisphaerae; order Phycisphaerales; family UBA1924; genus UBA2402. The sequence continues at coordinate 82,423 of JBAXFU010000002.1, forward strand.
ATGTCCTTGTCCTGCTCGAGCAGGGCCAGTCGCTTCAGCGCTTCCTCCCGGCCGCCCAGTTCGCCCGCGACCAAGGCCACCCGCAGGCGATCCACCGGTGACTTGGCCTGTTCGTCCACCCGTGCGAGCAACGAGGCTTCGTTGAGGCCGCCGTTCGCCCCGCCTTGGCCCTGCGACTTGAGCACGTGCAGGAGTTTCACGACCATCTTCGAGACCACGGCCGTGGAGTTGAGCAGCCCGGGCGCCTTGATCTCCGCAGTGGCGGGATCGGGCACCGGATCCGGAGCCGGCTTGGCGAACTGGTTGAGGAAGACCACCGCCCCCACCAACACCACCGCCGCGATCCACGCGATGACGGCGGCACGGGGCGATCCGGGATCCCGGAGACGCGTCGAGGATCCCGAGACGGGAAGCTGCGTGGCGGGAAGCGGTGTGATCGGTGCAGGGTCGGTGGTCATGCGGTGGGTGGCGAATCGGCCCGGATGTCGCGTCCGAGATCCCGAACGCGCCGCATCATAGATCGGCCGACGTGCGATCCGTACGGGAGGCGTACCCGCGTGCGGTTCCACATCACCTACACTGCCCCCCTCCCGAGGGGTTCGGAGATCGCTTCATGACCACCAACGCCAACGCTGCCGCGACTTGCACCATCTGCGCCGGCCCGCTCTCGGGCGAAAAGCCCGTCACCGACGCCAAGGGCCGTCCGGTCTGCGCCGCATGCGTCGAGCGGGCCCGCAAGGCCAAGCAGGCCGCCAAGTCGCCCGCCAAGCAGGCCTCCGCGGCCGCGAAGCCGTCGTCGGCCCCCGCGCAGGAGGACGACAACGCCTTCCTGCTCGAACTCGGCGGCAAGGCCCAGGCGCTCTCGGGAGGCAAGCCCTGCCCGCAGTGCGAGCAGGTCGCCAACCAGAACGATCGCCTGTGCCTGGCCTGCGGCTACGACTTCGAGTCGGGCAAGAAGGTTCGCACAAAGATCGAGAAGGTGAAGACCCCCAAGGGCGGGCCTGCGCCCAAGTCGAGCGGGGTGGAGTTCGCCGCCATCGACTGGATCCTCGCGATCCCCCTCGCGGGCCTGGGCACAATTGTCGGGCTCTGCTGGTTGTTCAGCGGCAATCCCAAGGCAAAGAAGATGCTCTTGGTCTCAATCGTCGCGCAGGTGATCGGAGGCGTGATCGCCGCCGTGATTCAGACATCGATGGGAACGTGATCGCGGCGGGCCCGCCACCGGGCCAAAAAAACCAGCGGCCGCGCGTGTCCGCCCGGCCGCCTGGAGGGAGAAAGAGAGAGAGGTCGTTGCCGGCCGCGCCTGGCGGCCGGGTCGTTTCAGGTGAGCAGGTTGCCCAGGTCGTTGATCTGCGTGGCGACCTGGTTCTTGATGTCCGCCAGCTTCTCGGGCGTCAGCTTCAGCGAATCCATCACGGCCGGATCCGGCGTGAGGTCGAGGATGTCGTGGCGGAAGCCCGAACCCACTTCGGCCGCGACGCGATCCGCGACGTACACGATCGCGCTGAGCGTGCGGGTTTCGAAGGAAAGATCCATCGGGCGGTGGTGGTAGCCGGTCACCAGCACGAGGCTCTTGGGGAACTTCCACTTCTCGCACAGCGCCGAGCCGAAGTCCTGGTGCGTGGCGCCGAAGATCTCGTTCTCGAAGGAGAGGAAGTCGTTGCAGGGAACGCCGCGGGCGTCGGTGCCGGTGGCGTTGAGGCACTGGATGAGCTTCTCGCGTTCGACCTGCATCTCGACCATGATGCCGATGTCGTGCATCAGGCCGGCCAGGAAGGCCTCGTCGGCCAGGCCGAGCTTGAGGGAGTTGGCGATCATCTTCGCCGCGGCGGCGGTGACGTTGCTGTGCGTCCAGAGGTCCTTGGCCGCGAAGCTCGAGGTCAACTCGCCGCCCTTGAAGAGCTTGGCGAGCGACGCCGCGATCGCGATGTTCTTGACGGCGTTGAGGCCGAGCATGACGATCGCGCGGTTGATGCTGGCGATCTGGCCCGGAAGTCCGTAAAAGGACGAGTTGACCACCTTGAGGATGCGGCTGCAGAGCGCGGGGTCGGCGGAGATGACCTTGTTGAGGTCCTGGGCCGTCGACTTCGGGCTCTCGACCAGCTCGACAATCTTCACCGTGATCTCGGGAAGGGTGGCGATGTGACTGATTTCCCGGATCGCGTTGTTGACGATCGCATCCTTGTCGCCGGTATGTGGGGTGCCAACGCTCATGCTCATGCGCTCCCGATTCGGTGTGTTGGATCCGGCGCCGATCCTGACGCCTGTGATCTCCCTACGCATCGGACGTTCCGCCCCGGGACTTTCTCTCGGCACCCCTTATTCCACGAGAGATGCGCTCCCGACGCCCCTCTCGGGGGATGCTCGCCTCAACCCCGTGCGTACCGTTCGCCACGCCCCCGCTTCGCATGAAGACGCCGCCGGACACCCTCCTCCGCCCCGTGCTTATCGGCACCCTCGCCGCGTGGATGGCGCTCGTCGTCGCCTCCGGCGCGTTCGCGGCCATGGCCTTCCCCGCCGTGAGGGACCTCGCGCCGGTCATTCCGTCCATGCCCATCATGACCGAGTCCCACTGGAAGGTGGTCGCGGGCGTGCCGGCGCAACGCAACTTCGAGGTGGTGCAAGCCGCGGGCTGGCTGCTGGGCGCGTGCTCGATCCTCCTCGCCCTCGCGTGTCGTGGCAGGCCCGGGTTCCTGGCCTTCGTCCAGTGGTGTGCCCACCTCGGGGCCATCGCCATGCTCGCCTTCATCCAGTTCGAAGTCGTGAACCCCATGAACGATCTGAGCGCCCGATTGCACGAAGCCATGCGACGGGGCGATCTCGACGCCGCGCATGCGATCGATCGCGTATTCAAGGCGATCCACGGGTTCGCCACCCCCTTGATGAGCGTGATGGTCGTCGCCATCCTCGTCGCGATGGTCGTCGCCCTGATTCGAACGGCGCGTCCGTCCTTCGAGGCCGGGAATCAAGCCCCGTGACCGCCAAGCCCCCCGGTTCGCCTCGAGTCACCGCCGCGGCCAAGGCCCGCGCCGACCGCCTGTACCGCGCGCTCGAGCAGTGCTATCCCGACGCCCACTGCGAGCTCGACTACGCCCAACCCCACGAACTGCTCGTCGCGACCATCCTCTCGGCCCAGACCACCGACGTCGCCGTCAACAAGGTCACCCCCGCGCTCTTCCGCCGCTTCCCCGCGCCGCGAGACTTCGCCGAGTCGTCGCCCGAGGAGATCGAGCCCTTCATCCGCACCATCGGCCTCTTCCGCAACAAGGCCAAGGCGGTGCACCAGGCCATGAAGACCATCGTCGAGAAGCACGGCGGCGAGGTGCCGCGCACCATGAACGAGTTGCTCGAACTCCGCGGCGTCGCCCGCAAGACCGCCAACGTCGTTCTCGGCAACGTCTTCGGCATCAACGAGGGCGTCGTCGTCGACACCCATGTCGAGCGACTGAGCAAGCGTCTGGGACTCGCCCCGAAGGACTCCACCGTCGCCATGGTCGAGCGGCATCTCATGGCGCTCTTCCCGCGAGACTCGTGGTGCCAACTGTCGCACCTGCTCATCTTCCACGGCCGTCGCGCCTGTTCGGCCCGGATGGCCGCGTGCTGCGACCACCCCATCTGCCGCGAGTTCGGGCGACGGTGCGAACTCCCCCGCGACTGATCTCGCGGCCGCCTCCGCCCTCCTCCCGGCGGAGCTTCAGGCGCCCGCGCCCTTCGCACGCTGGCGGATGCCGTCGATGACGTCGCGAATCTCCGCGGCCATCCGCGTGTTCGGGAACTCCGCGATGATGCGATCGCCGATGCGGGCCGCCTCACCCCACTGGCGATCCTGCACCGCGAGCCGGAACGACGCTCCGAGGTTCTCCCTCGCCTTCCCGATGACGCCACGCGCAAGTTCGCGCAGCGGCTCGGCCTCGGAGGGGCTGAGGTGAGCATCGAGCTCGCGCAGCAACCCGAGCGCCTCGTCGGTTCGCCCCTCCTGCGCCGCCACGAGGAACCGACGTTCGAGGTCGTCGCGGTGCGACCGCTGGGCCTGCTCGATGCGCCGACGCAGGCCGAAGACCCGCTGCGAATCCGGGTAGAGCCGCAGCAGTCGGGAGGCGTCGGCGTACGCGTCGTCCCACTTGCGCTGCAGCACCAGGCCGTCGAGGTACTGGATCGCCTCGGTGATCCGACGCTCGTTGGTCTCCGAACGCATCGCCTCGATGCGGCGGCGGTGTTGCTCGGCCTCGTCGCGAAAGCCGAACCGATCCGAGAGTTCGACCACGAGGATCATCGCCGAGTCGAGATTCCCCGCGGCGACGTCCTCCTCGATCGCCTGCGTCAGCAAGGCGCGGTCGTTGCCCCGACTCAGCACCCGCCTCGCATCGTCCGACAAGGCGGCGTAATCCGTGAAGACCCGAACGGCCTGGGTCAACTGCTCGACCCGCTCGATCAGCACGCGTTGCTGCCGTCGCGAACCCCCCAACGCGAAGGAGAAGGCGATGGGCGCCATGGTCAGCACGAGGATCGCGCCTCCCGCGCCGAGTTGATACTGCCCCGTCATCGCCAAATGAACGCTCAGGGCCAGCGCGGCCGCGTATACGATGATGAGAATCGCCACGAGCGACCCGATCGACGCCGAGTTCCGGTCGCCCCGGGCGGTCGGAGCGACGGGCATGCGAGCGGGAGCCGGAGCATCAGGATCTGGCATGGTGGTCCTTTCGCGAACCGACGACGCAGGTTCCACCTCGCTCGTGGCGGTCGCCGGTCGGAGGGAGGGTAGGCGAAACCGCGAGGCCCGCGCCTAATCTCGCGCATGGCCAAGCGCATCCAGTCGGCGTCGGATCACGACCTCTGCGAGACCGGCTCCGCCGTCGGGGCGAGGTTCGTGCTCGGGCCGCACGCGACCAACTGCTACGTCGTGGCGTCGCCCCGCACGCCTGGGCGCTGCTTCGTCGTGGACGCCAGCTTCGATCTCGATCCGATGATCGAGTTCATCGGCCGCGAGGGTCTCACGCCCGACGCGCTCGTCCTGACCCACGCCCATGTCGACCACATCGCCGGCGTCAGGACGCTTCGATCGGCGTTCCCATCGTTGCCCATCCTGATCCATGCCGCCGAGGAGGCGTGGCTCGACGATCCGCTCCTGAATCTGAGCGCCTTCTCGGGCACGCCGACCACCGCCCCCTCGGCCACGCGAGTGCTGGCCGAAGGCGACCGACTCGATTGGGGCGCAGGTGCATGGATCGTCCTGCACACCCCGGGCCACAGCCCCGGCAGCATCACGCTGGTTCACGAAGTCGACAAGACAGCCTTCGTCGGCGACGCCCTCTTCTCCGGTTCGATCGGACGCACCGACTTCCCCGGGTGCAGCTTCGAAGCACTGGAGGCGTCCATCCGGAGCAAGCTGTACGCGCTGGACAAAGACACGACGATCTTTCCGGGCCATGGTCCCGAGTCGACCATCGGCCGCGAACGCCGGTCGAATCCCTTCGTGCATGACTGAGTCGCGACGCAGCTGGACCGCGTCAGAGACTCGTCATCGCGACATACTTGGCGTAGCGGGAAGACAACTCCGCGGGCGTCAGGGCCTTGAGCCGATCGAGGCTGAATGCCTCGATGTTGAAGCTCGCCACCACGGTGCCGTGCACCAGCGCCTTGCGGATCGAGTCGAACGAACCCGGGTCGCCCGTGGGGGCGGTGACGTGATGCCAGCCCGTCGGGTTGGCCAGGCACCCCATCATCCCGCCCGCGAACGAATCGCCGCACCCCGTGGGGTCGACGACATCCTCGGTCGGGTAGGCGGGCAACGCCGCGATGCCGTCGCGGTGGATCAGCAACGCGCCGTGCTCGCCCTTCTTGATCACCACGAACCGCGGGCCCATGCCCAGCAGGTGACGCCCGGCCGTGACGGGGTTCCGCTTGCCCGTGAAGAGCTCCGCCTCGTCGTAGTTGAGCACCAGCCCGTCGACGCGAGTCAGCAGTTGCGTCAACTCGGCCTTGGCGATGTTGATCCAAAGATCCATCGTGTCCGCCACCGTCAGCGTGCGGTGCGGGAACTGATCGATGAAGCCCAACTGCACCGCCGGGTGCGTGTTCGCGAGGAACAGGAACTTGCTGTCGGAGAACTTCGCCGGAACCTTCGGCGGCGCCTCGGCCAGCACGCCCAGCTCCGTGAAGAGCGTCTCGCGACTGTTCATGTCCGCGAGGTACTTGCCGCCCCAGGCGAAGGTCTTGCTGCCCGCGCGGGTCTCGAGCCCCGCGAGGTCGATGGGATTGAAGTGCTCCAGCACCCCGCGGAAGGCCGCAGGGAAGTCATCCCCCACCGCCGCCACCAGCCGCACTGCGCCGTACAGCGAAGCGGCGGCGGAAAAGTACGTGCCGCTGCCGCCCAGAATGCGGTCCGCTCCGCCTGAAGGCGTGCGGATGGTGTCGATGCCGATGGTGCCGGTGACTGCGAGTGCCATGGGGCGGATGATATCGCGCCAAGGACGCGTTCGCGTCGGCGATCACTTGGCCGGGGCGGGACCCAGCAAGTTCTCGATCTTGCGGGCGAGTTCCTCCGAGTCGGGCTTCATGCCGCTCTCGAGATGCTCCACCGCCTTGCCTTCGCGGTCGACCAGGTACTTGTTGAAGTTCCACTTGGGCTCGCCGCCCGCATCGCCCTTCTGGGACGCGAGCTGCTTGAAGAGCGGATGGGCCTTGCCGCCGAGCACGCCAATCTTCGCGAACATCGGGAAGGTCACGCCGTACTTCGAGGTGCAGAACTGCTTGATCTCCGACTCGGAGCCGGGTTCCTGACCGCCGAAGTCGTTCGAGGGGAAGCCCAGCACCACCAGGCCGCGATCCTTGTACTTCTGGTAGAGGGCTTCGAGGCCCGCGTACTGGCGCGTGTACCCGCAATTGCTCGCCACGTTCACGATCAGGACCACCTTGCCCTTGTATTGGTCGAGCTTCTGGTCCTTGCCGTCGATGTCCTTCATCGTGTGACCCAGCACGTACGGATCGGTCGGAGCAGGCTCGTCCTTGGAGGGCCGCTCCTCCTTGCCGCCCGCCGCGGGCGCATCGCCCTTGGGTGCTGTGTCGGGCTTGCCGGTCTCCGGAGGCTGCCATGGCAACGCCGTCGCGGTCGCGACCAGAAGCCCAAAGCCCAGGAAGAGGAGAATCGATCGAGTGGCGGTCTGCATGGTCATGCTCCAAAAGGGTCCGCCGTGGGTTCGTCGCCCCGCAGCATCCGGATTCGCGCCGAAACTGCGACCAAGTGCCCGACGAATACCATCGCTCGTGATCCGCCTGCGGCGTTCCATCCGCTTCTGCCTGACCGACCCCGCCTCCTTCGCGGCCGACATGGCCCGCGGCACCAACGGGTTCGCCGGCAAGCCCTCGATGCAGGGCATCGCCCCCCACGGCGAAGTCGAGGTCTCCTGCGCTGGCGAGCCCGACCCCGTCGTCAACTACGTCCTTGACATCAAGGACATCGACGACGCCGTGCGGACCACCCTCCTCCCCGCCCTCGCCGCCGCTGCCGCGGCTCGCCCCCAGCCTCCGGTCGCGGGCGTGCTTCGCGACTCGCTCGTCCCTCTCCGCGACCGCCTCTCGGGCCGCGTGGAATCCGTCACGCTCAAGCTCACGCCCACCTACTCGCTCACCATGAACACCGCCTCGCCCGACCGCGTGCTCCTGCGTCAGCAGTTCGACTTCGCCGCCGCGCACAGGCTGCACACGCCGTCGCTCTCGGACGAGGAGAATCGCCGCCGCTACGGCAAGTGCAACAACCCGCGCGGTCACGGCCACAACTACAAGTTCGAACCATGCGTCGAAGCCCCGATCGACGCGTCGCTGGGCTCGCCTCTCTCGCTGCACGACCTCGAGACCGCGTGCAAGCGGGCCATCATCGACCGCTTCGACCACACGCATCTCAACGAGGACACCGTCGAGTTCGACCTCGCCAAGGGGGGCGTGATTCCCACCATCGAGAACATCAGCCGCGTGCTCTTCGAGTTGCTCCGGGCCGACCTCGCCGCCACGGCCCCTCGCGTCCGGTTGGTCTCCATGACGGCGTGGGAAACCGACCGAACGTCGGCTACATATCCGGCCTGACCGGCCGCTTCGCCGGCCTTGCGACGGCTCACGCGGGCGCTTTCGCCACCACCTTGATCTCGAAGTGGATCGGCCCGTCACCCCCCTGCGGCAGGCCCGCGATCTCCACCGTGGTGCGACAGGGCTGCGACGGCCCCGGCGGGAAGAACTCCCCATAGACCCGGTTGTAAACCGCCCAATCCGCCTTCATCGCCGTCAGGAAGACCGTGACGTCGATGATGTCGTCCCACGTCGCGCCGCACTCCTCCAGAATGGCCTTGACGTTGTCGAAGCACGAGCGCATTTCGGCCTCGATGTCGTGCGACACCTCGAGTCCCTCCGCGTCGAGCACCAGCCCCGGGATCACGCGGCTTCCCCGCCGCCGCGGGCCGACGCCCGAAAGCAGGAGCAGCCCGCCCGCTCGCCTCGCGTGCGGGTACGGTCCGACAGGTTCCGCGGCACGGTTGGAACGCACGGCATCGCTCATGGTCGTCGATCCTCTGCTCGACGCCCCATCGCGTCGTCCCGTGAGTGTAACGCGTCGCATGTCCGCCTCGCGGCGGCCGAACCCCTACCATTCGCTCGATGTCGGACGAGATGTCAGTCCATGTCAACTTCGGCCGGCCGGTACCCCTGTTCCCGCTCGACGGCGTGGTGGTGCTGCCCCAGCACGTGGTACCCCTGCACATCTTCGAGCCCCGGTATCGGCAGATGATCGAACACGTCCTCGACGGCGCGGGGCAGATCGCGATGGCCGTGCTCGCCGACCCCCACCGCATCCAGCCCGGTGGCATCCCGCCCCGCGTTCGCCCGGCCGTGTGCCTCGGTCAGATCGTCCGCCATGAACGCCTTCCCGACGGACGCTTCAACATCCTGCTTCAGGGCATCTGCCGTGCCCGCATCGTGGAGGAACAGCCCCTCGCCGCGGATCGGCTCTACCGAACCGCGACGATCGAGCCTGTGGGGCTCGAATCGCCGCCGCCAGCTCACCTCACGGTGGTGCGGAGCCAGATCGAGCAGTTGCTGGGCGGTCAGGGCCTTGGGTCCATGGCCGGTGCCAAGCCCGCGATGGAGTGGATCGCCGACGAGGACCTCTCGGATCAACTCGTGCTCGAGCTGATGACCCTCACGATGATCGCCGAGCCCAAGCTCCGCTACGCACTGCTCGCCGAACCCGACATCGCGACGCGGGCGTCGATGGTGCTGGCCGAACTGCGGCATCTCGACCACATGATCACGACGGCGAGGCGACAGCGCCCCGATCGCTGGCCCAAGGGCATGAGCTGGAACTGATCGCCCGCGAACTCAGCCGGCCTTCACCAACCGGGCAATCCGTCGCATGGCCACCTCGCGAGGATTCGCCAACAACGCGGCGGTCGATCGACGCCAGACCATCGAGATCGCGGCCATCGCGATGACGCACGCGAGCAGCACCCCGCCGCCCGAGGCGAGCGGCACGAGCCACGAACCCCCGGGCAGGATCGGGGCGCCGATGACTTCCTCCGAAGCATTGACGAGGCCGACGGCCGCGGCGGGCCCGCCCGTGGTGGCGTTGTCGCTCATGCCGCGTCCTCCGTCATGGCCATCAGATGCCCGCGAGGAATGGTGGCAAACACGCTCCAATCGTCGATCCTGGGCCCGTTGGCGGGCTGAATCCGCGTGAGGGCCTGGGCCGCCCGGGCGCGGAGGCCCGGATCGCTCCCGTGATCGCACATGTGGCGGAGTTCGGTGGCCCACCGCAAGCGAACCGAGGGATCGACCGCGAGGTGCGCGAGGCGTCCGGCCAACCACGCGCCCGACTGCCGATGCGCCGGTCTCGGGTCCTTGAGCATCTCGAGGACGTCGCTCGCGCAGTCGCTGCCCGGCGTCTTGAGCGAGGCCAGCAGTCGAATCGCCGAGGCCCGCACCCGCTGGTGCGATGCCGGCGACTTGAACTCGACGATCGGGGCGGAGGCGACCGGGCCCACCTGATCGCGACGGCGTCGCAGGGCGTCGATGGCGTTCGCGACGACACGTGCGTCGGGTTCGCTCCTGGAGGCCGCCCGCGTCAAGGCCTGGAGCGAGGAAATGTCGCTCATCCGTCCGAGCAAGGTCGCGGACCTCGCTCGCACGCGAGCGTCGATCGTGTCGTCCTCGAGCAGCGCGATCACCGATCCGACGCACGCCGCGAGGCGATCGTGGGTCTTGAGTTCGTCGAGGGCGTCGAGTTGACCGGCCGCATGGTGCCGCTGGGCGAGTCGCTGGCGAAGCGACGCTTCGCCGGCCCGCTCCCGGGCGCTGGACGCCCGAACGCCGACCGCCATCGCCCGCACGCAGGCGTGCGGGGACCGGCGGAGCGCGTCGATGGTCGCGCTCTGATCGACCTCGGATCGCTTGAATCGCTCGCCGGCTCGAACGAGGTCGAACCATCTCATCGCCGCGCCCCGGGCGAGGCATTCCTCGGCGTCGAACGCGAAGTCGGCCAGGCCAGCGACGGTGGCCAGGCCACGACCCGCGAGTCGAGCCCGCGAATCGCGATCGACGAGAAGACGTGCTGCGAGTTGGGCACGGATCGGCGCCTCTGCGCCGATCACGGCGCACATGCTCGCGGCGCCGACCTTCGATTCGATCGACAACGCATTGAGTTCGGACGCGGTGGGCACCAGCCCACGAGCGCCAATCGTCACGGGTGCGACCTTGCCGCCGGCGGCCTTGCCCGGTGCTGCGGAGGCAGGCCGCACCACCGAGATGTTGACCTTCATTCCGCGGAGCTTGGAGGCGCGGCCTGGGCGGCACAAGAGGTGCCACCGCGAGAGCGCCGCGGTCCGCTCGGCGGAAGTCTCGATCGTCGAAAGCCGGTCGAATGACGTCTTGGCGAGGCCCTCCCGACACAGCCACTCCGCGGCACGTGCCGCCGCCAGAGGCAGCGTGCACCAGCGGACGGCGGTGGCCACGGCGGGCACGACCGCAGGGTCGGCCAGCCAGGCCTGCAGTCGGGCGGTTCTGATGGCGGCGGGCGTCCAGAGGGCGAGCATGCACGCGGCGGCTTGGCGTCGCACCGTGGCGTCCTCGCCGCCCGACTTGATCGCCCGCGGCGCGAGTTCAAGAAGCGTTGCGTCGGCGGCGCCGGCGGCTTCGACCGCCCGTGCGGTCATCGCCTCGAGGGAATCGACGGCGCGGTGTCGGACGATCTCGTCCGAGTCGGCCATGAGTTTGAGCAGTGCGTGCGAGACCGCCGCGGGAGCGAACGCGCGGGCGGCATGGGCCGCGTGCTCGCGCGTCGTTCGGCCTTCGATCATGGCGTCGGCGAGCGCCGAACCGACCGTCGAGTCGTCGAGCGATTCGAGCCGCCGCCTCGCTTCGTTGGAGATCGTCCCCCACGCCCCGAGCAACGCGGCGACCGAACGTCGCTTCACCAGCGAGTGCATGTCGCGGCGAGAGACGCCTCGGAGGAGTCCGACGAGCGAATCCACGAATCCGGCCGGTGGCGACGGCGCCATCGCCATGGCCATCAGCGTTCCGGCAGCGGCGGCCCGCACGGCGGCCGACTGATCGGTGGAAGCGACGAGGTCGCCGAGCACCACGGCACTCGCCAGCGGGGGCAGTTTCCTGATCGATTCCTCGAGGGTGCGGGGTTGTGACGTCGATCGAGCCATCGGCTCATGGGATGTCGGCACGCACCCCCGCCGGAGGCGTAGTTTCATGCCCCGCAGCACTCGATTCGAGCCGCGGGCCCCCTGCCCGGGCGTTCGAGCGACCGGACCGCGTTGCCGCACTCGGGGCCGCTTGCTACCCTGCACCCTTGGCCATCCCCGACACGGGGCGTGTCCGAGCGGCAGGCGGCTCGATCGCGACCGCCCCGTGCAATCAGCCGCGACGCAGGAGTGCACCCATGCCAACGCCCATCACGATGACGCCCTCCGGGCTTTCCGTTCCCAACGACCCGATCATCCCGTTCATCGAGGGTGACGGCACGGGGCCCGACATCTGGAAGGCCAGCGTTCGGGTGTTCGATGCCGCCGTGGCCAAGGCCTTCGGGGGAAACCGCAAGATCCACTGGCACGAGGTCTACGCGGGCGAAAAGGCCTTCAACAAGTTCAACAACTGGCTTCCCGACCAGACGATCGCCGACTTCCGCACGTACTTGGTGGGCATCAAGGGCCCGCTGACGACGCCCGTCGGCGGCGGCATCCGCTCGCTCAACGTCGCGCTGCGTCAGATGCTCGACCTGTACGTCTGCCTTCGGCCGGTGCGTTGGTTCAACGGCGTGCCCAGCCCGGTGAAGAAGCCCGGCGACGTCGAGATGGTGATCTTCCGCGAGAACTGCGAAGACATCTACGCGGGCATCGAGTTCCGCGAGGGCTCGCCCGAGGTCGCCAAGTTCCTGTCGCTCTTCAAGGAGGCCTTCCCGAAGGAGTTCGGCAAGATCCGCTTCCCCGAGAGTTCCGGCATCGGCCTCAAGCCCGTCTCGAAGGAGGGCAGCGAGCGGCTGATTCGCGCCGCGATCGAGTACGCCCTCCGCGAGAAGCGTCGCAGCCTGACGCTCGTGCACAAGGGCAACATCATGAAGTTCACGGAAGGCGCGTTCAAGGACTGGGGCTACGCCCTGGCCCAGCGCGAGTTCCGCGACCACTGCGTGACCGAGCGGGAGTCGTGGATCCTGGGCAACAAGGAGGCCAACGCCGACCTGACCGCCGAGGGCAACGCACGCATGATCGACCCCGGCTTCGACATGATGACCCCGGACCAGAAGGCCAAGGTCGTCGCGGAGGTCGAGACCGCCCTCAAGCTCTGGCCCAGCCACGGGCAGGGCCGGTGGAAGTCCAAGCTCCTCATCAAGGACTCCATCGCCGACATCACCCTCCAGCAGGTCATCACCCGCGCGAAGGACTTCGATGTCATCGCCACCATGAACCTCAACGGCGACTACCTCTCGGACGCCCTGGCGGCCCAGGTCGGCGGCATCGGCATCGCCCCCGGCGCGAACATCAACTACAAGACCGGTCACGCCATCTTCGAAGCCACCCACGGCACGGCCCCCAAGTACGCCAACCTCGACCAGGTCAACCCCGGTTCGGTCATCCTCTCGGGCGAGATGATGCTCCGCTACATGGGATGGACCGCCGCGGCCGACCTCATCATCAAGGGCATGGACGGCGCGATCGGCGCCAAGACCGTCACCTACGACTTCCATCGCCTCATGGAGGGCGCGACGAAGGTCAAGTGCTCCGAATTCGCCGACGCGATCATCAAGCACATGGGCTGAGTCGCGGCACCGTCCGGGAGTCTCCATGGCCGCCCCATCCACGGCGAACCGCCCCAACGGCTACACCTTGGAGTGGGCCGAGCATGAACTCGAACCCGTCGACGGTCTCGTGGCCGATCCCACGTGGCAGGACGTGGAGGCCATCATCGGCAACCTGACGGTCGGCGAGGAGCCGTGCGGGTTCGTCATCCTTCGCCGCGGCGAGACGGACTTCTTCCAGTGCGCCCGCGTGGAGGATGGCCTGATCGCGGAGTTGCACGACCCGACGGACGATTCGCATCTCGAACTCGCCGCGGGCGTCGCGCCGCCGGAGTTCGTCCTCCGCATCGCCAAGGCATGGTTCGAGAATCCCGCCGCGGCGGCGCGACTCGACGTCTGGACGCCGCTCGAACTTTGAGCTGACGGCCTTGGTCTGCCTCAGCGCCTGGCCTGCCTCAGCCCCTGGCTTTCATCAACGCCCGACCTTCATCAACGCCC
>JBAXFU010000003.1:0-94308 GCA_037139735.1 Phycisphaerae bacterium
CAGCCGCTAAGTTCATCAGCTTCTAAGTTCATCAGCCTCTGGTGAGCTGGCTGGTCCTGAACCTTGTATCGCACGATGCTCTGGTTCTGGTCGATTCGCGGATACTCCTAAAGCATCTCAAGAACCCTCGGGTCAATCCCCGAGGGTTCTTTGTTTCCATGTGGCCTTGTTTCCGTGCCGCCTTGTTTCCGTGCCGCCTTGGGGGCCCGCTGCGAGGACGCCGCGACCGGAGCGAGTCGCCTTTGCTGCGACGCATGGGGCGTGGCGGGGCGCGGTCGCGGGGAGGGGGTTCGGGGGGCGGGGTGGTGTGGCGTCGGGCAGGGAGGCGACTCGATCGACGCGGCACGGTCGGCGCGCACGCGCCGAAGGGGTCTTCTCGCGGGCGTCATGGGCGGCCTCTCGGCCCTGCGGCGAGCTGCCGGCGTTGGGCGACCGGCGAGCGTGGGCGACCAGTGGGGGCGATTGATGGGGGCGGCCGCCCGGGCGCGATCGGGCGATCAGGATGACGCGATGGAGGCGTCCTGACGATTGGATGGGAGTGGATGTCAGTCCGGGATGAAGACCGAATAGCCGCGTTCGAGGAGGCCGTGGGGTTTGCGGTGTCCTTCGAGGAGTCGATCGACGGCGTGGTCGATGGCCTTGCCGGTATCCATGAGGATGGAGGCTTCGTCGGTGTTGGAGCCTGCGGTCATGAGGTAGGCGAAGGTGCGGGCCATGCCGCAGTTGGCGACGAAGTCGGGGATGATGGCGAAGTGGCGATCGGCGTCCTTTTGGAGGGCGAGCATGTCGCGGACCCAGTGGGCGAGGGTGCGGCTGGAGGGCTTGTAGGCGAAGGGGTTGTTCGCGCCGCAGGAGACGACCTTGACGCCGGAGGCGCGGAGTTTCTTGAGGCGAGCGGCGGTGAGGGTGTGGCTGCGTGCGGCGGGCACGAAGATATCGGCATCGACATCGAAGAGTTCATCGCCGGCGCGGCTGGCGACGAGGTCGGGCATGCCGCGGCGAGGCGCGGGCAGGGTGGTGCCGTCTCGCGAGGAGATGACGGCCTTGCAGTCGAGGCCGTCGTTGTTGCGGATGACGCGGACGAGCTTGCTCTTGCGGTCGTAGGTGCTGGCGGCGACGAGCTTGACGCCGAGCATGTCGAGGTAGTACGCGGCGAACGCGCCGACGGCGCCGAGACCCTCGATGATCACTCGCTTGCCTTCGAGTTCGATGCCCTTGAGCTTGAAGTATCGCTGGATGGAGCGGCACACGCCGTAGCCGGTGACGACGTCGGCGACCATCCAGGCCTTGCTCTCGCCGCGGGGGCCGGGGAGATTGGGGAGGTTGATCTTGGCTTCGCAGCCGTGGTGCAGGCGACGGACCTTGTCGGCGGCATCTTCGCCATCTCGCCAGTGGTGTCCGCGGCAGATGCCTTCCTGGGGGTGGCCGATGCCCAGCACCTGCTTGGTGATGGCGGAGGCCTCGCTGACTTCATCGACGTTGACATCGCCGCCGGTGCCGTAGCACTGCGTGAGGTAGGGGCCGATGTGGCGGTACCAGCGTTCGAGGACGCCGCGTTTGGCGGCGGGGTTCTTGGCGGGATCGAAGCGGATGACGCTCTTGCCGCCGCCGATGGCGGGGCCGCAGACCTGGAACTTGACGCCCATGGTCTTGGCGAGAAAGACGGCTTCCTCGCTGGTGGCGTCGGCGTGCATGCGGGTGCCGCCGCCGGCCGCGTTTCCGAGGAGCGAGTCGATGCAGAGCCAGCCGACGGCGTCGGTCTCGCGGTCGTGCCATTCGACCAGGAGGCCGGGAGCTCGTTCATAGAAGCGCTGGTACTTGGGGAAGCCCTTCATGGAGTGATTCCGTGCATCGCCGGCGAGAGGGCCGGGTGGAGGTGGGGAGCGGCCGCGAGCGGGGTGCGAGCGGCGGGGGAAGGTAGACGCACCGTCCGGGTGCGGCCAACGGGCGGGGCTTGGCGAGGAGCATCAAAAAGAAAAGGCACCCCGCCAAAGGACGGGGTGCCGATGGATGACGAAGGTGTTGCACGTCGCGGGGTGAGCGCGAGCGTGCGAGCGGGGGCTCACTTGCCCACGAGGGTCTTGGGGATGTTGAGCGCGGTGCTCTTCTTGTCATCCCACTTCTTCTCGAGCTTGAGCTTGGCGATTCGCTCGGTGCGGGTGAGCACGCTGCGCTTGCCCGAGAGGTTGGCGGAGATCTTCAGCGAACGGTCGAGGCTCATCGGGAGTTCCTTTCTCTGCGGTCGGTCACGAACAGGCCGAGACCGCCTTGTTCGCGACACGAGTGGTGACGCGGGCGGGCGGGTCGATCACTTCTTTTCCCAAGCGGGCTTTGCGAAGTTGGAGGAGCCCCTCCGTTCCTTCTGCCACTTGGGCCCCAGTCTCGCCACGTCCGCCTCGACGTTCGTCCGGGTGGTCATTCTCCGGCTGTATTCCTCGGAGGTGATTCCCTTGAGCACGTAGAGTCGGTAGGGACGGGTGGGGCCTGAATTATTCCCCTTTGGCGGCTGGGTTTCCACGCGCAACGCAAAGGTCTCGAGACCATTGGCCGCGAGGAAGGCGACGGCGTCTTCGGATTCCGTTTGGTTCAGGGTTGCCAGGAGCAGGTAGTTGAGGCCGGGGGTGCGGGGGTCTCCCGAGGTCCAACCGGTGGGAAGGAGGCAGGTGGCATCGCTCGGGCGAGGCTGGGAGGACTTGGGTGGCGCCTTGGGAGCGGCGGGGTTGGGGGTGGGCTGATCGGAGGTCTTGGCGTTCGGGTCGGGGAGCGCGTCGGCCAAGGAGCGTTCGCCGCCGGCTTCGGAGGGTTCGAGGATCAGCGGTTGGGGAAGGCGGCTCATCGCCGCCCGTTCGGCGTTTCGCTTGGAGAGCCAGGATCCCACGGCGAAGGAGAGGACGACGATCGTGACGAGTCCGGCGATGGCGAGGTAGATGGCGTTGACGGGGATGCGAACGGTGCCCGCGCCGGTCCCGGCGCTGGCGGCCCACGCATCGGCTCCGGCGGATCCGTCCGGCGGCAGATCGCGAGACGGAGAGGCGCCGATCGACTGCGGCGTGATATTGAGTCGAATCACGGGCTTGTCTGATGTCGGCCTGCCGGGGCTGATGGGGGAGGGGCCCGCGGCGGGGTTCATGCCGGGCCGCCATCCGACGCCGGGATTCATCGTGGTTCGACGATCATGCGACGTCTTCACCGCTTCGCGACCGCGAATGAGGTCGAAGAGGGGTTGTGACTGCCTGCCGGCTGCCATGCATCCATCATAAGCGGCCGGCGGTTGAACCGATGTCGATTCCGGCGTGTCGGGAGGTCCGCAGACACGACGTTCGATTCTTGTACGGATTTCCCGGATTGCGAGCCGACGCCGGCTGATACGCTTGCCCATGAAGCTGCTTCCCGAAAGTTCGACGTGCCGGTCGGGCCGCCTGCGAGCGGGCGTGCTGTGCCTGGTCATGGCGTTCGGGCTGACGGCTGCGGCACGGGCGCAGGGCGAAGCCGCGGGGCAGCCGGGGACGCGAGCGGCCTCGGAGGGAGAAGAGGCGGAACTGGTGCTTCGGGACGGGCGGCGGATCAGCGGACGGCTGGTGAGTCGCAGCGACACGAAGATCGTCTTCGAGGTGGGGGGCGTGCCGACGACGTTCGAGTCGGCCGGGGTGGATCGAATCGAGTCGGTGCCATCGGTCGAGGAGCGGTACCGCGCGTTGCGATCGTCGATCGACGAGGCCGATGCGCAGGGCCTGATGCGGCTGGCGGAATGGCTTCGCTCGCGAGGTCGGTGCGATCTCGCGGTGCTGGAGGTCGATCGCGCGCTGGCGGCCGATCCGGGCAATCCGGACGGACGAGCGTTGCGGCTGCTGATCGTCGAGCAGCAGAAGCTCGAGGCGGCGGCGCGGCTGGCCAAGGAGCGAAAGACGGCGGGTCCGGAGGTCGAAGCGAGCGCACCCAAGGCCAAGCCCAAGGCCGAGCCGTTGGCTTTTTTGCTGCTGAGCGAGGAGCAGATCAACGTCATTCGCGTCTACGAGGTCGACCTGGCGTCGCCGCCGAAGATGGTGATGGCGAGGGAGGCGATCGACGAGTTTCTGGCCAAGTACGCCGGCCAGCGTCCGGAGGGTCGCGAGACGATTCCGGTGAACGAGCAGGGGCGGAAGATCTACGCGGCGCGCAAGCCTGTGGAGATCCTGACCGACCTGTTCGCGCTCAAGGCCCGCGACTTTTATCCCAAGGTGCAGGTGCTCGAGAATCCCGAGTCGATGCGGCGGTTCCGCGACGACGTGAATCGCACGTGGCTGGTCAACTCGTGCGCCACGACGCGATGCCACGGGGGCGAGGAGGCGGGGCGGCTCATGCTGTTCGACCGCAAGGCCGCCTCGGACGTCGCGGCGTACACGAACTTCCTGATCCTCGAGCGTTTCCGTGTGGCCGGAGCGGATGGTCGTCGCACGGTGCCGCTGATCAACTACGCCGAGCCCGCGTCGTCGCCGCTGCTGCAGATGGGGTTGCCGCGCGACGAGGCGACGATCAGGCATCCCGACCTGCCGGCCGAGATGGCGGGGCGGTGGCGTCCGGTGTTCCGTTCGCCGCAGGACGATCGCTTCCGTCGCGCGGTGGAGTGGATCCGCTCGATGTACGGGGCCAAGGACGGGAAGCGGCCCGACTATCCCGTCGCATACGAGCCGCCGCAGCCCAGGACGCCCCCGGCGCCGGCTCCGACGCGGTGAGGTCGCGCGGGACGCGTCAGACGAGTTCGACGTCGTCCTGCACGACGCTGGTGACGACGGGGCCGCGCGTGGGGTGCATGTGCATGTTGATCTCCATGCGCACGCCCAGGTCGTGGAAGTACGCGCCGGGCTCGATGGTGAAGCCGACGCCGGGGATGAGCAGCCGGGTGTCGTGCGTCTCGAGATCATCGATGTTGACGCCCACGCCGTGCACCTTGGGGCCGGCGCTGAGACTGTGGCCGGTGCGATGGCGGATGCCGTCGGCGAAGCCGGCCTTGACGATCTGTTCGCGGCTGGCGCGGTCGACCTGCCACCCTTGGATCTGCCGGCCACGCTTCCACGCGTCGACGACCGCGGCGATGCCTGCGTCGCGGGCGGCCTTGACGGCGTCGAAGACCTTGCGGTGCCGGTCGGGGACGCGATCGCCCGCGAAGCCCACCCAGGTGATGTCGGAGAAGATGTGCTCCTCGCCGGGCGAGCGAGCCCAGAGATCGATGAGGATCCAGTCGCCTCGGCGGATGGGGGAGGGATCCGTCGCGCTGACCTCGAAGTGGGGGTCTCCGGCGTGTCCGTTGACGGCGACGATGGGGGTGTCGGCGGTTTCGAGGCCCGCCTTGGCGAACTCGCCCATGATCCATTGCTGCACGTCGTGCTCGTTCACGGACCGCGCCGCGGCATGACGCTCGCGGATGAGGGCGAACGCGCCCTTCATGATCCTGCCGCAATGCTCGCTCGCCCAGGCGTGGCGTTCGGCGGCGGCCTCGGACCAGACGGCGACGCCGGCCTGCACGAGGTTCGCGCTGGTGACGACATCGACGCCCATGGAGCGGACGAGTTCGACGGTGCCGGCGTCGACGATGCCCATGACGGGCAGGGAGCCGCCTGGCGCGTATTCCATGGCGACGCGGGAGCGGCCCTCGAGCCGGGTGCGAAGCCAGGCGTGCAGGTCGTTCCAGGAGAGGAAGAGGTCCAGCGGGGTGTCGACGCCCTTGAACTGTCCGTGGTCGATGTGGTGGACCAGGAGTCGGGGTTCCCCGTGGGCGGGCACGAGGAGCATCACGCGGCGGGTGGTCCAGCGGCGGCCGGGGATGAGTTGGGCGAGCACGGGGTTGTTGCCCCGGAAGTCGTGGACGAGCCACGCGTCGATGCGCTCGGCCTGCATGGCGGCCTGGATGCGGGGGAGGTGCAGCATGACGCGAGGATATGGGCCCGCCCTCGGCCCGGGCCCCGTGTTCCCTATCCTCGGGCATGATGAGGCGCCTGTCCTTGCTCGCCGCGTCGCTGCTCGCCTGCTCGGCGGGGGCGCAGCCGGTCGATTCCTCCGCGGTCATTCCCGATCTTCCGGTGACACCCATGAGCGAGCCGCGTCCGCTTGACGTGTCGGGCGACATCTTCTATCACATCATGCCCATTGCGTGGCGGCACGCGCCGACCGCGGCGTCGACGCCGGATTCGCCGCAGAACCGGCACCGCTTCGGCACGTTCCGCGGCATTGCCGACGGGATTCCGTACCTCAGGTCGCTGGGCGTGACCGCGATCTGGCTCAACCCCATCTTTCCGAGCCCGGCCTATCACGGCTATCAGCACGACGCGGCCGACCGGCTGAACCCGTGGTTCGGCGACGAGCGGGAGTTCAAGGCGATGGTCGACGCGTGCCATGCCGCGGGCATCAAGGTCTTCCTGGACCTGGTGACGTACGGCATCAACCGCGACAGCATCTACTTTCGCAACTCGTACAACAACGGCGCGAGCGGGTACGGGCCGATGCTGGCGTATGTCGACTCGGGCAACACGAAGTTCATCGGCTACGACTTTCGCACGTGGACGGGCGACACGGTGAAGTTCATCAACTGGGACCTTCGACGATCGTCGGCGAGGCGATTGGTCTTCGAGTGGTCGAAGAAGTGGCTCGACCCGCGCGTCGCCGGCATCGACGGATACCGGCTCGACCACGTGTGGCTCCGCTACGAGACGGGGCCCGACGGCCTTGGCTACCACATCGACACGTTCTGGCGCGAGTGGCGGAACGAGGTCGAGAGCGTGCGGCCGGACGTCTTCACCTTCGCGGAGCAGCGAGACTGGAAGAGTTTCGGCGCCGAGCTGCTTCGCACCTCCGACGGGCGGCGGGTGCACGACGCGACCTTCACCAAGCCCTTCGAGTTCGCGGCTCGCGAGGCGATCCGCGAGCAGGACGCGACGAAGCTGCGCCTGAGCATGGCGGCGACCCTGACGGCCTGCCCGCCGGGGTTCACCATGATGGCGATTTTGGGCGATCATGACGTGGATCGGCTGGCGAGCGACATCGGGGCCGACGAGCATCCCGGCCGCGCGAAGGCCGCGGCCGCGGTGCTGATGCTGCAACCCTTCCCGCCGGTGCTGTACTATGGCGATGAACTGGGCATGCTCGGACGCGGGGGCGCGTACGACTCGGATGCCAACGACATTCCGCGGCGAGAGCCCATGAAGTGGTCGGCCGTCGCCGCCGACTCGCCGATCATGAGCCGCTATCACGAGTTGCACGAGCGGGCCTATGGGGCCCGCATGAGCCGCGATCGCGACGGACGCAGCGTTGAGGAGCAGGAGAAGGACGCGGGTTCCCTGCTCAACGCGTATCGCACGCTGGCCAAGGTTCGGAGGCAGTTTCCCGCGCTGATGCGGGGCGACTACGTGCCCCTTCGGACGGACGCCAAGGCCCTCTGGTGCTTCGTCAAGCGAGCCCGGCCGGGCGAGGGGGCCGACGTGCTGGTGGCGATCAACCTCGGGGAGGCGGCGGTGAACGCCTCGGTGGCGATCGACGGGGCGGGCGAGTCGCCGGCTGGGCTTCCGGCATCGGTCTCGCTGGAGGCCTTTGGCTGGAAGGTGATGTCATTGCAGGCCGGTTCTTGAGATTGGTTCTTGGGGCCGGTGGCGATCGTCAGCGAGGCGAGGTCGCGAAGCAGGCCTCGCATTCCGTGCGGGTGAGGGCGTGACGAGGCTCGCGGCGGGTTGCGGCCGTGATCGAGTCTTCGGGGTGGGGCCTGACGATGGGCGTGTCCGACCCGAACCAGAGCAATCGGCCGGGCTCGCATCCCGAGTCGACCAGCCGACGCAGGGGAAGGACTCGCTCGGCGTGCTCGGGGAACTGTCGAGCCAGCACGGGCGCGTCCGCGAGCAGGTGACAGGGTTGCACGCTTGCCACGACTTCCATGGCGGCGAAGCGGCCGATGTCCGCGGGATCGATCAACTCGGCGTGCTCGATGCGAAGGCGAGGCAGGCCGTCGACGAAGCCGCCGCCGCCGGTCTCTGCCGCGGCGTCGAGCGTCGCACGCACCGCGCCGTCGCCGATGGCGTGCACGGCCAGTCCGAGGTTCAACGCGTGGGCTTGGCGCATGGCCGCGGCGAGGGACGGACGATCCATGAGCGGGGTGCCGCAGGGATGGCCCGGCAGTGGGTCGGCGAAGGGAACGAGCGTCCAGGCGGTGCGGCTGTTGAGGGTGCCGTCGGCGAAGACCTTGCCGCCGGCGAGTCGCACGCGTTGGCGGCTCCATCCGGCCCGGGCCTGCTGCTGGAGCGACTCGAGGGGGGCGTGCAGTCGCACGGGCATCGGCAAGCGACCGTCGTCGTCGAGGGTGGCCAGCAGTGGACCGAGCCACGACGGGCTGAGCAGGTCGTGGACTTCGTTGAAGCCGTGGGAGGCGAGGTCTGCCAGTCCCGCTTCGACATGACGGCGCCATTGCGAGGGCGAGGGTTGCGGGGCGGCATTCCATGCGAGCATCGCCGCGGCTTCGAGGAGGACGCCGTCGGGATCGCCGGCGGGGTCGCGACAGATCACCCCGCCGGGCGGGTCGGCCGTGCCTGGCGCGATGGCGCACGCCGCGAGGACCGCGGTGGACGCCACGACGCTGTGGTGATCGAACGACATGATGCAGCAGGGGCGATCGAGGGCGATGCGATCGAGTTCGAGGGCACGGGGCCAACTCGGGTCGTCGGTGAAGGCGTTGACGCGGAGGCCGAAGCCCAGCAGCCACGCGTCGGGCGGTTCTGCGACCATCGTGGCGGCATGACGGGCGATGCGATCGAGCGCGTCGGCCTTGGTGGTGGAGGTCGAGAGATCGAGCATGGAGAGGGCGCGACCGTGCAGGTGCAGGTGAGCGTGGGCCTCGCGACGGGCCACCGAGGGCGATGCGGCGGCGGGAGAACGTTCGGGTGCGTGGGCGTGTGCCATGGCGTGACGCGTGGATGGAGGGTCAGGCCGGGGAGGCGAGGTGGGCGAGCGCCGACTCGACGGACTGGATGGGCGCGTCGGGCCACTCGATGCGGACGATGCCGAAGGGGGCTCGGAGATCGGCGCCCAGGGGGTCGAGGCCCACCAATGCGGGCGATTCGACGTCGGCGCCGGCGGCACGGCAGGCGCGGCGAAGGGAGGGGAGGTCGGCGTTGGCCGTGCGGCATGCCGCGGGCTCGCGGGAGGCAAAGGGGTTGGGCTGCACGACCTGGGCGGCGTCGATGACGTCGCCCATGAAGCGAACCTGCTCGACCGTCAGCAGGATCCAGGCGCGTTGATGGCGGCCCTTGGGCGTTCCGAGATGGATGAGGAAGCGGTCGCACCGGGCATCGACGGCGGGATCGAGGGCGAGGGGGGCGCCGAGCATCTGGAGCGACCGGTCGTCATCGTCGGGGACGTGGAGGGTGATGGCGTCGCAGTCGACGAGGTCGGGCTGAACGGCCATGACGGGGTGGCCGGAGGCGGGATCGATGATGAAACGAACGGGCTCGATGCGACCGGCGGCGGCCAGGAGGCCATCGGCATGTCGCCGGAGGTGGAGCAGGGCGGGCGTGGGGCGCACGATCGATTATTGACGCGGGCGGGGGCCGCAGGGGTCGAAAAACGACGCAGGGCCGGGGAGAGCCCGGCCCTGCGTCAGTTGATTCGTGCTTGTCCCGGTTCGCACAGCGACTGTCGTCGGTGGGCGGCGGAGGAGTTTCACCGGGCGAGCCATCGGGGCTTCGTGCTCCGGACGTCGCTCCGCCGCGGGGACAAGGCTCGAGGCGAAGGGGTCGCCTTACTTCTTGGCGGCCTTCTTCTTGCCGGCCTTCTTCGCGGTCTTCTTCTTCGCAGCCTTCTTCTTAGCCATCTTCGTTCTCCGTGAAAGAGTTGTGAGCACCAGCGATTCGCACCACCCGGCGCGCTGTCTGGTCTCGGTACACCAGTAGATTATCGGAAAAATCTCCGCGGGTGCTTGAATCGCGCGGAAATTTCTCAAGTTCTTCCGGATCGCTTCCGTCCGACGACGGCGCGATTCGCGTCGCGTCGTCGCGAAGCGAGCGAAATCGCGGCGGGAAAAAAACTTCGTTTCGTGCAGGGTTCACGCGTGTTTTTCGACATGCATCAACGAACGATCGCGTCGACGACGAGGCGCGCGAAGGTCGATCAGGGCATCGGATCGGCGTTGAAAAAATATTTTGGATGACGTCGAAAAAATCGTCACCGAGCGACCGCGAGGGCGCGTCTCGACGTCCATCGCGCGACTTCGCGGCGCGGTTGCTATGCTCATGCATGAGTGAGATCGTCGTCCATGCGCTCGAGTGCGGCGCGACCCTCGTGGTGGAGCGCATGCCGTCGGTTCGGTCCGCGGCCGCGTCGTGGATGATCCCCGGTGGAAGTGCCTGCGATCCGGTCGACGGCCAGGGCCGTGCGACGATGTGGGTGGAGCTTCTGCTGCGGGGCGCGGGTTCGCTGAGCAGTCGCGAGCAGGCCGACGCCTTCGATCGTCTCGGCGTGTCGCGGTCGGTCGACATGGGTTCGTACAACCTGCGGATCGCGGCGGGGTTGCTGGGACAGCACCTGCCGGCGGCCTTGCCGCTGATGGTGGACATGGTGTTGCGGCCGCGGATGGACGACGAGGCGATCGATCCGTGCCGCGATCTGGCCCTTCAGGCGATCGAATCGCTCAACGACGACCCCCAGGAGCGGGCGTCGCACCTGGCGAGGGAGCGACACTACCCCACGCCCATCAACCGATCGGGCCTTGGGACGCCCGAAGGCCTTGGGGCCCTGGACGGGACTCGCTTGCGGGGCGAATGGGCGTCGCAGGCCCTGCCTCGGGGCTTGATTCTCGCCTTCGCGGGCGATGTGGATCCCGCGGCGACGGCCGCGTCGCTCGACGCCCTCTTTCGCGAATGGCGAGGCGGCGTCGCGGAACCCGCCCTCGGGCCCGCCGCACCCCGCGGCTATCACCACGAGGAGGATCCGTCGAACCAGGTGCAGGTGATTCTGCTGCACGATGCGCCCCCCGAGTCGCATCCCGACAGCATCCTCGAGAAGGTCGTGGTCAACGTGCTCTCGGGGGGCATGGCGGGTCGGCTCTTCACCGAGGTGAGGGAGAAGCGTGGGCTGTGCTATGCCGTGAGCGCGGGGTATCGAGGCGATCGCGACTTCGGTTCCCTCGCCGCGTATGTCGGCACGACGCCCGAGAAGGCCCAGCAGTCGCTGGACGTGCTGCACGACCAACTCGCGATGCTCGAGACGTCCGAGGGGCGCATCACCGAAGACGAGTTCGCCCGCGCCATCGTGGGCATGAAGAGTTCGGTGGTCTTCAGCGGCGAGTCGTCCGGCGCGAGGGCGGCGACGCTCGCCGCGGACGTTCGGCGGCTGGGTCGTCCGCGTTCGCTCGAGGAGATCGCCGCGCAGATCGACGCCGTCACGCTCGAGGGCGTCAACGACTACCTCGCGAGGCGATCGATGGGTCGATGCACGATCCAGACGCTGGGCCCCGCCGAGCTTCGGCCGCCCGCGACGGGCGGGTGATGGGCCGGGAGATCGTCAGTCGAAGGGCTCGACGCGGCCAGTGATGCCGCGACGTGCGGCGCTGCCTCCATCCGCGACCGCTTGAGCGTGGCTGCGCGGCGCATGACGTTGAACGCCACGTCGTCGGCGAGGCGATCGCCACCGCGCGGCGGCGAGGCGGCGGAGGATGGGTGCGTGGCGATGCCGGGGCCGACGGGCGGCCGAGTCGTCGTCGCGATCCATCGACGATCCGACTCAGCGTGGTGATGGCGAGGGTTGGGCGATGGCGGCGTCGCGCA
This sequence comes from Phycisphaerae bacterium, assembly GCA_037139735.1. Lineage (GTDB taxonomy): Bacteria > Planctomycetota > Phycisphaerae > Phycisphaerales > UBA1924 > UBA2402. The sequence goes on from JBAXFU010000003.1 coordinate 11,778, forward strand.
GGGTCGCGAGGGTGGTCTCGCGATCCTTCTTCGCGCGTTCGGAGGCGGCATGCACGCGGCCGGTCGCCGGGATCATGATGGCGGCGAGCGGTCCGAACTCATCGGCGTTGACGCGGGCCTCGACTCGTTCGATGACCTCCTTGGGCTCGCTCGAGTCCCAGGCCTCTTCGAGGGCGTCGAAGGCGTCGTTGAACCGATCGAGTTCGATCGCGATGCGGCGGCCATCCCACTCCGAGATGATCTTGGCTCGCAAGCGGGTCGCGTCGTCCTGATCGGAGCCCTGCAGGAACGTCTCGACGAGTTTCGAGCCTGCGTCGGGGCCTGTGAATCGGCCGAGCGTGCCTTGCACCGCGAGTTCGCGCTCGCCCCGGAGGGACGAACGCACGAGGAATGGATCGACGTGGTCGAGGGATTCGAGCGTCTCGACGAGCAGGGTTCGGGAGGATTCGGCGAGCGTGCCGCCGGCGGCCAGCGTTCGCATCTCGTCGAAGGCGACGGCCGACATGGCCACGCCCACCAGCGACGAGATCAGGATGCGATCCTGCGAGGCGTGGCGAGCGATTCGGACGATGGCGGCGAGTCGCTCGGCCGCCTGTGCGGGCGACCCTTGGGCCAGCGACACGCGGGCCGACCATCGCAGGATGCGGGCCGCCGAACGCAGCTTGCCGAGGTGGGGGAGCAGGAGGCTGAAGCCCTCCTCGGTGGCGAGTTCGAGGTCGTACTTGGCGAGGCGGGAGGCGTTGATCCACGGGGCGACGTCGTACGACTCAATGGCCGCGAGTGCGGCGGCGGCGGCTGGGTTGTTCTTGATCGACTCGAGGGTGACGCCGCAGGCGTCGTAGTCGACCGCGGCGACCTTCTCGGTCAGGTCGCGTGGCATCTCCATCGCCAGGGCGAGGTACTTGATGGCCGCGTTGCGGTCGGCGGGGGCGACGCGAGCGACCGGCGGGACGGGGGAGGGCATGGCAGGGGGCGGGGCAGGAGTCTTCGGGGCGGGCGGCGGCTCGAGGGCGAGGAGGGAGGCTCCGCCGAGGGCGAGGACGGTCAAAGCGGACGCGGGGCGTGGCCGGGGCATGATGTGCTCCTTGGAGAGGATGCTGACGGCGTTCCGGGGATGGGTCGGTCGGAGCGGTCCTTGGGACGGGTCGCGGAATGGTTCGTCGATTGCTCGCAAGGGACCCCGTCGCTCATCGCCCGTGTACTTGCAACTGGCGACATGGTTGCTCAGTCTCTGGCGAGGGAGCCCCAGAGGGCCATGAGGAGGGCGGCGGCGAGGGTGCCCATGGTGTTGGCGGCCATGTCGTCCCACGCGCAGGTGCGGTTGAGGGCGGGGATGGCCTGGAGACCTTCATCGATGCCGGCGAAGGCGGCGCAGGCGATCCACGCGAGCGAGATGTTGCGACGCGAGAAGACGGGGCCGAAGAAGCCCGACGCGATGGCGAGGGTGGTAAAGGCGCCGAAAAACGACAGGTGCGCCACGAGATCGGAGCGGTGGACGATCTCGGGCACCTTGAGGGCGGGCCAGAGCGTGAGCACGATCAGGACGAGGGAGTAGCCCAGGAAGAGCCATCGGACGGGACGGCGTGCGGCGGGGTCTTCGAGCGTGCGTGCGGCGAGGATCAGTCGAGCGTTCACGCGGTGGCGTCCTGGGGCGAGGTGGCGGCACGGCGGGCCAGCAGGGCGTCCCACTCCTTGAGGAGCGCGGCGCCGAGCGCGGCGTAGTCCTCTGCGCCCGGGGCTTGCGGCGCGTATTGGAAGATGGTCTGGCCGAAGGAGGGGCACTCGGCGAGCTTGATGTTGCGGCGGATGGCGGGCCTGAGCACGCGGGCAAACTTCCAGGGGGATTCGGCCTGACGCGACTGCTCGAAGAAGGACTCGAGTTCGGCGACGACCTCGCGGGTGTGGGCCGAGGAGGTGTCGTGCATGCAGAGGACGACGCCGCTGACGCGAAGGCGGGGGTTGTAGGCCTGGCTGACCTGACGGACGGTCTCGAGGAGTTTGACGACGCCCTGCAGCGCGAGGAAGTGGGCCTGCATGGGGATGATCACCTCGCGGGCCGCGGTGAGCGCGTTGACGGTGAGATGGCCCAGCGAGGGCGGGCAGTCGATGAGGATGAACTCGTAGCGGTCGCCCAGCGACGCGAGGGCGCGGTCGAGGCGGCGGTGGGGTTCTGGAAGCGAGGCCAGTTCGCTCTCGGCGGCGGCGAGGTCGACGGTGCTTGGGATGATGTCGAGGTGTTCGCCTGCGGAGCGGATGGCGGCGGACGCGGGTTCGGTGTCGTCGATGAGGACGTCGTAGACGGTGCGGCCGGGCGCGTTGAGGTCGACGCCGACGTGAAGGGAGGAGTGCCCTTGGGGGTCGAGGTCCACGATGAGGGTGGGGCGACCGGCCCGAGCGAGGGCGGCGGCGAGGTTGACGGTGGTGGTGGTTTTCCCGACGCCGCCCTTTTGGTTCATGAGGGCGATGGTGCGGACCGGGCGTGGCGGTTGGCTGGTCATGCGGGTCCGCAAGGATAGGGACTCGCGAGGGGAGGGCGGGACGCGGGGAGTGCCGCGGCGATCAGGCGTTGGGCGGGGAGGCCGCGCCGGCCCGGGCGGTCTGGGCGCGGGCGTCGGAGGCGGCGGCCTGGGCCTCGATGGTCTTCTTGCGGGCGATCTTGATGGCGGTGACGCCGATGAAGGCGGCGAGCATCATCGCCAGGACGTAGATGATCCGGGCGCGGAGGAGCGTGATGCCTGCGCCCATGGCGGCGAAGGCCGCGGCGATGCCGTAGAGCGAGAGCACCGCGCCCTTGACGCCCAGCGCCCGCTTGAGCATGTGATGGAGGTGCTGGTCGTCGGCGGCCGAGATGTCCTTGCCTTCCATCTTGCGGCGGACGATGGCGAGGCTGGTGTCGATGATCGGCACGGCGTAGATCATCAGGCCGGCGAGCACGAGGAAGGTCTTGCCGGTGTCGCCCAGCGAGAGGATGATGGCGCAGGTGCAAAAGCCCATCATCAGACTGCCGGCGTCGCCGAGGAAGATGGTCGCGGGATTGAAGTTGTGGGGGAGGAACCCCAGGCACGCGCCCAGGAGGGCGAGGCACAGCACGACGCGTTGGGCATCGCGGGGGCCGTCGTCGACGGCGGCGAGGCCCAGGGCGACGATGAGCAGGCCCGTGGCGGCGATGGCGGTGGTGCCGCTGAGCAGGCCGTCGAGACCGTCGATGAGGTTGCTGGCGTTGCAGAGGCCCAGGACGGCGATGGCGATGATGCCGGTGCCGATCCAGTAGATGAAGTCGAGGGGGATGGCGTCGATGCCGCCGATGGCGACGGGCAGCGGGATGTGAACAAGGAGGGTTTCATAGCCGCCGGCGAGGGTGGTCGACGCGACGCCCAGGGCCTTGGCGACCGGGAGGAGCATGCCTTGGGCGAGCTTGACGCCGACGTTGTCGATGGCGAGGGCGGCCGCGCCGATGAGTTGTCCGCCGATCTTGACGCGGGGGCTGATGTGGGCCACGTCATCGATGACGCCGACGAGCATGATGACGGTCAGGCCGAGGATGACGGACATGGGCACCGGGAATGGCGAACCGAAGTCGCCGACGAAGCGGGTGGCGTGCCACTGCACGAGCCCATCGAAGCGGGAGCCCAGGAAGCTGTAGAAGATGCCGGCGATGATCCCGAGGTAGACCGCGACGCCGCCCAGGTACGCGATGGGCATGCTGTGCACCTTGCGGGCCTCGCTGGGGCGGTCGATCACGCCGTTGGCGACCGCCAGGCGGCGCATGATGGGCGTCGCGACCAGGCTGACCATGAAGGCGACGACGAGCACGCCGATGTATCCCTCGAAGATCGCCATTCGGCTGACGACGTCCGCGGCGGCGCCGGCGGCCTCGCCGGCGGCGGCCGAGGAGTTCGGCGAGGTCAGCGTGCTGAGCACTTCACCGGATTGCATGACGGGGGCCGCGGGCATGGGTGTCGAGGGGAGGGGGAACGGCTGGAGCGTAGCAGGACGAGGGATGGTCAGGGGAGCGAGGGCATCGGGGCGGGCGCGGCGGAGGAATCGTCGCCGGCACGATCAACACCGGACCAATCGACGCCGGATCCCTTGCCGGCGGCGATCCACGCGGCGACATCGGCGATGGTGGCGTCGAGGCCGACCTTGGGGGCAAAGCCCGTGGCCTGTCGCAGGCGGGAGATGTCGGGCCGACGCATGGCGAGGTCCTCGAACCCGGGGCCGTAGGCCTGCGAGTAGGGGACGATGCGGATCTCGGATCGCGAGCCGGTGATCGCGACGACGCGTCGGGCGAGATCGAGGATGGTGACGGCGGTCTCGGAGCCGACGTTGTAGACCCTGCCGGGATGCTCGATGATGGCGGGCAGCACGGCGGCGACGTCGCGGACGTCGCAGAAGCAGCGCGACTGCGAACCGTCGCCGTGCACCTCGAGGGGTTCGTGGCGGAGGGCCCGTTCGACGAAGCGGGGCAGGACCATGCCGTAGTCGCCGACCTGGCCCGGGCCGACGGTGTTGAAGAAGCGGGTGACGACGGTGCGAAGGCCGTGCTGGGCGTGATAGGCGAGGGCGAGATGCTCGTCGATGGCCTTGCTCATCGCATACGACCAGCGGCTGACGGTGGTTGGGCCGAAGACCACGTCGTCATCCTCGCGGAAGGGGAGGCGGGTCGACTTGCCGTAGACCTCGGAGCTGCTGGCGATGAGGACTCGGGGGCCCGAGGCGTCGGCGCGGGCCTGCGCGAAGCGGAGGAGGGCGGCGGTCTGCTCGATGTTGGTGTCGATCGAGCCGATCGGGTCGGCGACGATGAGCCGCACGCCCACCGCGGCGGCGAGGTGGAAGATGCGGTCGAAGTCGTCGCCTGCGAGGGGGCCCGCGAGCGCGACGGCGAGATCGGACTCGACGAGGGCGAGCCGGGGGTGGGAGGCGGGGAGGTTGACGCGACGGCCGGTGGAGAGGTCGTCGACGACGGTGACGTGATCGCCGGTGTCGAGCAGGCGCCGGACGAGGTGCGAGCCGATGAAGCCGGCCCCTCCGGTCACGAGCGACCGGCGGGGTCTTGAGCCCCTGCCTGAAGACGGGGCGGGGGCGTGCGGGGTCATGCCTTGGCGTACTCCGCGGCGGCGCGGATGTTGCCCTTCATGTAGCCGCCGGCCGAAGCGCGAACGCCGTTGACGACGACGCCGAGGAACTCGGCGCGGGCGTCGCTGAGTTCGTTGCGGATGCGGGCGACCATGCCGCGCTTGTCGGACATGGCGCGAACGACGAGGATGGAGCAGTCGACGCGGTTGGCGAGCGCGACGCCGTCGCCGGCGACCACGGCGGGCGCGACGTCGAGGATGACGACGTCATAGGCGGCCTTGGCGTTGACGAGCAGGTCGATCTTGCCGGTGGCGGCGAGCCGTTCGACGACGCGGAGTTCGCGGGAACCGACGGCGAGGACGTCGACGTTGGGCGTGGAGGACTTCTGGACGGCGGACTCGAGGGGCTTGGTGCCGGTGAGGACGTCGGCGACGCCGGGCGATTCCTGGACGCCAAAGGCGCGGTGGAGGGAGGGTCGCCGGAAGTTGGCGTCGATGACGAGCACCTTCTTGTCGGCGGCGGCCATGGCCAAGGCGAGGTTGGCGACGACGGTGGTGGAGCCCGAGCCGGGCATGCCGCCCATGACGAGGATGGTCTTGTGGCCCATTTCGTCGATTCGCTTGGAGACGCTGGAGCGGAGCTGGCGGAAGCTTTCGGCGACGATGCCGCGGGGGCGGTCGCGGAAGGTGGTCTCGCTGGCGCCCTTGCCTTCGGGGTCCTCGGCGGCGTCGGGGATCCAGCCCAGGAGCTTCATGCGAGGCATGAGGCTGATGTCGCCGGGGCCCTTGACGCGTTGGTCGATGACCTCGCGGAGGAAGGTGACGCTGCCGACGGCGCCGAGGCCGAAGATGATGCCCAGGGGGATCATGAACTCGATCCTGGGGAAGGAGAGTTCATCGGGGATGCGTTCGGCCTGGGCGACGACGACGCGGTTGGCGGTGGCGACCTGGCTGAGGGAGATGATCTTCTGGAGGTCGGAGTTGGTCACCGCGCGGGTCTGGAGGAGATTGTCGATCTGGTTCTTGATGTCGTTGACTTCGGACTGGAGCTGGGTGAGGGCGACCTGGCGCTTGGAGGCCTCCTCGCGGCTGAGGGTGAGACCGGTCTTCTGGGCGTCGAGCTGGCGAGACTGCTTGGTGAGGGTGTCGAGTTCGGAGTCGAAGCCCTGCCGCAGGAGGCGGTTGCGTTCCTCGTCGAGGTTCTGCCTGGTGCCGGCGATGCGGGCCTCGATGGACTTGTACTCGCGGTGTTCGCGGCTGCGGCCCGCGTTGAGCATGCTCTTGAGATCGTCCTCGTAGCGGCTGATGCGGCCCTTGATGTCGAGGATGAGCGGATCGCGATCGACGCGTTCGCGGAGTTCGTCGCTGAAGACGGAGGGGTTGTCGATCTCCTGCGCCATGAGTTCGCGGCGCTTGTTGACGGCGAGGAGCTCCTGATCGACCTTGAGCAGTTCCTCCTGGATGCGGGTGAGTTGCTGCTGGTTGGAGGTGACGCGATCGTCGACCGAGTCGAGGCTGTCGGTCTCGATGATGCGCTTGCGGCGGTTCTGGAGGGCCTGAACGTCGGAATCGATGCGGCTGAGGGCGTCGCGGAGGGACTTGGTGCGGTCGTCGAGGATGACGCGACCCTCGCGTTCGAGCATCGCCATGTACTTCTCGCGGACGAGGCCGACGATGGCGGTGGCGTCCTCTTTCTGCTTGGCGGAGAAGGAGAGTTCGATGAGGACGGAGTTGGGGCGGACGCGGGCGGAGAGGTCGTCCTTGAGCCAGAGGAGCGCGCGACGGGAATCGAAGGCGGATTCGCCGCCGACGGGGTTCTGTCGCATGAAGCGCCTGGACCAGTTGGGGGCGTTGAGCTGGAGGTTGGGATCGTCGACGACGTCCTTGAGGACGGCGGGGAGCGTCATCATGTTGACCTGGGTCTGCATGAAGCGGGCCATCTCGGTGTCGTTGGCCATGCCGCCGGCGGAGGTCATGGATTCCATCGGGGCCGTGCACTTGAAGGTGACGACGGGCTTCCAGACGGGATAGACGACCTCGAGCAGTGCGGTCATGCCCCAACCGAGCAGTCCGCCGCCCACGGCGGCGCCGGCGAGCAGCCACTTGTGGCGAGCCAGGAGCTTGAGCGGGTCGATGGAGGCGCCGGCGCCGGCCGTCGCTGCGGCGGAGCCGCGGGTCTGGGAGGCGTTGATGGTGCTCGGGGTGGTGGGGAGAGTGCTCATACCTTGTCCTTTGATCCCGGCGACGCTGGGGGCCGGGGTCGTGCTTCCTTGCCGCGTTCCTGTCGCTGGTCCCTTCCGACTTCCTGTTCGTCGATCGGAGGGGGGCGAGTTCCTTCATCCATGCCGGCGTGGGCCGGCGGGGTCACTTGGCCTTGTCGACCAGGGCCGCCGCCTGCTCGAATCGGGTCTTGAGGTCGGGTTCGATCTGGTTCCTTGGTTCGTCGACGATGACGCGAAGATCCTTGAGGAGGGGGATGGCCTGTTCCTTCCGGCCCGCCTTCACGAGCGCCTCGAGCAGGGGCCCTCCGTACTTGACGGTGAGGCGGGGCGAGCCGGCGAGTCGCACGGCGCGACCGAATCCGTCGGCGGCCTTTTCGAACTGTTCGAGACGGAAGAAGACGGTGCCGTAGGTGTCCCAGACGTCGGCGACGCCGGGGGTGAGTTCGACCGCCTTCTCGATCAGGGCGACGGCATCCTGGGGCTTGCCGAGCTTCTCGGCGAGGCAGTACGCGCCGTTGTTGAGCATTTCGACGTCATTGGGGAAGCTGCCGAGCGCCTCGCGGATCGTCTTGACCGCTTCGGCGTGTTCGCCCTGGGCGATCTGGGCGCCGGAGATGGACCGGTAGAGGAGCTGACGGATGGAGGGCTCCTCGGCCTTCGCCAGCAGGTCCTTGGCGGGGGCGAGCGTGGAGGAGACGGTGGCGGGATCCTCGAGATTGGCGGCGATTCGGAAGTAGGCGACCCACTCCTGCGCCTTGGCGGCGGAGGTGAGGCGTCCCGCCTGATCGAGGTACCGGAGCAGTTCGTCCTTCTTGGGGAGGAGCCGGCGAAGGTCGTTGAACCAGGCGAGCATCATGGTCGGCTCGTCGACGCGGAGGAGCTTGAGGGCCTCGTTGGCGGCGGCGTTGGCCTCGGCGATGCGTCCCAGGCTCTTGGAGAGCTTGGAGACGGCCATGAGGAAGCCGGGGTTGGCGGCGATGCGCTGGTCGCCCAGCGCGTTGAGGACGACGTTGGCCTCGGTGGTGTTGGGCGGGGTCGAGGCGAGCAGGGCGTCGAGGTAGCGTTGGGCCACCGTGTCGCTCTTCTCGATCTCGAAGGCCATCTTGTAGAAGCGGGCGGCCTCGACGTTGGCGTTGACGCTCAGGAAGAGGGAGGCGACGCTCGCCATGGCGTTGACGTCGCGGTCTCGCTTGGCGAGCACCTGCATGGCCAGGTCGCCGGCCCGCACGTAGTCGCCCTTGCGGATGAAGTCGGAGACCAGCCCCATGAAGAGCTCGTCGTTGAACGGGGCGAGCAGCACCGCCTGGGAGAGGTCGGCCTCGGCCTCGGAGATCTGGTTGAGCATGAGGTGGGCGTTGGCCCGCATGCGGTAGGCCTGCCACATGTCGGGGCGCAGCTGCACCGCCTTGTTGAAGTCGCTGATGGCCTCGCGGGCCGTGCGGGCATCGCCGGCGAGCGCCTGGCCTCGCTTGAAGAAGACCAGCGGGTTGTCGGGGAAGCGGGTCACGGCCCGGTCGAGCATGTCCTTCTGGCCGCGGGCGTCCTTGAGGCCCGCCTTGATCTCGGCCGCCAGGAGCATCGACATCGGGTCCGCCTCGGCGGCGGTGCCCAGCTGCGCGAGTTCCTTCTCCGCGTCGGCCACGTTGCCGATCTTCACGAGGCACTCCACCAGTCGAAGGCGGTGCGTCTGCTTGGCGTCGTCGGCGTTGGCGGTCACAATGCGGCGGCAGACCGCGGCGGCCTGCTCGAAGCGGGCGTCCTTCATGAGCAGTTCGACGATCGCCTTGTCGGCCTCGGCCGACTTGGCGTCCTGATGGGTCCGGGCCTGCTCGAGCACCGCCAGCGCGCCGTCGTCGTCCTGCTGGACGGCGAGGAACTGGGCGTAGACGAGGAAGGGGTACGACGTCAGCTTGTCCTGGGGAAGCGCCTTGAGGTAGGCGTCGAAGAGGGCGCGGGCCTTCTCGCGTTCACCCTGCTCCCAGTGCCAACGGGCATCGAGCGTGAGCACGTCCGTGCCGTCCTGCAGCGTCCGCACGCGGTCGATGAGCGGCCGGGCCTTGGCCCAGTTGCGGTCCCCGATGTGGAGGGCCGTCAGGGCGATCAGGTTGGCGCGGTCCTTGGGGTTCGTGCGGGCGATCACCTCGCGACGATCGATCGCGAACCGCTTGCTGCCGGCGGCCGCCTCGAGGGCCAGCCACATGTCGACGAACTTCGCGTCGCTGGCGGCGTAACGCTCGCTCTCCTTGGCGAGCTTGAGGGCCTCTTCGGTCAGGCCGTTGCTGACCAGCGCGGTCAGGGCGTCGTTGATGGCGCCCACGTCGCTGGGACGCAGGCGAAGGGCCTGTCGGTACGACTCGGCGGCCTCCGCGGCACGGCCGAGCGACATCTCGATGCGACCCTTGATTCGCCACACTTCGGGCACGGCGCCGCCGCGGCCCACGGCCTCGGTGATGGCGGCGAGGGCCTCGACGGTCTTCCCCTGCGCGCCCAGGAGCCTGGCCTTGAAGGTGAGGCCGCCCACCTGGTCGTGGTTGGCCTTGGAGGCCGTGTCGGCGAACTGCTGGGCCTTGGCCCACTCGCTCGCCTCCATCGCGTCGAGGAACTGCATCTCGACGACGCGTTGGTCGTTGGCATCGATGGCCGCGGCGGCGGCGAGTTGTGCGTTGGCCTGCTCGCGCTTGCCGCTCTCCCTGTAGAGCTGATACTTGGCCAGGGCCTTCTCGAGCGGCGTGCCGTCGGTCTTGGAGTCGATCAACTGGATTCGGCCTTCCAACGGGTCCGGGTTGGAGACGGCGATCTCGAGGTCCTTGAGGTCGGAGGCGTCGGGGTGGGCGGCGATGCCGGCCCGCAGGGCGGCGAGCGCCTCATCGCGACGGCCCTCGCCCAGAAGGAGGAGCGCGAGTTGCTGGGCCAGGCGCGGATCCTGCTTGCGTTCGACCACCTTGCGCTGGAGGAACGGGATGGCCTCGGCGGTGCGGTCCTTCTCGCCCTCCTTGGTCCGAACGATGTCGCGAAGCTCGATCAGGTCGTTGAGGACGGGGTCGCTCGCCGTGGCGGTGCGGTCGCCGGCGAGTTGACGGAGCACTTCGATGCGGCCCTTGACGAAGCGGTCGTCGGGGAGCATCTGGGCCAATCGCTGGTAGAGGCCCAGAGACTCCTCGGTCTCCTGGAGCCGGAAGGTCACGTCGGCCAGGGCGTAGAGGGCTCGGGCGTTCCTGGGGTCGATCTTGATGCAGTCCTCGAGCTTGGCCTTGGCGAGGCCGAGCTGGTTGAGCCTTTCGGCGACGGCGGCGTGGAGGAGGAGGGCGTCGGGCGACGGCCGGGCGCGAACCGCCTTGGCGTAGCGATCGAGGAGCTGGTTGGCCTTGCCGAAGTCGGCGTCGACGAAGGCGATCTGGGCATCGACGAAGAGGACCGAGGCGGAATCGGGCGCCTCCACGGCGGCGAGCTTCTCGCGGAGCGACTTGGCGTTGGCGAGCAGCGACGCGCGGTCGGCGTCCTTGGCGGCGCTCGCCATGCGGGCCGTCCAGAGCGCCTGGTAGAAGCGGGCGTTGTTCCGCATCCCGAAAAGGCGAAGGCCCGTCAGCGACGTCGGCGGCACCGGCAGGTCGAGGATCTTCTGCACCGTGGCGACCGCGCCGGCGAGGTTGTCCTCGACGACCTGCACATCGGCCTTGGCCGCCATCAGCATCGGATCGTTCGGCCGGGTCGAGAGTCCGTGATCGATGACGGCCATCGTCGCCGGGAACTTCCCTTCCCTGTCGGCGAAGATCGCCTCCATGCGGCGGACGCCGTCGATGAGGCGGGTGTTGATCTTGGCGGGGTCGGTCGCCTTGGCCTTGTCGCCCACGGCGAGGAAGGTCGGACGCAGGTCGGACTGCAGGGTGCGCATCCACGCGAGCGGATCGCCGCCCTTGCGGTCGCGGCGGAACTCCTCGGAGCGACGGTTGACCTCGGCCTCGAGGGCGAGTTGGTGGATGAACGGGTCGGACGGGTTGCGCTGCACGGCCTGCTCGAGCACGGCCTTGGCCTTGTCGAGCAGCGACTTCTCCTCGTCGAGTTGGCTTCGCTCTCGGGCCCGGGAGGCCTGCACGAGATAGAGCGAACGGAGCGCGGCGGCGGACTCGGTGTCGGCGGGATCGGCCGCGATCGCGGCGGCGAGGTCCTCTTCGGCCTCCTTGGCCACCTCGGGGCGGGAGTCCTGCACGAAGGCGAAGATCTCCATCTTGGCCATGCCCCGGAAGCGACGGAGCGTCTCCCATTCGCCTCCGGCGGGGTCTCCCTTGTGGAGCGTCAGCAGCGAGGTGGCCTCGCCGACCATGCCCTCCTGCGACTGGCGGTTGAAGTCCATCCCCGACATGTCCTCGCGGAGCAGTGCGAGGTATTCGCGCTTGGGAGCCACTTCCTTGCGGGAGATCTTCGCCAACTGCCGGGTGGCCATCCGCCACCGCTCGACCATGTCGCGGTAGGTCACCACGTTCTCGGGCGAGAGCTTCAGGAGCGACTCTCGCCACTTCTGCAGATAGGCGGCGTTGGTCTGCTCCTTGTTGACCGCCTTCGAGAAGTACTCCTGCGCCTTCTCGAACTGCCCTTGCGTCATGCGGCGTTCGCCCTCGCGAGCGAGGTCGCCCGCGCTGTTCTTGAGCAGGAACAGGTACGCCAACGCCATCAGCACGAAGACGCCGGCGAGTCCCGCCACCAGGGTGAGGATGAAGTTCTTGTTGACCTTGCCTGCCATCGCTGTCGACTCCTGCGGATCCGCCACGGGACGATGCCCGCGGCCGGTCCGATCACGATCCCTCTCGTCCGCTCGTTCGCTCGTCCTTCATCGGCCCGCCGCGGCCCGCGGCTGGGTTGTCCGGCGGGTATTCGCCCTGCTCCACCTCCACCCAATCCGGGGTGCAGCGCATGATCTCGGCGAAGTTCTCGTCGAGGAATCTGGCCGCCATGGCGGCGAGTTCCTCGCCCGATTCGACCTGATCGCTCTGGAACTCCACCTTGAGGTAGTAGGCGTAGGTGCTGCGAAGGTCGAATGCGAGCAGCCGCACTTCCTCGGCCCGCGAGACCGTGCCGCCGTTGGCGATGAAGAAGTAGCCGGCGAATCGCTTGTGGCCCCTGGGGTCCTCGAACTCCATCGTGCGGAGGCGGATCTTCTCGGGATCGCGAGGGAGGCGGAAGGGCGTGCCGGGGAGGTCCGTGTACTCGATGAGGCGACCGCTCGCGTCGCGAACGGGCTTGTTGTCGGGCCCCATGTTGTAGCTGGTCCGCACCCGCTGGATACGCCCGTTCAGGTGGGGCGGGACGTGATCGTCGAGCGTCCAGCGCGAGCGGTCGAGCGGGATGGGCAGGTCGCCGACGATGCTCTTGAGCTGCATGCCCGCGCCGACCATGCACCGGTCGGGGACGTGGGGCACCGTGTCGATCATTCCGGTGTAATAGGCCAGGTGCACCTGCAGCATCCGCGGCTCGCGGCCGGGCTGCGGGATCCGCTCGAGGTAGTGACGCGACAGGTAGTTGGTGGTCCCCAGGACCTCCTCGATGTCCTTGTCGAGCCGCTGGTCGGTGCCCACGCGGAAGAACGACTCGCTCTCGACGGGGATGGCGTTGACCTGCCGCCCCATCGGCGCGTGGATGGGCTCCTTCTTCAGGTAGATGCGGAAGTAGCCGATGGCCGCGCTCATCGCCAGCGACGAGACGGTCAGGATCGAGACCCCCGCCCAGAAGGCCGGATTGCGTGCAGCCGCGGCGTTCATGCGGGGCTCCCCCCGGCGGCCGGCTCGTCGTCGACGAGCCGGTTGAGCGTCCAGACCACGGCGAGGAAGAGGGCGAGACTGGGCACGAGCAGGAGCGTGCCGATCATCATGTGGGCCTCGCCGGCGGCGAGGTTGGGATCGCGGAGCGAGAGCAGCCCCAGGACCGTCACCCGCACGACGTTCATGAAGATGGCCACGGGCGCGGCGAGCAGGAGCAGCGCGATGCGCTGCCACCAGTGGCGGCATCCCATCACGCCCACCGCGGCGGCCAGCGCGTAGAAGGCCACGACCATCCGCATGCCCGAGCAGGCCTCCGCGACGTTGAGCTTCGCGCCGGCCACGGTCAGGGTGTTGCCTTCGAGATCGACGAGGAACCCGAAGAGGCCGCCGATGATGTTGAGCATCAGCCAAGCGCCCTTGCTGGCGATGAGCTGGAGCTGGAACGTGATCTTGATCATGATCTGATCGGAGATCGTGATCGAGAAGAGCAGGAAGAGGATGGGCAGGAAGAGGTGGCGGAAGACGCCGGGCCCGGTCGCCAGCAGCGCGAACCCGAGCACCGTCAGGACCATCGCGCATCCCTGAAGCATGTGGTTCGGGACGCCCACGATGAAGAAGAGGTAGCTCATCAGCCCCAGCAGGAGGGGCGCCATGCCCGGCCAGAAGGGGCGAACCCGCTCGGCGGCGATCTCGGCTCGCTTCAGCCAGACGAGGTACCCGGCGAGGAACGGCATGACGTACGCGTGGCCCCAGTCCTCCAGCGAGCCCCAACTGTGTTCGTGCTGCTTGAGCATCCAGCGGAAGAACATCCCGCCGAAGGCGATCAGCGCGAGGCACGACATGGCCGCGCCAGTCGGCCCCAGCAGTCGTGGTTGTTCCTTCGCGGCCGTCGACATTCGCCCTGCACGCCTTTGGTCATCGCCTCGTGCGCCTCGCTCGTCGGTCGGCGCCGGCCTTGGCGACGACCATTCCTTGCCGCGTCGCGACGATTCGCTCGCGGCCTTCCCCCTCGCTCCCCGCCCCGCCGCGTCAGTTGCCGCGGAGGTTGGTTTCCGGCGGGGGCCCGAAGATGTCGTTGCCGAAGTTGCGGTCCACCAGCAGACCGAAGCCGTAGCTGGCCCGGAAGCCGTTGCGAACCACCGCCAGCGGCAGCGCCCAGAAGTTGGTGCCCACGTTGATGCGGTCGTTGGCCTTGAGATAGACGTCCGGCTGCGTCTGCTCGGCGATCGCCCGGCCGTCGAGCCGGATCGTCGCCTGACGGTCGCGGCCGATCATGCGGGTGAGGTCGATGCGTTCGGGGATGGCGATGTTGCCCAGGCCGCCTGCCGCATCGAGGGCGCGCAGGAGCGTGAGGCCGCCCGTCGAAGGCAGGGTGATCGGGCCGGGCCGCGACACCTGGCCGGCCATGTAGACCAGGCCCTGCGGCGGCGAGGGGACGCGAATGACGTCGCCGGGGCGGATCACGATGTTGTACTGCTGACGCCCGGCGAGCAACTGCTGCACGGGGATGCGGATCACCCGCTGCGTCATGGAGGCCTGCTCGGCGGGCGGCTGGCGACGACCCGAGTCGCTTCCGGCACCGGCGTTGACCTGCGTCCACTTGCCGTTGAGGAAGACCCACTGGCCACCGTCGCGGGGGGCGGGCGATTCGCCGGCGGCCGGGGCGGAGGGCTTCGCGGCGTTGTCCACCAAGTCGACGGCGGGGGCGGGGGCTTGCGTGTTGGTCTTCGCGCCGGTCTCGCCGGGCAGATCGATCGGGGGCTGCTTGGCGGCGGGGGTCGCGGGCTGACGGCCGGGCATCATGCCGGGCGAGGATCCCTTGGGCTTCGATCCGGTGACTTCGTCGATCACCTTGAGCAGGTCGTCGCCGCTCGCGGGCTTCGCGCCTTGCTCGGGCTTGGCGGCGGGCGCGGCGGGGGTGATGCCGCCGTCGGCGGGCGCCTCGGGCTGGGACTGCTCGAGCGAGATCCGCCGGATGACGTAGATGTCCTCGACGCTCTCGTCGAATCGGCCGCCGGAGGTGAGCGCCTCGAGCAGGTGGTAGTTGGCGTTCGGGATGGCGTACATGCCGCCGCGGTCGACCGCGCCCACGATGGAGTAGGACGCGCCGCGTTGATCGAGCACGTTGACCTGGGCGAGGGGGTTGCTGACGAGGCGGGTCATGGCCTGCTGGAGGTCGGCCACGGCCTGCTCCACGGTGCGGCCGGCCACCTTGATGCGGCCGAGCTGCGGGAGGTCGATCATGCCCTTGGCGTCCACCAGGACGCGGTAGGAGTCGGGCTTGTCCGACACGATGAGGTCGTAGAGCGTGACTTCGAGCGTGTCGCCCGAGGTGATGGTGTAGACGAACGCCTGGGCGAGGAGGTCTTCGGGGAGCGGATCGGAGTACTCCACCTGCTTGCCGTCGTCGTCCTCGATGGTCGCGATGCGATCCAGGACCGGGACGACGGTCGGGGTGTGTTCCCAGCGGCCCGTGACGCTGGGATCCATGAAGGAATCCTGGCAGCCGCCCAGTCCGACGATCGAGCCGGCCGCCAGCGACATGGCGACGATCAGGCGCGTCGTTCGACGATCGCGCGTGGAGGGGGCTTGGGTGATGTGCAGGTCGACGTTCGAAAGGTCCGCCACAGATGACTCCCGCCCGTTGCCGGGCTTGATCCGCATGTCGCACCCCCGGTGGAGGTGTCGCACCGCGTGCTCGGATCCGAACACGCGTCGAACTTGACGCCCCACCTTCACAGGAGGGCGTCTTCAGACCGACGGGCACGGCGCGATCGTAGAACCAAGCGCGTCGGTCGGAGGGATGCATCGACCGGGAAAGAGGGCCCCATTGAAAGCCCCCTCCCGTTTTTATCGAACATCCAGCGCGGCGCATGCCATTCACAGGTGATTCGGTCGCCATCCGTTCGCATGGTCGCGGTCCATCCCCCGAACGGGTGGTGCGGCGACCGGCCCGGGATGCTCCTTGCGCCGTCGATCCCCCGGGGCGTACGACGCTGTGCCCCGCCGGGTTTGGGGGAGTTCCTAAACTCTGGGCTCGATGAACTCCCACGACACGCCTTCCGGGCCGGTTCCGGTGTCCGCCGCAGATCCGGCCATTGCCAGGACGCTCGCGCGTCACCCCCGTCCGCTGGGGGGCGATCCGCTGCGCGTGATGGACCCTCCGGTGGTGAGTCTGTCGGGGATGGTGCTCAACAACGCGGCGGGCAGGGACCAGTTGGCGGTGAAGCGCAAGCCCGAGTGGCTGCGGGCGCAGGTGCCCGGCGGACCGGGGTACCGGCGTCTGAAGGGCATCATGCAGGAGCATCGCCTCTTCACGGTCTGCGAGGAGGCCGGATGCCCCAACATGGGGGAGTGCTGGTCCCGCGGGGTGGCGACCATCATGATCCTGGGCGACACGTGCACCCGCGCCTGCGGCTTTTGCAACGTCAAGACGGGGCGTCCGCCCGCGCTCGACCGCGACGAGCCGCGTCGCGTGGCCGAGAGTCTGGCCCTGATGGGCCTCAAGCACGTGGTGATCACGAGCGTGAACCGCGACGAGCTGCCCGACGGAGGCGCGGGCATCTGGGCGGAGACGATCATGCGGACGCGGGAGGCCTGCCCGTCGATGAGCATCGAGGTGCTGATCCCGGACTTCGAGGGCCATTGGGGCGCGTTGCAGATGGTGATCGACGCGAGGCCGCACATCATCAACCACAACCTCGAGAGCGTCCGTCGCATGTATCCGGCGGTCCGGCCCAGCGCCAAGTTCGATCGTTCGGTGGAGCTGCTGCGTCGCGTGAAGGAGCAGGGGGGCGTGGCCAAGACGGGGATCATGGTCGGCATCGGCGAGCGCGACGACGAGGTCGAGGCGCTGATGCGCGACGTGCAGGAGCGGACCGCCACCTCGCACGGCTCGTGCGACATCCTGACGATCGGTCAATACCTGCAGCCCACGCGGAACCACCTCCCCATCGACCGGTGGGTCACGCCCGAGCAGTTCGCGTCCTTCAAGGACAAGGGGCTGGCGAGCGGATTCAAGGTCGTCGAGAGCGGGCCGCTGGTGCGGTCGAGCTATCACGCCGATCATCAGGCCGACGTGCTCACCGACATCCTCGCGTCGCGATCGGCCGGCGGCTGAGGCGTCGGGCCGCTCGGAGGTCTTGGGGTCCCACGGGGCCTCAGGGTTTCGACACGCGACCGTCTTCCAGTCGCACGACGCGATCGGCCCTGGCCGCGGTGCGTTGGTCGTGCGTCACCACGAGCATCGTCAGGCGTCGAGCGGCGCGGATGGCGAGGAGCATTTCGAGGATCGTCTCGCCGGTCTTCTGGTCGAGGTTGCCCGTGGGTTCGTCGGCGAGCAGCAGGGTGGGTTCGTTGATGAGCGCGCGGGCGATGGCGACGCGTTGACGCTCGCCGCCCGACAGCTCCGCGGGGCGGTGGCGGCGTCGATGCGAGAGTCCGACGTGCTCGACGAGTTCCTCGGCGGCGCGAGTGGCCCTGCTTCGGTGCGCCGGCCACGCCAGGCCCCAGCGGACCATGGAGGCCACGAGGATGTTCTCCATCACCGTCAACTCGGGCAGCAGGTGATAGAACTGGAAGACGAAGCCCGTCTCCTTCGCCCGGTAGGCGTCGAGGGTGGAGCGTGACGCGCCCACGAACTCTCGCCCGCGGTAGCGGATGGAGGAGACGCCGTGGGCGGGTCGGTCGGGGCGGTCGAGGCCGCCCACGAGATGCAGCAGGGTGCTCTTGCCGGATCCCGACGCGCCCAGGATCGCCGCGAACTCGCCCTGGGCCACGGAGAGATCGACGCCCCGGAGCACGGGCACCTTGACGCGGCCGAGCGAGTAGGTCTTGTGGAGGTTCTCGACGCGCAGGCACGTGGCGTCCGCCGCGGCGGACGCGGCGACGGTGGCGTCTGGCGTGGCGGCGTCGAGGGTCATTCGAATCGCAGGGCCCTCACGGGGTGCATGAGCGCGGCCCGTGCCGCGGGGACGAGCGCGCCGATCGTGCTGCTCAGGACGCCGGCGACGAAGACGATGACGGCCTTGTCGGCCTCGACCTTGTTGGGGATGGTCACGAAGTAGTAGATCCTGGGATCCCAGATGACGATGCCCATCGCCCGCCCGAGCCACTCGTGAATGGGATTGATGTTGGCGACGATGGTCCAGGCGAGGGCGAGCCCGAGCGAGGAGCCGACCAGGCCGATGGCAAGCCCGTATGAGACCCAGAGTCCGGCGACGCCCGCGCTGCTCGCGCCGACGGCTCGCAGGACGCCGATGTCCTTGGTCTTCTCCGCGACCATCGACCAGAAGATCGCGAGGATCAGGAAGACGGCCACGAGGGAGATGATCATGAAGAGGACCAGCAGGAGCACCGTCTCCTTCTTCACCGCGCTGATCATCGTGCGGTTCTGCTGCTCCCAGGTCAGGATGTTGATCGAGTGCACCGGGGGCACCACGCCCTTGTGACGCTCGGCGAAGCGGTCGTAGACGCGCTCCACCGCCGCGCGAAGCCGCATCGCGTCCTCGGTGCGGAAGACGTCCATGCTGCCCCGCACGAGCACGTCGGTGACGCGGGCCGGTTCCTCCACCGTCTTCTCCGCCGGGTCGTCGAACCCGTCGCCGCCCTTGGACGGGGCCTTGGGGTCGCGAACCACCCGCTTGGCGGCGTTCATTCGCAGCATCTCCTGCGCCACGTCGAGCGGGATCAGCACCAGGTTGCTGTCGACGTCGAAGACGCCGCTCTGGAACTCGTTGGCCACCGCGAGGTTGCGGCTCACCATCTCCACCGCGCGGCCGCTCGCGTCCAGCGGCGCGAGGCTCAGCAGCACCTTGCCGTCTCGCGGCATGAACAGGTCCACGAAGGCGTAGTCCCCGTTGGGCAACGCCTGGTACGCCTGTTGGGGCACGTAATAGCCGCCGATCTGACGCCGGTTGAACTCGCTGACCTCGATGCCCATCACCATCGCCGGCTCGAGCTTGCCTGCTTCGCCCTTGCGCACGAGGCGTCGGCCGTTGTCGAGCACCTCCTGCCACGACGTGCCCGAGATGGAGCGAAGGCGAGGATCCTCGCGGTCGGTGTCCTTCTCGACGGGCGCGGCGATCGGACGCCAGTGGAGGATCTCCTCGTAGCGGGTGACCTGGGCGAAGCTCGACCCTTCGATGCCTCGCACCCGCACCGTCTTCTTCGCGCCGTCGGGCAGGGCGATCAGGCCGAAGGACTCGATCACGGGCGAGGCGCCGGCCACCAACGGTTCCTTGCGGAGATCCTCGATCAGTTCGCCGTAGTGGGCGAACCCGGCGTTGGGCCACGACACCACGACGTCGCCCGTCATCGTGCGTCCGCTGCTGATGAGCATGGTCAGGAACCCGTTCATCACGGACCAGACCACCAGCACCATCGCCGTGCACAGGATGACCGCCACCGCCGCCAGCAGCGGCATGATCTTGCTGACCAGGTATCGCTTCGTGAGCAGGAACTGGTACATCGTCGGCCCGTGAGCGTAGGGCGAGGTTTGGCCTACGCTCAGACTGATGCAGCCGCCCCCGAGGAATCTCCCCTTGTGCGTCTGGGCGGAGCCCTCCCAGATCGCCCTCGTGCGGGAAGTCGCGCGCGTCGCCTCGCTCGACGTGGTGGCCGCCGGGTGCTGGGCGACCGGGCAGACCGGCGCGGTCGCCGGGGCCCTGGAGGCGGCACCGGCCCCCGACCTTCGCGCCATGCTCGCCTCGATGCAGGGAGGCGTGCTGCTCATCGCCGCCGCGGGCGACTTTGGCGGCCGCCCTGAAGATCTTCGGGCGATGGTGCAGGCGTGGCAGCGAGGAGTGCGGCTGTTGTGTCTTGATCCGGTGCCGCAGAGCGTCTTTGACCTCTCGCGTCTGTGGCGACCGCAGGACGATCTCGAGTCGGAGGGCGGGCCGCTCTCGATGGCCCAGATCGGCGGGCTCGAGCGGGCGATGCGGTTGCTCGCCATGCCCTCGCGGACGCAGGCGTTCGTGGATGCGGTCGAGACGCTCGCGGCCTTCGGGACGCCCCGGTCGGCGATGGTCCGCGTGCATGCCGCGGCGGGATTGCTTTCGCTGTCGTCGCGGCTCATCGGCGGGTTCGACCTGCTGGACCACCTGTTTCCCGGCTTCGAGCATGTCGCGTGGATCGACGCGTGCCGCGTGCCGCGGGGTCATGTGTCGCTGCGGGCCTCGTCGCCGCCGGATTCGCTCCGTGGGGTCGACGGCGACCTGGCGGCGTTGGTTCGATTTCCGGACGGGCGAGGCGCGACGGTTCACCTCAGCGACTCGGCGCCCTCGTGCGGATTCTGCGTCGAACTGCTTTCGTCGCAGGGGCTCTTTCGCATCGACGACGACGGTCACGAGTGGCTGGCGCCCGACGGGAGCGTGCGGTCGCGGGATCGCGCCGAGCCGCAGAGCCTGGGGGTTCGCATCGGGCTCGAGATGGCTCGTCAACTCCGCCACGGCGGCCCCGACACGGGGCCGGTTCCGCTGGATCGCTCGCTCGCGGCGGCGCAGACCGCCCTGCTCAGTGCCCACACGGGGCATCCTGAGAGCCCGTCGACGATGATCGAGATGGCCCGCCGCGTCGAACCGTGACGTTCGCGATGGCCGGCCTTTCGATCGTTGGTCTTTCGATCGTTGGCCTTGCCATCACCTGGGCCCTGCGATCACTTGCCCTTGTTCAGGAACGCGGCGATGGCGGCCTTGCCCTCGGGCGCGTTGCGGAGGCGGATGAGTTCGCGATGTTCGCGGCCAAGGGCCGCCTGCCAACCTTCGGTGAGACCCGCGTGCGCCGCCGCCAGCACTGCGCCGGCGGGCGAGTCGGCCGGATGCGACCCCATCAACGTGGCGCAGGACTCGAGACTCCTTCGGGTGATTTCGCGCCGGGCGTTGCTCGCGCCCGAGGCGGTGCGGCCGATCCAGTGCGACGGCGCGCCGTCGCGTTCGGCCACGCGGAGCGTGGGGGAGCAGAGCCACGCCTTGGCGGCCTCGAGCAGTCCCGAGGGGGAGGGGGCGAAGGCGTCGAAGAGGCCTTGCTCCTTCGCTTCGTCGACGCTGAGCGTCTTGCCGCTCATCGTGAGTTCGAGGGCGAGGGCGGGTTCGATTCTCGCGGCGAGGAGGTTGGTGCCTCCCCAGCCCGGACAGATCTTGAGACCCGCCTCGGGGAGGCCCACGGGGTAGGGCTTGCCCGAGGGGGAGGGTGCGGCGACCAAGCCGTCGCAGTGCATCGCGAGTTCGAGTCCGCCGCCGAGGGCGGCTCCGTTGATTGCGGCGACGGTTGCGCAGGGGAGCGCCGCGAGCATGCCGAAGACCTTGGAGCCGTGGGCGAGGTATTCGTCGAGCGTCTGGTCGCTCATCTCGGAGATGGCCTTGAGGTCTGCGCCGGCGACGAAGACGCGTTCGCTCGCGCTGCGGAGCACGAGTCCGCGGGCGTCGCGGGGGACGAGGCGGAGGGTGGCTTCAAGCCGCCGAATGAGTCCTTCCTCGAGGACGACGACGGGTTTTCCGGGTTGCTCGAGGGTGAGGGTCCAGATGCCGGCGAAGGGGCCGTCGGTCTCCCGGGAGAGGGGCAGGGGCTCGAACGTGGTCATGGCGTCCAGCGTAGGGGCGTGGCGGTCGGATCACGGCGGAGGATCCGAACGGCATGCGAACGGAGGGCGGCGGATGGCGGGAAGCTCGGTCCGGGGGTCGAACGCGGGGCTTTTCCCGTTCGGGCCTCGCGCCTAGCATCAAGGCCCGTCTTCGCCTTGTTCGAGGTGTTCGGCGGGTCGTTGGGTCAGCGCCTCGATCACCAGTCATCGGAGATTCGCCTTGGTTCGCATCCGCATGCAGCGTTACGGCCGTCGCAACCGCCCCTTCTACCGCATTGCCGCGGTGGAGAAGCGAGCTCGTCGCGATGGGCCGGTGATCGAGAATCTGGGTTGGTACAACCCGCTGGCGCCCGACGCGACCAAGCAGCTCGAGCTCAACGACGATCGCGTGAAGTACTGGCTCGCGAAAGGCGCGCAGCCCAGCGACACGATGCGCGACTTCCTCGCCAAGCGTGGCCTGGTTGACGTGAAGGCGTGGGAGGCCGATCGAGCCCAGGACCGCAAGCTGGTCGAGGAGCGGAAGGCGAAGGCTGCCGCCGAGGGCGAGAAGAAGGCCTGAGCCGACGCGGGCTCCCCGGAATGTGCGGGGTTCCGTTTCGGATGTTCTGCTGATCAACCGTCGGCTCCGGGTCTCCCGGAGCCGATGTTGTTTTTCGAGTCGGCGGTCGTGGCCGTCGGTCCGAGATTCGGCGATCCCTACACTCACCAAACCATGAGCGACACGTCCAGCCAGCCCCGATCGGTCTTCAATCCCGCCGCGTCGCACCATCAGCGTCCGCGGCTTCGTCCGGTGCGGGGCTTCCCGGCCCAGCTCGGCGAGCAGACGGCGCTGGGCTTGGCCGACGCGCGGCAGATTTCGGACAAGGCGGTGTTCACGTCGATGGCCTTCCAGGTGGTGCTGCCGATGTTGGATGGGCAGCGGACGGTGGACGAGATCGTGGCGGCGGTGGGGCGGGGGCTGACGCGCGAGCCGCTGGAGTTCCTGATCGGCCAGTTGGACGAGGCGGGGCTGCTCTTCGGGCCGGTCTTCGACGCCATCGAGGCGAAGATGCGGGCGGACTTCGACAGCACGCCGGTGTTGCCGCCGGGGTCGACGGCGGCCTTCGCGGATTCGCTCGCCGAGCACTGGGTTCGGATGCAGCGGCCGGAGGCGGAGCGGGGCGCGCCGGTGGAGTTGTCGGAGGAGTACCGCACGGGCATGGGGCAGCAGCGGATTCGGGAGGTCTTCGATCAGTGGATCGCCGAGACGCTCAAGGATCCCAACGCGCCGGTGCTCGAGTCGCTGCCGCGGGGCATCGTGGTGCCGCACATCGACTACCAGCGTGGCTGGATGAACTACGCGGGGGTGTGGGGTCGCCTTCGGGGGTTGTCGCGTCCGGACCGGGTGCTGATTCTGGGGACGAATCACTTCGGTCAGGAAACGGGGGCGTGCGCGTGCGACAAGGGGTATCAGTCGCCGCTGGGCGTGTGTCCGCCGGCGACGGACCTGATCGACGCGCTCAAGGCGAACCTGGGTCCGCAGGCGGGCGAGCGGATCTTCGCGAACCGGTTCGACCACGAGCGCGAGCACAGCATCGAGTTGCAGATCCCGTGGATCCAGCATTGCCTGGGGGCCGACGAGGACGGGGCGTATCCGGCGGTGATGGGGGTGCTGATCCACGACCCGACGGTGAACAACGGCGAGAGCTACGACGGGCTGGGGATCTCGTTTGACGCCTTCGTCGACGCGATGCGCAAGGCGTTGGCTTCGCTGCCGGGCCGAACGCTGGTGGTTTCATCGGCCGACCTGAGTCACGTGGGCCGGGCCTTCGGCGACGACCGCGACGTGGCGGGCGACAGTCCCGAGGTGCAGGAGTTCCGCACGGGGGTCTTCAACCATGACCGCGAGATGATCCAGTTGCTGGCGCAGGGCAAGGCCGACGAACTCGTGGCCAGCATGGCGTGGCAGCAGAACCCCACGCACTGGTGCAGCATCGGCAACATGTGCGCGGCCTTCAAGCTGGTGCAGCCCGCGCGGGTGCACGTCTTCAACTACGTGGCCGCGCTCGACGATTCGAGCCAAGGCATGGTGAGCAGCGTCGGCATGGCGCTCGATTGACGCGAAGTTGAAGCGGTTGGCCGCCGGCGGGGTCGTCCTCGCTCACTTGCGGAGGACGCGGAGTCCGACGCGTTTCTCGAGGGCCCCGGCGGTCTTGGCGATGAGGTCGTAGCCGTCGCTGCCGGTGACGGTGCACCGCACGACTTCGCCGGGCGAGAGGCGCTCGGGCGACTGCACGTACGTCACCGAGTCGATCTGCGGGGCCTGGAAGTAGGTGCGGCCCTTGTAGAGTCCGCCCCCTTCGCTCACGCCGCTGGTCTTGCGGCCCTTGGTCTGCATCGCCTCGTCGATGATGACGTCGAACTGCACGCCGCTGGACGTGGGCTTGTGCTCGTCGAACTGCTCGGCGAGGAACGCGGCCTGCTCGAAGGCGATGCGTTGCTGGAGTTCCATGACCTCGTCGCGGCGACGCTTCTTCACCTCGGCGGGGACGGCGAGCTTCGGGTCTTCCTCCATTGTGCCGGCGACGGTGCCGGGCTCGTGGGAGTACTCGAAGACGCCCACGGCGTCGAACTGCATCTCCTCGACGAACTCGAGGAGTTCCTGGTGGTCCGCTTCCGTCTCGCCGGGGAAGCCGCTGATGAAGGTGGTGCGGATGGCCATGCCGGGGATGCGGTCGCGGAGCGTCGTGACCAGCTTCTCCTGCTGGCGACGCGTGACGTGGCGTCGCATGCCCTTGAGCACGCGATCGCTCGCGTGCTGGAGCGGGATGTCGAGGTACTTGAGGAGGTGGCCCTTCTCGGTGAGTTCCGCGAAGGCGTCGATGATGGGCTCCGAGAAGTTGCTCGGGTAGGCGTACATGAGGCGGAGCCACCCGTGGCCGGCCGAGTCGCGGATGGTGTCGCTCAGGCCCTTGAGCAGCGCGGGCAGGCCGCCGCCGTCGGCCAGGCCGAAGCCGATGTCGTCGCCGTAGCTGGTGGTGTCCTGGCCGATGATGAGCAGTTCATGCGCGCCGTCGGCGAGGAGTTCGCGGGCCTCCTGCCGGATGCGATCCAGCGGCTTGCTGCGCATCTTGCCCCGGATGCTCGGGATGGTGCAGAACGCGCAGTTCTGGTTGCATCCTTCACTGACGCGGAGGTAGCCGTAGTGCCTGGGCGTGAGGCGCAGGCGGGCCGAATCGTCCTCGAAGTAGCCGATGCCCTTGCCGTCCTTGCCGTTGACGGTGAGGCCGGTCACCTGCAAGCCCCGTTCCTTCGCCGCCGACAAGGCGTTGGCGGCGATCCAGTAGGTCGGTTTGTCGCTCACCTCGTCGAGTCGCTTGCGTGCGCCGCCGGGGCCCTGCACGGCGTCGACGATGCGGTCGCGGTCGAAGACGCCGACCATCGCGTCGATCCCGGGGGCCCATTCGAGCATCTTCGCGCGGTGACGCTGCACGAGGCACCCGGCGACGATCACGCGCTTGATCTCGCCCCGCTCCTTGGCGGCGATGGCCTCCTTGATCACGCCCAGCGACTCGTCCTTGCTGGCTTCGAGGAAGCCGCAGGTGTTGACCACCACGGCGTCGGCCCCGCCGAAGCCTTCGCCCTGTGGGTCGTGCGAAATGGGGGCGAGGCCCGACTCGGCCAGGAGTCCCAGCATTTTTTCGGAGTCCACCAGATTCTTGGGGCAGCCAAGGGAGATCAGCGAGACGGTTCGCACGTCGCCGATGCGGTCGGAGGGCGTTTTTGACGGCTTTTTGCTGGGCACTGGAGGGAATGATAGGGGTGCACGCCCGGCGATGCCGCGGCACGCGATCCGTTCCCGGACCCGATGGAGGTCGGGGCTTGCGCGATATGCTTGAGCATGAACGTCATCCAGAAGGTGCGATCGATCCTTCAGGAGCTTCGCTCGGGGGCCAGGCCCGCGGCGGCGGCGGAGAACTGGGCGCTCGTCGGCCGTCTGCTGCCCCGCATGACTTCCGAACTCGCCACCGTCCAGAAGGTGGTGGCCGAAAAGGATCTCGACGGATTGGCCGCGTTGCTCGACCGCATCGAGCACCGCGTCGCCGATGCGGCGGCCAAGCAGGCCGCCCTGACCTTCAGCGAGGCGGATCTGGCCGCCGCGTTCAAGGCCTTCGAGAAGCGTCTGGCCCTGGGGCGGCTCGCCGACGAGTCTCGCCTGGGAGGCCGGTACACCTCGGGGGGCCGCAAGTCATCGATCGACGGCATTCAGCCCCCGGATGGGTTTCCCGCGGGCATTTGGCAGGCCCTCGTTCGGGCCGGCAAGCTCCAGGATTTGGGAGAAGGCTTCTACTGCATGCCCGGACGAACGCCGTAGCGGCGGTTATGCGGGCCTTTGCATTTTTTCCGCGGCGACGTGAAAACGAGCAGTGACGGTGCAAGATCCATCGGCGTGTTCCGGAGTGCAGGCATGACAGGCCGTGTGGCCCGTCACGAACCACGCCGGTGAGCGAACTCCCGGTCCGTCAGTCAGCCACGTGATGCGTTGCAGCAAGCAGCCCGCGACAGCGGGCAGGAGAAGTCCCATGGCCTTTGCGTTCCCCATCGTCCGTTCCCTCTCGCCCGTCACCCTCGCGGCCGCCGCCGGCATGCTCGGCTCGATCGCCGCGGGGCAGGGGGTGCCCTGCCCGACGACCTGCTCCGACAACGTGATGAAGACGATCTGCTACGAGCAGGGCCGGGTCGACAACTTCGCCGCCCCGATCGACCCGCTCACCCCGCGGCCCTTCTTCGCCTCGCTCCTCTCCACCTACGCGATCTCCAAGCCCTTCGATGACGCTCGCGTCAACGCGGTGTGCGGCACGTCGTTCCAGAACCTGCCCTGCGGCATCGTGAGCGCGGTCCTCGAGATCAAGCTCCGTGCCGAGAACGACATCCCGCAGAACGACTCGATCTACCTGCAGTGGCTGGGCGGCACCTTCGCGTGGGCCTCGCCGATCAACGCCCTGCCCGGTGCGGGCGGCACGTGGAACGCGGGCCAGACGCAGACGTTCACGCTCAACCTCGGCACGCTGCCGGGCGGCCTCATCAGCCAGATGAACTCCAGCGGCGCGCTCGACCTGCTGGTGTCCGACGACACGACGGTCGATTACGCCCGCCTCACGATTCGGGTTTGCCCGTGCGACGGTCCGACCCGCGTCTACACCGTGGGCACGGTCGACAACCTGGCCATGCCCACCGAGCCCACCAGCCGCCGCCCGCGACTGACCGCGCTTCGCACCGTCTCCCCCTTCCTCTGGAAGGACAACGACGATCCGACCAACGACCGCGGCTGGGGCCACACCTTCACCGGACTGCCCCGCGGCATCGTCGCCGCCGACTTCACCGTTCGCATGAAGCCCGCGGGCTACGGAGCCGGCAACGACGGTCTGGCGTTCGACCTGCTCAATCAGGGCGCCCCGGAGACCTTCTCTCGCGGCTTCAACATCAACACCCTGGCCGCTCCGTGGCTTCCCAGCAGCAACCCCTTGACCAACTTCTACTTCGACCTTGGCGCCACCATGCCCACCACGGTGTGCGGCACCAACCTGCTGGGCGACTTCGGCGACGGCGTCTTCGACGTGTACATCCAGGACGACACCGTCATCGATGCCGCCCGCCTCCGCGTGAAGCCCTGCCCGCCCATGAAGCGGTTCCACGGCCTTCCCTACGGCGTGCTGGGCTACGCCCAGGTCGACACCGCCGCCGACGGGTCGATCCGCGTGGTGACGGCCTCCAACGGCGACGGCGTCTCGTTCGACGCCTTGGGGGTCGACCGCCAGGTCTTCCACATCGATCCGACCGTCTTCGCGGCCTCGCTCGATGGCACCGAGATGACGATCGGCGTCACCGGCCCCGACTTTGACGGAGATGGGGCTCCCGATGTCGTCATCGGCGGCACGGCGACGAAGCAGCGTGGGGTGACCAAGCTGAAGGCCCACCGCGAACGCAACTTCGGGCCTTTGGCATTCCACGTTCGCGACAGCATCACCGGCGAGACGGTGAGCGGCACGCTGCAGGGCGATCAGGCCATCACCGTGGCGAGCCAGGGCCTGTCGGGCGTCGAGTGGAACGCCGCGGGCGACACGATCTTCGAGTTCGACGCGGACTGCGACATGATCCTGCCCGACGGTCGTCGCGTCCGCGGCCACACGGTCGATCTCGACGACCGCGACTTCGACTCGAGCTCGGTGGCGCGCTGCGACTGGAGCTGGGGCCTGTCGCAGAGCGGCACGAGCGGTCCAATCGGCGGTGGTCGCATCGTGAGCGTCTCCTCGTCGATCAACGGCGTGCTCCACACGCAGACGGGTTCGGAGGCGACGATGAGCACCAACCCGGGGAGCATCACGCTCTCGGACATCCTGCCGGGCACGACGACGGGGCTCGACCTCCTGTTGCCCTCGGTGCCTCGCCGCGGGGGCGGCCTGCCGATCGTGAAGCGGATCGGCGCCGACATCACCGTGGCGTGTGCGGGCCTGCCCGAGAACTGCGACGACGCATTCGCCATGACGGCCGCGTGCCGCGCCAAGACGTCGGAGGCGAAGATGACCATCGGCGCGATCAAGCGGAGGGGCAGCGACGGGACGTCGTCGGGCTACTCCCTGCGGGCCGGCAACTGCTGCCGCGGCCACGTGATCATCATGAAGCTCTACGACGAGCAGGGCAACCCGACGGGCGAACGGGCGATTGCTCCGGGCACGAGCTTCGAGGCCCTCACCACCGGCAAGCTGACGAAGGCCGACGCGGGATACGCCACGCAGCCCGACGGCGAGTTCCCCTGGCTCTCGGTGGGCTTCGATCAGGACGTGATCTTCCTCGTCGACGGCAGCGTGGCCCGGGGTCGTCAGATGCGGTTGCAGTCGACCGACCCCGCCGCGAGCGATGACGGGTTCGAGGGGCTGGGCCTGAGCTTCTCGGGCGTCGGCGAGGTCGACGTGAGCAACCAGCGGATCGAGTTCGAGGAGCCCGGCTACCCCTGCCCCGCCGACTTCAACCGTGACGGCGGCATCGACGGCGACGACATTCCCGCCTTCTTCGATGCCTGGGAGATTGGTGACGCCTCGGCCGACACGAACCAGGACGGCGGCGTCGATGGCGACGACGTGACCGAGTTCTTCCGGGTGTGGGAGAACGGCGGCTGCTGAGCCCCGAAGCCCGACGAGTCCATCAACGCAGGCGGGCGAGCCATCGGGCTCGCCCGCCTTTCATTTCGGGAACGGCGCCCGCCGTCAGCAGCCGCCGTTTTCCCAGGCGGCGAAGAAGGTGACGACATCGTCGCCGTCGATGCCGCCGTCGAGGTTGGTGTCGGCCGATGCGTCTCCCGATTCCCAGGCGAGGTAGAAGGCGGCCACGTCGTCGCCGTCGATGCCGCCGTCCTGGTTGAAGTCGGCGGGGCAGGAGGCGGTGGGGGGGACGCAGATGTTGGCGGAGATGACGATGTCATCGACGGCGGCCTCGATGAGCGAACCGGTTCCGGCGTCGTCGGCGACGAAGCGGACCCGCATGGTGGCGGTGACCGGCAGGACATCGGCGATGCGGCGGGAGAAGTTGATCCATCCGCCGCTGGTGCCCGCGCCGGCCGGGCCGACGGTCTCGAAGTTGGTCCAGGTCGAACCGTTGTTGTTGGAGATGTCGACGCGGAAGGTGTCGGCGTTGGCGCCGGCGCCGGCGCTGTTGGAGTACCAGCGCCAGTAGGAGAGGGCCGAATCGGGCTTGCCCGCGAGATTGAAGGCCGGACTCAGCAGGGTGGTGTAGCCGCCATCGACGTCGTTGGCGCCTGCGCTGGCGCCGGCCGATGCGCCGGTGACGAAGCAGATGGTGCCGGCGCCCGGCGTGTGGTCGCTTCCGGGCTGCGCGGTGGTGGCCTGGGGCACGGCTCGCTCCCAGCGACCCGACGTGGCGGTGTCGCCGGCGACGCCGAGCGTCCAACCCTTGTTCGTCTCGGCGTCGTCGGAGAAACTGGTGTCGACGCCGGTGATCGACAGGGCGGCGTAGGGTGCCGACGAGCCTGTCGCCGGGCTGGTTCGCTCGCCCGCGCTCGTGCCCGTCGAGACGTAGTACGAGACCGCGGAGAAGCAGGGGACGGCGGGGATGCTGGCGAGGTAGGTGGAGCCGGAGACGAGCGACATGGCGGAGGAGGCGTACGCGCCGCCGCCGATGGAGTAGAAGAGCCGCTGCGTGCCGGGGGTGAGCGTGACCAGCGTGGGCGTCATGGCGACGCGGAAGGTGGTGGCGGCAGCGGGCGACACGATCGAGGGCGTGCCGTCGGGGAAGGTGAAGTCGACGCGCTGGGGAAGGGCGAAGTTCTCGACGATGCCGGAGGTGCCGCCGCCGGCGGGGCTGGTCGCGTTGACGCCCATGCCTCGCTTGGCGAAGGCGGTCCAGATGGCGGCCTGGTGCACGCCTCCGTAGCGGGCCTGATCCGCCTGGAGGATCGTGTCGCGTTCGTCGAGGAAGTCGGGCACGCCGGGGGCGAGCTTCATGCCGTCGACGGCCAGTTGCATGGAGATCTCGTTGGCGGCGAACCCCTCGATCAAGCCGATCTCGCGCCGCATCTCGAGCAGCGTGTTGCACCAGACCTCGCCGACGTTGTGCACCTCGTTGGCGGTCGTCGACCCGATGGGGCCGCGGGGCACCGAACCGCTGACGGAGAACTGGGCGTTGTCGATGTCGGCGAAGGTGAGGGGGCTCTTGCTGAAGTCCGGCGAGTAGGGGTAGCGACGGATGCCGTAGTAGTAGTTGTTGGTGAAGCCCGCGGTGATGTTGTACGTGGCGTACGCGCCCGCGGCGTAGCAGGCCGCGAAGTCGTCGCCGTTCTGCGCGTTGATGCAGAGCGCGAAGAAGTCGCTCCACCCTTCGCCCATGCCTCCGCCTTGCGTGCCGGTGAGGCCGCCGCGGTGCAGGCGGATGGAGAGGCCGTGGGCCATCTCGTGATAGACGATGTCGCCGTCGAGGGAACCGTCGCGATCGGGCGTGGGACCGGTCCAGACGTACATTTGGCAGCGGGCGGTGGAGCCGTCGGTGCCGCTGGTGGAGAAGTTGGCGTTGTTGGTGCCGCTGCCGTCCTGCGACTCGGCGCGCACGGGGTCGGCCGCGGTGCCGCCGCGACCGAGGTTGTCGGTCTGGAAGTTGCCGGACGCCTCGTTGAAGCCCAGCGAGTAGAGCCGATCGTGGAAGCGGTTGGCGTAGTAGAAGAGCTGCGTCGTGACCGCGGGTTGATAGGCCGCGGGCGCGTCGCCGGTGTTGAGTCCGACGTTGAGCGAGAAGTCGAAGACGCGGCTGGCGCCCGTGGCGCGATCGGCCGCCGAGGCGGTGTTGTCGTTGGCCGAGTCGAGATAGGCGTCCACGTTGTTGCCCACGGTGGCGGTCTGTCCGTCGGGGATCCAGCCGTTGGGCGAGAAGGCCGAGATTTCGGCGGGCTGCACCGTCAGGAGCGTGCGGGCCACGAAGGGCGCCTGGAAGCCGTCCGGGGTGTTGCGTCCGGGGGAGAGCGGGGCCGGGCTGTCGCCGGCGTAGATGCGATAGGTCGCCGGCTGGGTGGTGTCCCACACGAGGCGATTGTGCCTCCAGAGCACGGAGCCGTCGGTGGCGTCGATCACCATGTCGTAGGTGTTTCCCACGCCCTTTTCGGGCACGCTCATCCACCAGGCGGGGACCACCTGGTCGCGCGTGCGGGCGAAGAGCACCTTCTTGACCTCGAGGGGATCCTGGTTGCCGAACTCGCCGCTCGTCTGGTGGATGACGCCGCCGTGCGGGCCGATGTCGGTCGTGGGGGTGGGGGCCTTGGCGATGGTGATGCCCAGGTTGGCCGCCGCCGCCCGGATCGCGGCCGCCTCGTCGAGCGACTGTTCGGGAATGCGCCAGCCGCCCTCGGGCGGCGCGAGGACGGTGCTTCCGGCGTTCATGATCTCGCCGCCGCGGGCGACGTTGATCCGCAGTTCGGCGTTGAAGAGATCGAGGCCGTCGATCCGCTGCTGCCACGTCAGGTGGTGCATCAGGCCGTCGGAGGTGTCGAGGTTGCGCGTGAGCGGGAAGGTTCGAAGGGTCGCCGCGTCGACTTCGAGCGCGGCGGCGTGCTCGTCGACGAAGGCCAAGGCCGCGTCGATCGGCGCGAGGCGAGAGGGGCCGCTGAGGAACGCGGCGGGCGACCGCATGAACTGCACGGTGCCCAGCGTGGCGTCGTCGTCGGCCTTGAACATCGGCACGCGTGCGGCCAGCCTGGCCAGCGCCTCGTCACGGGCCTTGCCCCGAGCCGACGCCCGCATGGCCGCGATCGCCCGTGCCGCCGCGGGAGAGGTCGTCTCGTCGGCGGCGAGGCGGCAGTCGATCGAGGCGAGGCCGGGCGAGTCGAGGTCGTGCCTGCCGTCCGAGGCGGCCTTGGTGGAACCCGCCGCCATGACCAAACCCGCGATCGCCGCGACCGTCTTGACGTGTGCCTTCACTGGAGTGCTCTCCCGATGAGCCTGAGGGGGCATGCTGCGGGCCACATGCCGCCGCATGCGTGTTGCGCGAAGGGTCCGACGGACGCCCGCACGGCTCCCGAATGGGAGCAGCCACGAATACGCACGGGGATCCCCTTGGTTGCAGATCGGCCGAGGATTCGGGGGCCGGAAGGGGTGAGGGAGGCAGGCGATCGGGTTCGGTTCAGCAGTCCGAGGCGGTCCAAGCGGCCATGAAGGCGCCGGCATCGCCGCCGTCGACGCCTCCGTCGGCGTTGACGTCGGCGAGGAAGTCGCCGGCCTGCCAGGCCTCGAAGAAGGCGGCGAGATCGGCTCCGTCGACGCCTCCGTCGGTGTTGAAGTCGGCGATGCAGGGGGGCCGCAGCAGCGTCGTGAGTTCGCGCGACGCGAGCGCGTCGTAGGCCGCCTCGGCGAGGTGATTGCGGTCGGTGTTGTTGGCCTGGTACCAGCGGTTGGCGAGCATCTCACCCGCGCTGGAGATCACGTCGAGTCGCACCGTCGCGGTGCGGGGCTGCGAGCGAGCGAGTTGGTCGCACGCGTCGCGGTAGCCGCGAAGCGAAGCTTCGTCGGGGTCCGCGACGGGGTGGGAGGCGGTCAGGAGGAAGTGGAGTTCCTCGGCGGGCCAGCCGTTGAGCGTCCACAGGGCCCGCAGGCGTTCGATGATCGAGAGCAGGTTGTCGGCGTACGCGGCCGCGGAGTTGCCCGGGACGAGTCCGAGCCGGACCGACGGACGCGACTCGGCGCGATCGTTGAGCCCGGTGTTGATGCGCACGAGGACGCCCTTCACGGGGCCTTGCAGGCGTCGCAGGGAACCGAAGTAGTGCGTGAGCGTCGCGTCGCTCGCCGCGAGCGTCGCCCGCGCCATGTCGTTGGACGACTTAGCGCCCAGGGCGTAGAGCGAACTGAAGGCGGCTCCATGCGTTCGCGAGCGGTTCTCCGCCCGGAGGTGGTAGGCGATGAAGGGACCGACGATGCTGGAGGCCTGAGGGGAAGCCCGCAGCGCGATGGGGCGGGTGCGAGCACCCTGCGGCACGTCGACGGTGCCCATGACGATCTCGAACGCGCCGGTCCCGCTTCTGGTCGAGAGGGTCTGGCCCGTCACGATGGTCTCGAACGGGAAGTTCTCGAAGCGGCACAGCGGCTGGAACGAACCCGACCCCGTGCCCGCGAAGCGGCCGTACGAGAAGTGCAGTCGCAAGGGGCCGGAGATGTCGATCGGGCACCCGGGCTCGATGATGCCGCCGGCAATCGCGGTGCCGGGCACGCTCGCGCCGGCGGGCACGTGGAGGTAGTTGTGCGGCGCGAGGAGCGACGTGGCCGAATCGAGGAAGATCGCCGCCTCGGGCGGCGCGTCGGCGTAGGCGAAGCCGCCTCCCGCGCTCGAGAGCGAGGCGTATCGGTATCCCTGTCCTGCGCCCCGACCTTGTCCTTCGCCCCAACTCACCAGTCCGGTGGCGTAGAGGCCGAATCGTTCATCGAGCGCCTTGTGCCACCCTTGGTCCCATCCGTTGGAACGCTGCAACTGATTCGAGTCGCCGATGCCGACGACATCGACACGGGCGCGTGCGGCCAGGTCGAGGAACGGGCGGATCGCCTCGGCGTTCACGGCCGCCATCTGGGCCGATGCCGAAGCGGTCAGGCACGCGAGCATCGGCCACGAGGTCCTCATCCAACGTCAAGTATGCGCCGCGGCACGACCGAAGGCCACCGGGCCATGCACGGTTGCGTCGCCGGGGCCGCCCGCGGTCGCGAGGGGCGATCATTCTCGGACGATCGAGGCCTCGACGGCGTCACGAGCGAGGATCAGCGCGTGTCGTCCCAGCGGTTCGTCGCAGGCGGCCGCCGCGGCCTCGATGGCGGGCACGAGGCCCGGGGCGATCGCCCTGCCGGGCGCGTGGCGTTCGACCAGGCGGGCCAGCAGCACCCGCGTCTTGGCGTCGGTTTCCTCGAGGATCAAGGTTCCAAGCCGCAGCAGCAGCGTGTCGTCGATGGGGTCGACGCGAGCCGCGTCGAGCGCGGCGATGCGGCGAACCGTCGGGTTGACGTGCGACAGGCGGCGAGCAAGTTCGGCGAGCAAGTTCGGCGAGCAAGTTCGGCGAGATCGGTCACGGCTCCTTGGCGGCCGGCGGTTCGCTCGGCGCCTTGGCGTTTGCTTCCCACGCGCGGAACTGTTCGCGATAGTCGCCCTTGGCGCGGCTCGACAGTTCGTACTGGTCGATGCGCTCCTCGTCGGGCAGCACGTAGGGCTCGGGAATCGGGTCGATGCCCGGGGGCCACGCGCGGGCGTGGAGCACTCGCCAGGGACCGAAGCCGCCGGTCATCTTGAGCGTGACGGTCTGGTAGACCGGCTTGCCGTCGGGTCCCGGCGGGAGTTCGGGCATCGGCCGCATCACGTCGACCCACCCCTCCGAGAAGCGGAGCCACACGCGAGTGACGTGATACACCGGCAGCGACGCGTCGACGTCGCCGGTCATCGGCGCCACGTTGGGGCCCACCCTGCGGGCGATGCGGCGGTAGTAGCTTTGACGCTGTCCCACGGGGAGGTTCACCACCATCGGCGTGGAAGTCGTCATCTCGCCCGCCTCGCGAGCGTTCTTCGCGTCAAGACGCATCGTGCCGGGCGTGTATCGGTTGGCCACGAACTGCAACGCGGCCACCATCGCGCTCTCGCTCGCGGGCGTGTTGGGGTCCTGCTTGAGCCCCTTGGCGCTGGGGATCTCCGGGTAGTTCGAGTACTGCTGCATGCAGCCCAGGGGGCCGCCCGCGGCGACGAACACGCCGGCGACAAGGCCTGCGACCAGGCGAAGGCGGAGGCGAACGGAGCGATTCGACAGAGGACCGGAGTTCATGGCGGCGGAGTGTAGAAGGGTCGAACCCCTTCGTGTGCCCGGCGCGATGCCCGCTCCAGCGTCAATTGCGGGTGCGACTCAGTGGGCGGCGGCCGCCGGGGCGGGCTTGACGGCCGGGGCCGGCGCGGGCGACGGCGTGGGGCCTCCGCTCGAGCCCGCGGCATCGGTTCCGCGGCCCTCGCGGCGGCCTCGGTCGGCGGGCGGGCCCCCCGCGGGGCGAACCCCCGGGGCGCCGGCGCCGCCGGGCGAGACGCCGCCCCGCATGCCCCCCTCGGCGATGACCTTGCCCGCGTCGTCGAGGCGGTACCCCGCGGCGGTGAGCGCCTCGGGCTTGAAGTTGCCCGCGAGCACTTCGCCGGATCCGGGTTCGCGCAGCAGCACGACCGTGCCTTCGTCGAGTCCCTTGACGACCTCGGCCATGGTGTCGGAACGACGACCGATCCTGACCGGCAGCCGCTCGAAGCGAGGGCCGGAAGGCGAGTAGACGAACTGCACGGGGCCCTCGTTGAAGACCGCCTGCACGGGGACGGTGATGGCCTGGGGCACGGAGTCGAGGACGATCCTCGCCTCGCAGCGCATGGCGGGCTTGAGGGCGTTGTTGCCCTGCGTGTCGATGGCGACGCGAACGGTGTATTCGCGAAGGTTGGGGTCGCGCCAGCCGCCGGTTTCGGCCATCACTCCCACGCTCTCGACCTTGCCCGCGAACGTCACGCCGCCCGCGGCGTCGATGCGCACGTTGACCGGCTGATCCTTGCGGATCCGACCCGCCAGGCTCTCGTGCACGCGGACGGCCGCGAGCATCTCCGAGGTGTCGGGGAGGATCATCAGGAGCTGGTTGGGAGCGACCTGGGTGCCGATCGTGAGGGTCGAGTCGCCGCCGCCGCCGCGGCCGGACCAACTGTTGCGGTCGACGGAGGTGCCATAGACCACGAGGCCGTCTCGTTCGGCGCGGATGGTGGCGTCGTCACGCTGCTTGGTGAGCTTGGCGAGCTTGCGCTCGAGCCCCAAGAGCTGTTCGTGGGAGTTGTTCATCTCGGCGAGCTTGCTCGCCAGTTGGCTGCGGCTGTTGAGTTGGGCCTTGTCGAGTTCCTGCGTGGCCTCGGCGACGTCGGACTCGAACTTCTTGCGGTCCTTGATCTGCTCGTACGCGCGGTGGACGTCGAGCGCGAGCTTGGAGGTCTTGTACTTCGAGATGGCCTCGATGTACGCCACCTCCTCGAGGTCCATCTGGTTCTTGCTCATGAACCCTTCGGCGTTGAGGTTCTGCGCCCGCATGTACACCTCGGCGAGCCGGTGCAACTCGAGCACGGCCTTGTCGGCCGCCAGCTCGAGGTCGCGTTCCTTCTTGAGGCGGTCGCCCTGTTCCCACTGCTGGAGCGCGAGTTCGGCGAGTTCGAGCTTGAGCCTCGATTGGCGGAGCTTGATCTCGTTCTCCTTGAGTTGGATCTCGTACGCGTTCTTGGCCACTTCGGCGACGGCCCTGGCCGATTCGACCTTGAGCTTCTCCTCGTCGACCTTGAGTTGGATCTCCTCGACGTTGAGCTGGATGATGATGTCCCCGGCCGTCACGCGAGTGCCCTCGGGAACGATCCGGACGATGGCGGACTCCTGATCGAGCGGATTGCGGATCTCGACCCGCTTGCGAGCCTCGAGTTCGCCGTTGGCCGTGGTCACGATCTCGAAGCCCATCGAGCGGGCGGGCGCTCGGTCCGCCGTGCCGGCGGCCGCCCTCGCCGCCGCCTGGCGATCGGCTTCGTCGGAGCACCCCGACGCGAACGCAAGGCCCGCCGCCATGGCGAGGATGACGGTTCGACTCGGACGGGGGCGTTGGGTGGATCGCTGGGCGTTCATGGAACCTCTCGAACGGACGGGGGCCACTCCGGGGGCAATCGCGATGGGATCGTAGACCCTCCCATCAACCGAACCCCCTCGGCGGGATCACCATCCTTTCGGCGTGGAAGCCGCGGCGGATGCCTGTCGGTGACGGGCACGGTGACGGGCATGGCGACGGATAGCATCGCCTGACATGAACGACGGCCCATTCAACTCCCGACCGACCTCGCTCCTGCTCGTCGTGGCGGCCGCCACGGAGGCGTCGGCCGTTCGGAGGGGCGTCGGTCTCGACGGTCCGGCCCGGGCGCCGGCGGCGTGGCAGACGGTGCCCTTGGCTCCCGGCGCGGACTTGCTCCTGACGGGCGTGGGCAAGGCGAACGCCGCCGGAGCGGTTGCCACCACGCTGGCCTTGGGACGTCACGGGCTGGTGGTCAACCTTGGCATCGCGGGGGCGTTGCCGGCCGTGCCGCACCCGGCCGCGATCGGGAGCGTCGTCTTCGCCGAGTCGTCGGTCTTTGCCGACGAGGGGGTGCAGACCGAGGCGTCGTTCCGCTCGTTGGCGAGTCTGGGCTGGGGCATCGCGCCCGACGCCACCGATGCGATCGGGCCGCACGCCGACTTGGCCGCCGCGCTTCGTTCGCTCGCGAGCGTGCACGGCCCCGTCGCCACCGTCTCGACGTGCTCGGGGACCGACGCGCTGGCCGCCGAGGTGGTCGCCCGCACCGGCGCGGTCGCTGAAGCGATGGAGGGGGCGGCGGTGCTGCTGGCGGCGAGCCGCGTCGGGGTTCCGGCGGTCGAGCTTCGCGTCATCAGCAACACCACCGGCGATCGGGCCCGTCAGCGGTGGGACCTCGCGACGGCGATGGATCGGCTCGCGACGCTCGCTTGGGCGGTGGTGGAGTCCATTCCCGTTCGCATGCCCGGGGCCTAACCTCCTTCGATCGCTTTGCCGCACACGGATCCTGCCATGAAGACCAATGAACGCGTCCTCGTCTACGGCGGTCTCGCCGCTGCCCTTCTCCTGGGTCTCGCCGGTCGGTTGCCCGACGGACGGGGGTCGCAGGCCATCGCCGCGGGCTGGGGCCTGAAGGCCGACGCTCCCCGCATCGCCACCGTCGACGTGCTGTCGCTGGTCGAGCGGATGATCTCGACCGACCAGTACAAGTCGCAGCGAGAAGCCTTCGAGACCGAGGAGGCCAAGAAGCTCCAGCCCCTGGCCGAGGAACTCAAGAAGATGCAGGAAGAGGCCAAGGATCTCAAGGAGGAGAGCGAACGCTTCAAGGCCCTGAACAAGACCTTCCTCGAGAAGAACTCCGCCTTCCAGCAGCGTCGGAGCGAGGCGACCGCGCAGCTCGAGACCTTCAACACGCGACAGGTGGGGGAGGCGTATCGGCTGATCCTCGACGCCGCCACGCAGTTGGCCGACGGCCTGGGCTACACCCACGTCATCGCCAGCAAGTCTGGAGCCATCGCCCTGAGCTCGAAGAACATTCCGGGCGCGGTGCAGGAGATGCTCGCGAGGCCCGTGGTCAAGGGCGTCGCCGCCGATGATCTCACCGAGCGGCTCATGAAGTCGCTCAAGCTCGAGAACGTGACGCCCCCCGCGCCGGCCGCCGAGTCCGCCAAGCCGCAGACGCCCGAGGGCGGAAGCGGGAAGTGAACCATGGCCGGCGACCAGTCGTGCCGTGCCCAAGGCGCCGCGGCGGCGCGTGACACGATCGTCGCGAGGTCGTCGGCGCCGGGCGAATCGCCGCGAGCGTTGATCCGGGCGAGCGGCCCGTGCGCGTTGTCGTTGGTCGAGCCGCGGCCGCTGCGCCGGGGTGTCGTGCGGGCGATCGTCTCGTTGCCCGGGGTCGGCGAGACGCTCGAACTTCCCGTCCTGGCGACCTCGATGCCGGGTTCGACGAGTTACACGGGCGAGGACGTGCTCGAGGTGCTCGTGCCGGGCCAGACGCACCTGGTGGAGCGGGTGATCGACGCGTGGGCGGCTCGACCGGGGTGTCGCCGCGCAAGGCCGGGCGAGTTTTCGGCTCGGGCGTTTCTCGCGGGACGACTCTCGCTCGAGCAGGCCGAGGGCGTGGCGGCGATCATCGCCGCCGAGAACGAGGAGGAACTCGACGCCGCCACGGGGCTTCGCGAGGGCCGCACGGGCCGGCGGCATGCCGCGGTCGCGTCCGATCTCGTCGAGTTGCTGGCGCTGGTGGAGGCGGGCATCGACTTCACCGACCAGGAGGATGTCGTGGCCATCGGCAGCGGGTCGCTGCGGGCGAGGCTGGAGGCGGTGCTGGGCATCATGCACGAGTTGGGGGTCGGGCCGGGCGACGCCGCGGCCCGCGCGACGATGCCGCGAGTGGCGATCGTGGGCATGCCCAACGCGGGCAAGTCGACGCTCTTCAACGCGTTGCTCGGGCGAGAGCGGTCGGTCGTCGACGAGGAGGCGGGAACGACGCGCGACGTGATCGAGGAGCCGCTCCCGCTCGACGCGGTGCGGCCCGGGGCGGGCAGCGTCATGCTGGTCGATCTCGCCGGGTTCGACGACAGGCTCGCGTCGGCGCGGGGCGAGATCGAGCGGGCGGCGCAGGATGCCGCGGCGTCGGCGGCGGCGGCGGCCGACGTGGCGTTGTGGTGCGATCCGTCGGGCCGGTTCGAGGCGTCGACGCTTCCCGTGGCGGCGGGAGCGGCCCTGTCGCGGCTTGGCGCGGGCCGCGTGCTTCGCATCCGCACGTGCGCCGACCGCCGTGCCGAGGCCGGCGGCGAGGCGATGGCGGTCTGTTCGCTCGACGGCACGGGCCTGGCGCGTCTGCTTCGGGCCGTGGCGGACGTGGCGGTGACGGGCCGGGGGCGGCGGGGCCTCGCGGCGTTGCTGCCTCGTCACCGCGCCGCGCTGGACCGGTGTGCCAACGCGCTGCGACAGGCGCGAGACCTCGCCCTCGCGTGCGAGGATCCTGCGAGGCTGGACCGACCCGAGGAGGTGGCGCAGGCGTTGCGAGAGGCGCTCGACGCGGCGGGTGAACTCTCGGGGCGGATCGGCGTCGAGGAGGTGCTGGGCCGGGTCTTTGCCTCCTTCTGCGTGGGCAAGTGAGGGGCGGGGTCCGACGCTGCTATTCTCCGCCGCCATGCGCTTCACCTTCCTGGGCACCGGCACCTCGGCGGGCGTCCCGATGATCGGATGCTCGTGCGGGGTCTGCACGAGCGACGATCCTCGCGATCGACGCTTGCGGACCAGCGCGTGCCTGCGGTTCGCGGACGCTTCGGGCGCTCCCCGGACGATCCTGCTCGACGCGGGCCCCGACCTTCGCCTGCAGGCGATTCGCGAGGGCCTCGACCGATGCGACGCCATCGTCTTCACGCACAACCACGTGGATCACGTCTTCGGCCTCGACGAGGTCCGGCGATTCAACGACGTGCAGGGGTCGGCGGTCGAGATCCACGCCGACGACCACACGATGGAGAGTCTCGAGCGGATCTACGCGCACATCTTCCGCAAGGAGCGGAACGTCAACCCGAGTTTCGTCGCCACCTTGCTTCCCTTTCGCGTCTCGCCCGAGGTGATCGAGCAAGGCCTGCCGGTCCGGCTCCATGGCGTCGACTTCACGCCCATTCCCCTGCTTCACGGCCGCCTTCCGGTGCTGGGCTGGCGCATCGATCCCGACGAGCGGCTCCTCACGCCGGCCGCCCGCGACGTCTTCCCGCTGGCCTATTGCACCGACGTGTCGGCCATCCCCACGGGGTCGTGGGCGAGGTTCCGCGGCATCCGCACGCTGGTGCTCGACGCCCTCCGCCATCGCGCCCACCCCACCCACCTGACGATCGACCAGGCCATCGCCATCGCCGCCGAGATCGCCGCCGATCGCACGTTCTTCGTCCACATGTCGCACGACCTGGCCCACGAGGCCACGCAGGCGATCCTCCCCGACGGGTGCTTCCTCGCGTTCGATGGCCTGACGTTGGGGTGATCGGACCATGGCGGACCATGGCGGACCATGGCGGATCATGAACATGACAGATCATGGCTGACCACCCGTGGGAGGCCCGCGGCGCGGTCGTGACATGCCCGTTGCGCACGGCGGCACGGCTGAGGCGTATCAATCCACGAGGGGGCGGGTGTGCCGGGAATATGCTCCTCGGATCGATGAACACGAGCAGGGAAGGGTCATCCGGTGAACGGCAGGCAGCGGATCCTGGTGGTGGAGGACGACCATGCGATCCGTCGCGGGCTGTGCGATGCGTTGCGGTGCGCGAGCTATGAGCCGCTCGAGGCGGCCGACGGCGAGACGGGGCTGGCGGCCGCGCTGACCGCGGCCCCGGACCTGGTGCTGCTGGACGTGCTGATGCCGCGGCTCGACGGGTTCGAGGTGCTGCGTCGCATTCGCAAGGCCCAGCCCGGCCTGCCCGTCATCATGCTGACGGCCAAGGGCGAGGAGGCCGACCGCATTCGCGGCTTGCGGGAGGGGGCGGACGACTATGTCGTCAAGCCCTTCAGCGCGAGTGAACTGCTGGCCCGCGTGGTGGCAGTGCTGCGACGATCGCCCGCGCGGCCGGCCGCGGTGGGTCGACTGGTCATCGCGGGCCGCGAGATCGATCTCGAGCGTCGCGAGGTGGCCTTCGCCGACGGCCGACGGGCCGCGTTGAGCGAGCGAGAGGCGCAGGTGCTGGCGTACCTGGCGAGGAATCCCGGGCGGGCCGTGGCGAGAGATGAACTGCTGCAGGCGGTGTGGGGGCTCGATCCTCGCGGCTTGCAGACGCGGACGGTCGACATGACGGTCGCTCGCCTGCGTGAGTTGCTGGGCGATGATCCGGCCGAGCCGCGGGTGATCGTCACCGTGCGAGCCAAGGGGTACATGATCGCGACCGCCGCGGAGGGAACCCCGTGACGGTCGTCCATCGATGGAAGCTCGCCTTCGGCGCGGCCGTGATCGTCGTGGCGGGGGTGCTCTCGTGGGTGACTGTTCGAACGCTCGGGCTCGAGCAGAGCGAGCGGGCGGCGGCGGGCGAAGCGAGATTCCAGGAACGCTTGCGTCTGGCCCTGTGGCGCATGGATTCGGCGCTCACGCCGATCATCGCGAGGGAGGCGGCCAGGCCGTACTTCGAGTATCGCCCCTTCCATCCGGTCGATGCGAGGCGATCGCCGCCGACCGGGTCGCCCCGATCCGAGGAGTCGCACGCCCCGGTGCAGACGGTGATGGTGCCCTCGCCGCTCCTGAACCTGCCCGAGGGGGTCGCGTTGCTGCACTTTGAGCGGGATCCGTCGGGTCGCCTCGCGTCGCCGCAGGCGCCCGAGGAGGATGAACTCGCGGTCGCGAAGGGCACGTTCGCGACGCCGTA
Organism: Phycisphaerae bacterium; assembly: GCA_037139735.1. Taxonomy (GTDB): domain Bacteria; phylum Planctomycetota; class Phycisphaerae; order Phycisphaerales; family UBA1924; genus UBA2402. The sequence goes on from JBAXFU010000003.1 coordinate 53,888, forward strand.
CGGGATTGCCGTGGCGCACGCGAGGCTGCGATCTCTCCGTCAGTGGTTCACGCCGACTGCGGGCGATGCGCCGCCCATGTCCGCTGCGGCCTTGAAGGTGGATGACGGTGCCGGGCCCGCGTCGCAGGCCGTCGAGGAGTACAACGCACGCGCGATGGCGGCGGCATCGGCGCAGGCGGTCGAGCGTTCGCCCGCGTCGGCGCGGCGGGCCGAGCGAGGAACTGGGCGAGAAGGTGGGCGAGAAGGTGGGCGAGGTGCCGAGCGGGCGGCCGTGGCGGTCGACGCGGCGACTCGCGACGTCGAGGCGTCGGCCTTGTCCGCGCCGTCGATCTCGCAAGTCTCGATCACGCAGGGCGACTTCGGCGTTCGATGGATCGACGGGCCGGGCGGCGAGCCGCAACTGGTGCTGGTGCGGGCGGTGCATTCGGGCGAGACGTCATGGCTGCAGGGCGTATGGCTCGACTGGCCGGTGCTGCGGGCGATGTTGCTCGACACGGCGCGGGGGCTTTTCCCGTCGATCGAACTCAAGCCGCTTCGACGAGCGTTCGGGACCGAGGGGCCCGAGGTGATCGGCCGGACGCTGGCGGCGATCCCGATCGAGGTGGTGGCCATGCCGCCGCCGCTGCCGCCGGTCGAGGCGTGGACGCCCGTGCGAGTCGCCTTGGCGCTCACGTGGTGCGTGGCCGGCCTGGCGATGCTCGCGGCGGGCCGGGCCATCGCGTCGGCCGTCGATCTGGCTGCTCGTCGGGGCCAGTTCGTCTCCGCGGTCACGCACGAACTTCGCACGCCGCTGACGACCTTTTGCCTGTACTCGCAGATGCTCGATGACGGGCTGGTGCCCGAGGGCGAGCCCCGCAAGGCCTACTTCCGCACGCTACGGGAGGAATCGACGCGACTGGCGCGGATCGTCGAGAGCGTGCTCGAGTACGCCCGTCTGGGGGGCAGGCCCCGGCGAGCGATCGAGACGAGCGTGGCGCTGGGCCCGTTCGTGGAGTCGATGGTGGCGGCGCTCGGACCGGCGTGCGAGCGGGCGGGCATGACGCTGGTGGTCGAGCGTCACGAGTCGCCGGGGTTCGAGGTCCGGGCCGATTCGACGCTGGTCGAGCGGGTGCTCGCGAACCTGGTGGAGAACGCCTGCCGCTACGCCCGCGAGGCCGTCGATCGGCGCGTGCATCTCGAGGTGCACGCGCGGGGCGGCGAAGCGAGGTTCGTGGTGCGTGATCACGGCCCGGGCGTCGCCCTGGCCGAACGGGAGCGGATCTTCCGTCCATTCGTGCGGGGCGAGTCGCAGCGTCACGGCGGGGTGCCGGGACTGGGGCTTGGATTGTCGATCGCCCGGACGCTGGCTCGCGAGGCGGGGGGCGAACTCTCGCTGCTGGAGACCGCCTCGGGGGCGGCCTTCGAGTTGCGCCTGCCCGGCCGGGGCGAGGTCACTCGTTCATCCGAGGCGCCACGGCCCAGTTGAGCTTGCCGATCAGGCGAGACCAGTAGTTGCTCAAGGGGTTTTGCACGAATCGCAGGAGCGGCTTGTCCTTCGAGATTCGCAGACGGTCGCCGCCGCCCACGTGCACGTGCGTCTGGCCGTCGATCACCAGCGCGGTGCCGGATCCCGGGTTCTCGTCGTTGACCTTGAGCATGGTGATCTCGATGGTGCTGCCGGACGAGACGACGACCGGTCGGAAGGCCAGCGACTGGGCCGCCATCGCCGTGACGACGAAGGCGTCGACGTCGGGACCCATGATGGGGCCTCCCGCGGCGAGGTTGTACGCCGTCGAGCCCAGGGGCGTGGCCACCATCATGCCATCGCCGCGGACGACGGGTCCCTCGTACCCGTCGATGGCGAGCCCGAGGGAGATGAGCCGGAAGGGCGGACCCGCGGTGATGACCGCCTCGTTGATCGCCATGGCGGTGAAGCGAGGCTTGCTGCTCCGCTTGCCGATCACCTCGACCCGCAGGGCGCTGAAGTTGCGGGTGGTCAGTGCGCCGTCGCCGAAGATCGTCGAGGCCATGTTCCGCAGCGAGGCCACGTCGAACTCGGCGAGAAAGCCCAGTCGTCCCATGTTGACGCCCAGCATGGGCACGCCCATGGAGGCGAAGCGACGTGCCTGCGACAGGAGGGTGCCGTCGCCGCCGATCACCACGAGCACGTCCGCGCTCGAGGCCTGCTCGGGGGGCGGGGCGTTGGTGGCCGGCAGCGTGCCCAGCACGCGACCATGGGGCGCCACGTCCGAGGCGAGGGCCTCCGCGGCGGTGAGCGCGTCGGGCTTGTTGGGGTTGACGAGAAAGAGAACCGACCTGCCCATGGAATCGTCCCCTGTGGTCGCCGTGGCGCGGGCCCTGCGACGGGCGCGAAGTTCAGGGAGACTCTAGACCGGACCGGGGCCGGGCGAGATCAGGCGTCGGTCAGACGCGGGCGTCGGATGACTCGGTGGCCGCGGCCCTGAAGGCCTTGACGAGCGAGGCCCGATCGAGCCCCGCCTCGGCGAGTTGGCGGCTGCGGGAATCCTGGTAGATCCACGCATCGGGGAGGCCCAGGCGCGTGATGGGGGGGCAGGGGTGCGAACCCGATGCCGCCGCCTCGAGGACGGCCGAGCCGAATCCGCCGACGACGCCGTGATCCTCCACGGTGACGATGGGCACCTTCCTGGCGACGAGTTCATGGATGAGATCCGCATCCACGGGCTTGGCGAATCGGGCATCCCAGACGGCCACGCGGAGGTCGGAGGCCAGCTCGGCCGCGGCCTCGCTGGCCGAGATGGCGCAGGTGCCAAAGGCGAGCACGGCCACGTCGGGCGTGGGGGCGGCGATGTCGGTGTCGAGGTGCTCGAAGCCGGGGGTGAGGCAGCGGGCCTTGCCGAGTTGGAAGGCGGGGCATGGCGTGCCGAGGAAACGGTCGCTGACGTTGTCGCGCGGGTAGCGGACGCTCGAGAGGCCCGCCTCGTACTGGCGCATGAACTCGAGGGACGCCACGAGCGAGGGCTCGTCCATGGCTGCCATGATCACGGCCTTGGGGAGCGTGCGGAGCAGCGCGATGTCGCAGAAGCCGTGGTGCACCGCGCCGTCGCCGCCGACCAGCCCGGCGCGGTCGAGGCACAGGCGCACGGGCAGCCCCTGCAGGGCCGACTCCTGGAACGCCTGGTCGAAGGCCCGCTGCATGAACGTCGAATAGACGGCGAGGAAGGGCTTGAAGCCCGTCTTGGCGAGGCCCGCCATCATGTCGAGGGCGTGACTCTCGCAGATGCCCACGTCCCACGAGCGATCCGGGAACTTGGCAAGGGCCTTGCTGATGCCGGTGCCGTCGGGCATCGCCGCGGTGCACGCCACGACCTTGGGGTCGCGTTCCATGAGCGAGACCATCGCCTCGCCGAAGGCCGTGGTGAAGCTGCGACCTTCGCTCTTGAGTTCGACGCGGCACCCTTCCTCGGCCACGTCGCCGTCGACGGTGAAGGGCGACGGGGAGTGGAAACGGCTGGCGTCGTTCTCGGCGAACGTGACGCCCTTGCCCTTGATCGTCTTGACGTGGAGCACCAGCGGGCGGTCGGTGTCGCGGGCCTCGCGAAGCACGTCGAGCAGCGACCGGAAGTCGTGCCCGTCGATGGGGCCCACCTGCACGAACCCGAAGTGCTCGAACCAGTTCGAATCGCTCACGGCCGCCTTGGTGGCTTCGGTCGCGCGGTGGAGCGCGCCCTTGATGGTTCGGCCGCCGGGCATGTGGGTCAGGGCTTCCTTGGCGCTCTTCTTGAGGCCGGCGTAGGCCTGGCTCAGCCGCACGCGATCGAAGTAGTGGGCGAGCGCGCCTTGCGGCTTGCTGATCGACATGCCGTTGTCGTTCAGGATGATCAGGAACTGGCGCTTGAGCGTGCCCGCGTTGTTCAGGCCCTCCATCGCCACGCCGTTGGCGATCGAGGCGTCGCCGATGATCGTCACCACGCGACGCCCGGCGGGGTTCGTCCGCGGATCGAACCCTTCCTTGGCCAGCGTGTCGCCACGCGCCATGCCCACCGCGGTCGAGATGCCCGTGCCCGCGTGGCCGACGCTGAACAGGTCGTAGGGAGACTCGCGAGGCTCGGGAAAGCCCGCCATGCCCTCACGCGTTCGCAGGCCCGGCAGCATGTGAAGCCGGCCCGTGAGCAGCTTGTGCGGATAGCACTGGTGACCGACGTCGAAGAGCAGTCGGTCGAAGCCGAAGTCGAAGACGTAATGCAGCGCGATCGTCAACTCGACGACGCCGAGGTTGGGCGCCAGGTGTCCGCCGGACTTGGCCACCTGCGAACAGATGGCCGCGCGAATGTCCGCCGCCAGTTCGGGCAGGCGGGATTCGGGGAGCTTGCGGAGGTCGTGGGGCGACTTGATGGTCTCGAGAAGCGTCATGTGCGGCAGGGGCCTCGTGAGGCGTCCAAAAGAGGAGCGTATCACCCCTTCGGAGGCCGGTCAGGGATTCGTCGGGGCCGCGAACTTGGATGATGCCCCGTCCGCCATCCGCGGCGTCGTGCTCCTGCTACCCCCGCCGCGATCACTTCGTTCGTTCCAGCACCGAAATCACGGTGCGGGCCAGCGGTTCGGCCCGCTCGCCGAACGGCGCGAGGGCGGCGGCGGCCTCCGACGCGTGGCGCCGGGCCGCCTCGCGGGCCCCGTCGATGCCCATCAGCCCGGGATAGGTCAACTTGCCCGCGGCAGCATCCTTGCCCGTCCTTTTTCCCACGTGCTCGGCCGTTTGCGTCACGTCCAGCAGGTCGTCGGTCACCTGGAAGAGCACCCCCAGCGACCGCGCGTATCGCGTCATGGCGTCCAACGCGCCCGGGGGCGGCATGACGCCCCAGGCGCGTGCCGACTCCACGCCCATGCGGCAGGCCGCCACGATCAGGGCTCCGGTCTTGTTGGCGTGGATCCGTTCCACTCGTTCGAGCGGCGTCAGCGCATCGTCCAGACCCCCGAGCGTGTCGTGCACCTGGCCCAGGATCATTCCCTCGGTCGCGACGGCGAGTTCCCGGACCAGGCCCGGGGCGGAGGCGGCCCGTTCGGCCAGGAGCGAGAAGGCCAGCGTGAGCATGAGATCGCCCGCGAGGATCGCCATCGCCTCGCCCGCGTGGCGATGGAGGGTCGGCCGTCCGCGACGCAGGTCGTCGTTGTCGAGCGCCGGGAGGTCGTCGTGGACGAGGCTGAAGCAATGAACCAGCTCGAGGGCGCACCCGGCGGCCATCGCCGCGGCGGCGGGCCCGCCGCAGGCCACGCACGCCTGCATGCAGAGGATCGGCCGGAACCGCTTGCCCTGACCCAGCACCGAGTACGCGGCGGCGTCGTGGAGGTTGGGGGTGTAGCCGCGACCGCGGAGGAAGTCCGCGAGGAAGCGGTCCACCGCCTCCGGCGTCATCGCGCTGGCATCATCAAGGTGGGCCATGGGGCGGGGATCCTCGTCGGCGTGGCGAGGGCGCATCGACGAACGGAAGGTCAGGCGGGGCGTTCCTGGCTGCCGAGCAGGTCGTGGATCTGCTGGGCGGAGGTCGCGTTGTAGATCCGCTCGCGGAACTCGTCCATCGTCATGAGCTTGCTGATGCGGGCGAGGGCCTGGATGTGGTCGCTCGTGCGGTCCGGGGGGCTGGCAAGCAGCACGATGAGCCGGACGGGCTTGCCGTCGATGGCTTCGAAGTCCATCGGCTGGGCGGGCATGCCGATGGCCATGGAGAGACCCGTCATGCCCACGCACTTGCCGTGCGGGATCGCCAGTCCGTGGCCGATGCCGGTGGTCCGCGTCTGCTCTCGCGTCCAGACGGCCTCCTTGAGGGCCGAAGGATCAGTGACGCGGCCCGCGGCGGCCAGCACGTCGACGAGTTCGTGGATCACGCCCTTCTTGTCGGTCGCCTTCAGCGGGGCGCGGATGCACGCGAGACTGACAATGTCCATCAGGTTCATCAGGGCTGCTCACTGCACGAGGCCGTTCGCGTCGCGATGATGCCTCGGGATCGATCATGGGTCTCGCGCCAGCCGACCCGTCCGAGTGGCGCGTGGCCGAGTGTACGCCGCCGGTTCGGCCCGACACCGCTCGTTCGCGAAAGCAGTCGGCATGGTTCGGGCTTCGGTAGTGTGGGCCTGCTCACGCGCGGCTCGCGAGGATCGCCGAGAACGAGCCGTCGTGATAGCCCGACGCCTCCTCGCCCGGCAGGCCCGCGGGGAGCGTTTGTTCCGCGTCGAGCAGTTCGAGGCCCGCGTGATGCGCGATCCATGCGGCCTGGTCGCGGTTTTCCGCATCGTCGATGCTGCAGGTCGAATAGCAGAGGATGCCCCCCGGGGCCAGCAGCGCCGCGCCTTGCCCGAGGATCTCCCGCTGGGTTCGCGCGAGACGATCGGTCTGCGACTGGTCGAATCGATACCTCGCCTCGACCCGTCGCGCCAGCACGCCCGAGTTGGTGCACGGAACGTCCAGGAGCACCAACGCGGCCTCGCCCCGGAGCGAACGGTGCAGTTCGGGCAAGGGCAGGACGCGGGCGCGAGGACCGATGCCCCGCACCACCTCCGCGAGGGCCTTGGCCCGGTCGGGGGCCGGGTCGGCGGCGATGATCGTCGCGCGGGGAAAGCTCGCCGCGAGTTGCCGCGTCTTGGTGCCCTGTCCGGCGCAGACGTCGACGACAAGTCCGTCGGCCACCCAGTCGTCGCCCCCGCGAAGGCGACGCAACCGCTCGACCGCGAGCGAGGAGGCGGCGTCCTGCACCCACAGGTCGCCGCGTTCGCGAAGGAGCGAAGCGAGCGCGTCGCGCGAGCCCGAGAAGACGCTGCTGCCGGGGAGCGAGTGGGGCGTGCACGATTCGGGCAGGGGTGAGGCGGCGTGGGCGGTGCAGAGCGTCACGGGCGGCGCGGCCACGTCGTGCAGGGCGAGCCGCTCGGCGGTCTCCGCGCCCAGCATCGTCGTCCAGTGGCGGATGAGGGCCGAGGGGTGGCTGGTGGCGATGGCCAGACGCAGGACCGGGTCCTCGGGCAGCACGGCGGCGCGCAGCACCAACGCCCGTCCGTCGGCGAGCGGGATCTCGTCGGCCCGGTTGGCCCATGCGGGCCGGAAGGTTCGCTCGGGGAGCCGGCTGGGATCGTCCGAAGGCGTGGCCACGAGCGAACCGACCTTGCGCAGCACGGCGTTGACGAATCCGGCCACCGAGGCCTTGGCGGCGTGCTTCACCCACTCGACCGAGGCGTTGATCGCCGCGTGGTGCGGCACGCGATCGAGCAGGATCATCTGCGCGGCCGCGGCCAGCAGGGCGGCCTGGGTTTGCGGCTCGTTCTCGCGGAAGGGCCGCGGCGTGTACCGCTCGACGAGGTACCCCAGCGTGATCCATCGCCGCAGGGCGGCGTCATGGATGGCGTGGGCGAAGGCCGCGTCGCGTTCGTCGAGTCGCGGGAGGGTCATGCCCTCGATGTCGAGGTCGGGAAAGGCCGCGGCCTGGCGGGCCAAGGCGTTCATGGCCGCGCTTCGCGCCGCGTCCTGGGTGCGGACGGGCGCGGTGCGTACGAGCGCGGTGCGGCTCGGCGCGCGGAAGGAGGGACGACCGTGGCCGCCCCGGGGCTTGGGACGTCGTTTGGGGGATGGGTCGCCGGTCGCCATGGAGAGCGAGTGTATAACGTCCTGCATCGAACCGACGGCCACGCCACCGACGTCCGATCCGCGATCGCCGGGTCCCGCTCAGCGACCGACGACGCATCGCGTGCCCGCGCTGCCTCCGTTCTTCGACCGTCGCCTGGTGCGAGCGGCGCCGGCCAAGCTCGGCCCGGCGCGGCTGCTGGCGGGCATGCGGATCCGCAAGAAGCTGGTGGTGCTGCACACGCTCTTCTCGATCGGCCTGGCCGCGATCCTGCTCGTTGCGCTGCGTCCGGCCATCACCGAGGTGGTCGAGCAGGCCGAGATGGAGAAGGCCCGCGTGATGCTCGAGGAGGCCGCGTCGGCGATCCTTCGCGACGGCGAGTGGCCCGCCGCGGAGCGGAGCGACACCGAGCTCGTCGAGCATCGTCGAGGCGACGCGAGGGAACTGGCGATCGACCTCGCCGCGTTCCAATCGGCATTGGCCGCGCCGGGGCGGGCCGTCGTCGCCCGGGAGAGCGTGGCGGGGCCGGCGGCCGTGCTCTTCGCGCCGGCGCGACCTGGCGTCGAGGAGGCGTTTCATCTCGTCAGCGCGCGCATGCCCGAGACCCGACGCGCCGCCATGCGGGTCTATTGGCTGCTGGTGGTCGCGTTGCTCGCCGTGTACGCGATTGTCGCGCTCGCGCTCGAGGTGGTGGTGCTGCCGCCGACCGTCTACGCCCCGATCCAACGGATGCTCGTCGCGGACGCGGCGGTGCAGTCGGGCAGCAAGACCGAGGAGTTGATCCCCGAGGCGTCGATCCCGGGCGACGAACTCGGGGCCATCATGCGGTCGCGCAACGAGTCGGTCATCAAGCTGCGACGCCAGGAAGAGGCGCTGGGCGCCGCCCTCTCGCAACTCGAGGCCGTCGCCACCGATCTCAAGCGAAAGAACCACCTCCTCGAGACCGCCCAGCGGAACCTCGCCGAGTCCGACCGGCTGGCGAGTCTGGGCATGCTCTCGGCCGGCATCGCTCACGAGCTCAACACCCCGCTGGCGGTCCTCAAGGGATGCGTCGAACAACTCCAAGGACGCCCCGGGCAGCCGGTCGAGCCCGCCACGGCCGCCCTCATGCTCCGCGTCGTTTCGCGGCTCGAGAAGCTCGGCCTGAGTCTTCTCGACTTCGCGCGCGTTCGCCCGCCCGACAGCCGCCTCACGCCCGTTCGAGAGACCGTTCAGGAGGCCATCACGCTCGTTCGCCTCGACCGCGACGCCCGCGGCATCGACCTCGTCAACGACGTTCCCCCCGACACGATGCTCCTGTGCGACGGCGACCGCATGGTCCAGGTCTTCGTGAACCTTGTCCGCAACGCCGTTGATTCGCTCGCCAAGTCGGGCGGCGGGAGCGTGCGAGTCGAAGCCGCCGCCCTCGAGCGAGAAGGTCGTCCGCTCGTCAGCATCAGCGTCATCGACGACGGCCCCGGCATCGACGCCGCGGTGCTCGCCCACCTCTTCGAGCCCTTCGTCTCGACCCGCCTCGACGCCCGGGGCACGGGCCTGGGACTCGCCGTCGCCGAGGGGATCGTCAAGGAACACGGCGGCACGATCCTCGCCCGCAATCGCACCGACCGCTCCGGCGCGGTCTTCGAGGTCGTCATGCCCGCCGATCCGCGCGAGCAGCGGACCTGACGCCGCCATCGGTCGCCGCGATCGCCCGGCGGATCGACGCCCGCAACGCCAGCAGCGTCGCCTCCGAATGCAACGCGAAGGGCCACGTGCGATCGTGCACCACCCGTGACGCCTGGCCCGCGGCCTCCAACGCCGTCGCCTTCGCGTCCAGCGTCTCGAGGGCGGCGCGATGCCTGGACCGCACGCCTTCGAGCAAGGCGTGCAACTCGAGATACGCGCCGCGGGCGTCAGCGCCGGCGGCCTTGGCTTCGCGGATCCTCGCCAGCAACGCCTCGCTCGCCGCCGCGGCCCGGGCATCGCCCAGCCGCTCGGGATCGTGCCTGGCGGCGTGCGCTTCCCAGCGGGCCCTGGCGATGGCCTCCGGCGACGGCCACGCGCCCTCGGCGGCCAGCGGCAGGGTCACGGTCGCCGAGACGACCGCGCCGGGACACGGCTTCCATGACGGCTGCCACCGCCCGAGCCAGGCGTCGGTCGCCTGGTCGTAGAGTCCGCCGCCCGTGCCGTGGATGAAGAGGTCGCAGACGAACAGGCGCAGGAAGGCCGACAGGAGCAGCGCCCGCGGCGCGAGCAGTTCCGGCGGCACGTCGCTCACTTCGTCGCTGAAGACGGCGTGGCGGGTTCCCGCGGCGGGATCGATTCGCCACAGCGGCAACTCCCGCCCGCCCCCGCGGGTCCGCAGCGGAGCCAGCCGGGCGCGGGGCGTTGAAGCGGCGGCGGCGTTGTAGTGCTCGACGCAGGCGACGGGATCGTCACGCATCGCCCGCAGCAGGACCCTGAATCCGTCGGTGCTCGCGAGGCCGGTGGCGCGCACGCCCCGCGGGAGCGAGAAAAGAGGAGAGGTCAGCGTGCGGACCATCGTCTCGAGTTGCGAGGGAAGGTCCGGGGCCGATGCCGTCGTCGAGACCATCGCCATGATCCGTTCGACGCGTGCGACGACCTCGGGGTGCATGCCCGGCGCGATCTCGCCCGCCCGCGTCGACGCGGGTTGGCGCGACGTCACGCGACCGGGCCAGGGCGGGGCGAGGCGAAGCGTGACGCGGCGAAGATCGGCCGTGGGCGCGGGCAGGGCTCCGGCGTCGTTGATGTCCTGGTCGACCACGAGGTGCGACCACGCGGCTCCGGCGATCGAGGACGCCAGCGCGTCGGCCGCGAGGTACTTGGCCAGAATGCCGGCATGCCACAGGCCGGCCTGATGGCCGGTCATGATCAGGGGGCGCGATGGGGGGAGGCCCAGCGATGCGCGGGTGCCGCGAACGACGGCGTCGGGCTCGCGAGGCGATGCCGCGGAGGTCCAGCCGCCCGGGGGGGCGTGCAGGTGGAGAGCCACAACGCCTGCGGGGGTGTCGGCCGAGGAGGTCACGCCGGGCACGGTAGGGTGCACGCGCCGGGAGATTCGCGATCGGTCAGGCCATGCACCGCCTCGGCGGGGAGGGAGGCCGCCAGACGCTTGATCTCGCGGTGCAGGATGTGGCGGTAGTGGGCGAGCCGAACGGCGGCGTCATCCAGGTGGCCGCCGAAGGTGCGGGAAGGGTCGTTGTAGATGCGACGCACGGGGAGTTCGAGCACGCGAAGGCCGGCCGCCACCGCTTGCGCCCAGAACTGCATGGGGAAGGCGTAGCCGCTGACGGTCGGCCGCAGGCGACGGAGCGATTCGACGCGGTAGGCCTTGAAGCCGCAGAAGGCGTCGGTGATGGGGCGAGCGGGCGAGGGGAAGAGTCGGGCGTTGATCTCGTCGGTGATCGTCGCGTTGATGACGCGGCGGTCGGGCGGGGCGGCGTCGTCGCCGCTCGCGGCGAGCAGGTAGCGCGAGCCGCTGATCACGTCGGCGCGGTCGCGAGCGGCTTCCTCGAGGAACGAGGGAATGGCGGCGGGCTCGTGCTGCTCGTCGCAGTCCATCGTCACGAGCCAGTCGAAGTCCTCGGCGATCGCGCAGCGGAAGGCGTCGCGGAGACTCTTGCCGTAGCCGCGGTTCTTCGCGTGGCGGATGATCTCGACCGGAAACTCCGGGAGCAGTCGGGGGGTCGCGTCGGTCGAGCCGTCGTCGATCACCAGCACGTCGGAGGCGTGCTCGAGCACGCGGGCGAGCACCCTGCGGACGTAGCGGGCTTCGTTGTAGACCGGGATGGCGACCAGGGTTCGCATGGGATGGACCTTCACCTTCCACACCCCTTTCGCCTCGGGCGGGTTCGCGGATGCGTCGAAGGAGGGTCAACGGGCCACGAGGTCGATCACGACGGGCAGGTGATCCGCCGTCGCGGTGTCGCCCCGTTCAATGCCCAACGCGGTCAGCACGCTCTGGTCGAGCCGGGAGGCATCGAGCACGAAGGAGGCGTGCTCCTTGAGGTTCGAATCGGAGTAGACGATCCAATCGAGGCGACCGGGGCTGAAGGCGGTCTTGTCGTCCTTCCAGGTGTAGTACGCCAGGTCGCCGTGCACCATGGCCGCGGCGGGCGTCAGGTCGGAGCCGTCGGCATCGACGCCCGCGCGGAGGATGTCGAGGGGGGGACGGCTGCCCACGAGGTTGAGATCGCCGCTCATGATGCGACGCTGGGCCGCGGCGGCCGTGGCGTCGCGGGTGAAGGCGGCATTGATGGCGCGGGCCTCGGCCATTCGCCGACGGTCCTCGATGCTGTCCTTGGCGCCTCGGGACTTGAGGTGCATGCTCCCGACCTGCACCGGGCCCAGCGGCGTGTTGAGGGTGGCGTCGACGAAGCGGACGGGCTTGGTTTCCTGCTCGTTGGCGTCGTTGCGGAACGTGCACTCGAGGGTCTTGGGCTCGCCCGCGACGAGTTCGAAGCGGGAGGCGATGAGCACGCCGCCGCCGGTGGCCATGGTGCCGGGGGCCTTGCGGACATGCCACGAGCCGCCGACGTGCTGCTCGAACCAGGCGTCCACCTCGGCGGCATCGCCTTTCTCCCATTCCTGCATCAGCACCACGTCGGGCTTGAGCGCCTTGATGACGCGGGCGAAGGGAGCGGGGGACTCCATGGGCTTGCTCTGCTCGATGTTCCAGGTGACCACGCGCATGGCGCCTTCGGGGGCCGCAGGCGGTTGCTCGGCGGTCAGTCGCCGACCGCCGACGCACGTGCCTTGGGTCTCGACGGAGAAGGTGTCGCTGGCGGCGGTCACGAGCCCGTTGGCGTCGAGCAGGCTGGCGAACCCCTTGACTCGACCGGGCGAGAGCAGGCCCGTCGCGGGGAGGCTCGACTTGTCTTCGGGCGTGCGGCAGATTCGCACTTCGTACCAGCTCGACGCGTAGGTGGGCGCGAAGACCAGGTCGAAGTCCGACGCGCTCAGTTCGCGGCTGCCGCCCGTGGAATCGAGGGCGAGGAGCTTGACGCCCGGGCGTCCGCCGGGCGAGAAGAGCACCTGCAGATCGGCGCCGATCACGCCGTCGCGTCCCTTGATCGCCGAGCCGGTCGAGGCGTTGGCGTCGCAGTCGACCCACACGCTGACGCTCCGCGACGCGGACTGGAGCGTGAACTGCTCGTCGGCGACGGAGAAGCGAAGGGAGAGGGAGTGCTCGTCGGAGACGGCCGCGAGGTGCGCGGGCCACTCGGAGGTGTCGCCGTCGATGACGATGGCGGCCTCCTCGGGGGCGGGCGCGGGCGGGGTGATGCGAGGAGGATGGGTCGCGCACCCGCCGGCGATCAGGGCGAGCCAAAGCGGGGCGAGCGAGCGGAGGGGGGAAGGCATGGGCATGAATCCTCGGGAGTGCGTGGGTCGTTCAGAACCGCCAACTGACGCCGCCGCCGAGGCCGAAGGCGGCATCGGCATCCTCGCGACGGACGCGTTCGCCGTCCTGGTCGTCGAGGACGATCTCCTGGCTGAACAGGTAGCCGACGTATCCGTTCACGGAGAAGCGGTGGGAGATGTCGTAGGTGACGTCGACGGCCACGGGAAGGCGGCTGAATCGACCGACGCCCTTGGTGGTCGGCGCATCGTCCGCGAGCCGGAACTCGACCCGTTCGATGCCCGTGCCCAGCGTCAGCCGCAGGTCGTCGGTGGCCTGATAGCTCAGGCCCAGGATGCGACGACCGACGCCGGGATTGGTCTTGAGCGAGAGCTTGTCGGTGATCTTCCAGTCGATCGTGAGGATGGGGAGGATTCGCCAGTCGTCCTCGATGACGGAGCTGGCGATGAGGCCGCCGCCCAGGCTGAAGCGGTCGGAGAAGGCGTAGGTGACGCCCAGGATGCCTCCGAAGGTGAAGCCGTCGCCGGCGTCCGCGCCGTCGGCGAAGGCCGAGCGGACGAACGCGCCGGTCACGTAGGACCAGTGGTCGTCGATCCGGTTCGCGAACGTGACGGTGGCGTTGACGTCGTTGACGCCGCTCCAGGGCTTGCCGCCCGCGGGATCGAGCGAGGTGGCCTTCTTGAAGTCGAACTCCCACCGGTCGTATCCGGCGTCGAAGGCCACCTGCGCCTTCTCGAAGACGGGCACGGCGACGCGAACGGACCCACCCGCGCGGGTGGCGGCGAACTCGCCGGGAGCGTCCTTGAGGTCGGTGGCGAAGGAGTGGTCGGCGTTGAAGCTGACCACGGCCTGGGTCGTGCGTTCGCGTGAGGGGGTGGAGAGGGAGGGCGCCCGCTCGTCGGGCGTCACGGGCTGATGTTCGTGCTCCGACGCGGCCGGCTGGCGGGCCATGGCGGAGGAGGCGAACAAGGCGGCGGCGGCAAGCAGGCGTGCGGGCGTCATCGGGAAGTCTCCCGCACGATGCGGACCGCCCGACGGGGGCGTGACGCGTCATGCGCGACCGGAGAAGACCCGAGTGTAGTGGGGGCCTGTCGGCCCGGCGGAGGGCGGCTCAGTCGACGGTCTGGACGCGGTTGGATCGACGCGAGTCGACGCAGTTGATGCTCTTTGGAAACCGCTGGGTGTCGGGCGAGAAGAAGATGTTCTGGATGATGTCGGCCTGCGCGACCGGGATGCTAGGGGTGCTCTTGAGGAACTCGGCGTGTCCGTCGGTGAAGACGAACGAGCCGCCGTCCTTGCCCTGGTTGTCGACGGGCGCGTAGCCGCCCGGTCCGGCCGCGCCGGCGGCCTGGCCGTAGGCGGCGAAGATCGACGGGTTGCCGCCGCCGTACCACGCGAGCGTGCTCACGTCGGGGCCGTTGGTCTCGTCGCCCCACAGCGGCGCGGGCGTGACGATGTTGGATTCGTCGGTCTTGAAGCCCGCGATGTAGAGGTACGAGATGTTGTACGCCACCACGTCGTTCTCGCCCGCGGGCGGCTTGGGTACCTTCCCCGGCGCGGTGGCGTAGCTGGTGATGACGGGCGTGGGCGAGTAGGGGAAGCCGTACCAGCGGTCCTCCTTGTCGCGCGGGTTCACGAGCACGCCGAGGCCCTCGAGATAGCTTCGCATGAGCGGGACGGTGCGGGCGGGGGCGCCGGGGGGCGTGTAGTACGCCGCGGTGTCGGGGTTGTTGTTGAGCCCGCGATAGCCGTAGTGGCCCGTCTCGTCGCCGTCGCCGACCTGGTAGAGACTGAAGAGTCCCGCGACGCCTCCGTAGACGAACTGGCCGCTGAGGTAGTCGCGGCTCTGGTAGTTGGGCGGGATGGGCATCACCGGATACCAGTTCTTCCACTCGTTGGCGTAGAGCGTCATGCTCAGGCCCATCGATCGCAGGTTCGAGAGGTTCTTGGCGTCCTGGCCGGCACGACGCGCCTTGCCGAGCGCCGGGAGCAGGATGCCGATCAGGAGCGCGATCACCGCGATCACGACCAGCAGTTCGATGAGCGTGAAGCCGACGCGGCGGCGGGGCGACGCGTGAGGGGTGGAGGGCTGTGCGATCATGGCGGTCGACTCCTGACGAATGCGGGAACGTCGAGTGCGACGCTCGATCAGCGTCGAACGAACTCTTGATGCACCTCGCGTGACGGAACCGGAGAAGGATCGAGTTCCAACATTCGCCGCCGCACGACTCGCGGGGCGAGGTGTCGGGCCATGGCCGCGTGTCGAGCGGCTGCCCTCGAATGTCCGAACGCTAATCGCTCGCGTTGCTGATTTCAAGAAGTTTGAACGAATCGACGCGATTGATTCGCGTGCCCCCGAGGAGCGACATGCTCGACGCCGCCGCCCGACCCGAGCGTCCTGTAACCCCCGATCGCCGACGGCCCCGGCGGTTCCCCCGGCGTGAAACCGTTACAAAACGAGGCGGAACGCCGTGGCGCACGGGGGCGGTGGCGACGGTCTTGAAAAACTCGTCAAATCTGTCGCGGGTTCCGCATGCCCTCATGGTAAAGTACGCTTGCCGGCCCCCGAGGCCATCACGACCGTCCCGTCTCGCGGGAAGGGTTCGATGGCGAGAGATCGGGTCCGGTCGTCCGTTCGTCGTGTCGTTGCGTTCGAGGTCGTGCTGCATTCGCGTCATGCGGCAGCGCCCGCGGCGCGGTCGGGCGGCGGAGCGTTCGTCATCGTCTCGCACGTGAGTCTGTCGGAGAGATCGTCAACCCAGTTGGAGGCATTCCTCATGAAGAAGAGCATCGTTCTCGGCGCCGCATCCCTCGTGTTCCTTGCAGGTCAGGCCATGGCGCAAACGGGGGCCATCGACGGCCGCTTGACCGACTCGGGTGAACGTGCGCTCTACGGCGCGCCCAAGTGGGTCTCCACCAGCACCACCAACTGGGGCGACGCCGGACCCTCCAACCCCTGCGACTCGAGCGGCACCGGCGGCAATCCCGCCTCCGTCACCACGGGCGTCGAGTTCAAGATCCCCCTCTCGCTCATCGGCAACCCCGGCGGCAACGTGCGACTGCTCGCCTTCATCAACGGCAGCGGCCACGACTACGCCAGCAACCAGTTCCTGCCCAGCCTGCCCAACGGCACCGGCAACCTCGGCGGCGATGGCGCCGGCAACTACATCGGCAACCTCTCCGGCGTGAACCTCGGTTCCTTCGCCGGCAACCAGTTCCTCTCGGTCAACGTCCTTGCGCTCAACGAGGGCTTCCCCGTCATCGACGGCACCCTCGACGCCGTCTATGGCCCGGCCAAGGCCGTGCAGGCCTGCCGCACCGGCTTCGGCAACGCCACCAGCGGCACCCAGTTCGCCAACGGCAGCGAACTCGACGCCATGTACGTCTGTCGGGACAGCACCTTCCTGTACGTCTTCCTGAGCGGCAACGTCGAGAGCAACTTCAACAAGCTCGAACTGCTCATCGACACCGACGAGGCGACCAACGGCACCAACCCGATCTCCTCGGGCAACTTCCCCGACATCGACTTCGGCGCGCTCGGCAAGCTCAACGGCATGGCCTTCGATGCCGGCTTCGCCCCCGACTACTACTTCACCTTCGGCTGCGGCGGCGGCAACCCCACCTTCTACCCCAACTTCGCGGTCGTCGGCACCTCCGACGGCGGTTGGCTCGGCTTCAACGACGCCGGCAACGGCAGCGGCCTCATCAGCGGCTCCAACCCCCGCGGCTGCGAGATCTCCGTCAACAACGTCAACACCGGCGGCGTCGGCGCTCCCTGCCCCCCGCCCGCCGGCAACGCCGACAACGCCAACGGCAGCGAGATCGACGCCGTCTACTCCTACGTCAACAACGGCCGCCTGCACGTCCTGGTCACCGGCAACCTCGAGTCCGGCGGCGGCACCCCCTGCGACGCCGGCGCCAACAAGCTCAACCTCTTCATCGATGCCGACGGCCAGGGCGGCCAGAACGTTGTTCGCAACAACAACGTCGACATCTCCTACGGCAACCTCAACCGCATGGCCGGCCTCACCTTCGAGCCCGACTTCGCCGCCGACTACTGGATGAGCTTCAAGACCGGTGGCAATACCCCCTACATGGTCATGGACTGCTCCGTCCTCCGCACCGGCGGCAAGCGGGTCAACGGTCTGGGCAGCCCCCTCGATTACGGCGCGTACGACGGCGGCACCAAGGCCAACTACAACCCCGTCACCTTCCGCGGCAACTTCGTGCCCTGCAACGGCAACCCCAGCGATCCGATGATCCAGGACGGCTTCACCGCCAACCTCTACACCAACTACGGCCCCCGCGCCGCCGCTGAGAGCCTCTTCGCCGACAACTTCAACCCCGTCGGCACGCCCGGCCTCCTCAGCTTCAGCATCAACAACAGCAACTTCGGTGGCGTCCAGGGCCGCGGGGGCAGCGTCTCCGATGCCGCCAACGTCTCCACCGGCATCGAGTTCAGCATCGACCTCAACGAACTGGGCTGGGACGGTTCTTCCTGCATCAAGCTCGCCGGCTTCGTCGCCAACGGCGATGCCAGCTACGCCAGCAACCAGGTCATCGGCGGCCTCCCCGGAGGCAATGACACGTCCGACCTGGCCAACCCCACCGTCGTCAACTTCGGCAACATCGCCGGCACGCAGTACGTCATCGTCGCCGGTTCGTGCGGCAACGCCTGCCCGGTCTGTGCGGCTGACTTCAACTCCGACGGCGGCGTCGACGGCAGCGATGTCGGTGCCTTCTTCGGTGCGTGGGAGGCGGGCGATTCCTGCGGCGACGTCAACCAGGACGGTGGCGTCGACGGCAGCGACGTCGGCTACTTCTTCAGCGTTTGGCAGGCCGGCGGCTGCTGAGCCCTCCGCGATGACTTCCTGAGTCGAGATCACGGCCCCGGGCGGGGACACCCGCCTGGGGCCGCTTTGTTTCCAGCCTTGGATGTCCGTCCCCCGCCGTCGACCGGCGAGGCCTTCCGCGTCGTCAGAGCTTGCCCGTCGGCCTGAACTCCGAGGGAAGAGCAAGTCCCCGGATCATCACGTTGCGGAACCACAACTCGCCGCCGTGGTTCTGCAGTTCGATCGCACCCCGCGGATAGATCGGCTTGTCCCGCTCCCAGTAGTTCTCGAGGGTCGTGCCGTCGACGACGAGCACGTCGTTGAGCCACACCGTCACCTTCTCGCCCTCCATGCGGATGCGGAAGGTGTTCCACTCGCCGGGCGGGCGGTCGGCCACCGCCAGCGGCTTGCTCGGGTTCTTCTGGTTGTTGTACAGACCGCCCGAACCGACGGGGTGGTCCCAGATCTGCACCTGCGGGCTGCCCCGCAGGTAGATGCCGCTGTCGCCCTTGGACGGAATCTTCCAGTCCACGAGCATCTCGAAGTCCCCGTAGTCGGCCGCGGTGCAGAGATTGTCGCCCTTGCCGTCAAAGCGCAGCACGCCCTGCTCCACGCGCCAGTGGGCCCGCATCCGTTCGTCCGCCGCGGCCTGCGCCTTGGCCAACTGCTCGGGGCTCATCTTCGCGCGCGTCGGAGGATCGGCGACCAGGCCCTTCCAGCCGCTCAGGTCCTTGCCGTTGAAGAGCGGCACGAATGCCTCGCGAGGCGCCCATGGAGCGCGAGGATCGACGCCGTAGTTCACTTGCGAGCACCCCTGCAGGATCGGGGGAGTCATGGAGAGAACGAACACGATCAAGGCCGGTCGCATGTGCATGGGGGAACTCCGTGGGTGCACGATCATATTGTCACTGCATCCTTGCTCACGAAAGGTCGGACCATGACCATCCCGCACGCCGCCTCGTCTTGCCTGTCGCTCGCTCGATCGGCCATGCTCGCCCGGGCCCTCGCGGTCGTCGCCTCGACGCTCGCGACGCTCGCATTCGCCCAAGACGATTCGGCGCTCCCCAAGCCCACGCCGGCCCAACTCGGGTGGCACCGCAACGAAATCGGCATGTTCATTCACATCGCCCCGCAGACATGGCAAGGTCGAGAGACTGACGACGGCTCGACGCCCCTCTCGTCCATCAACCCCGACAAGCTCGACACCGATCAGTGGGTCGCCGTCGCCGAATCGATGGGGGCCAAGTACATCGTCTTTGTCGCCAAGCACGAGGGCGGGTTCTGCTGGTGGCAGACCGCAACCACCGACTGGTCGGTCAAGAGCATCCCGTGGCGAGCCGGCAAGGGAGACGTGCTCCGTGATCTCGCGGAGTCGTGTCGTCGAAAGGGCATGAAACTGGGCGTCTACATCTCGCCGCAGGATCGTCACCACGGCGCGGGCGTCGGCGGCCGCGCCAAGGACCCCGCCAAGCAAGCCGACTACGAGAAACTCTTCCGCGCACAACTCACCGAGGTGCTCTCCAATTACGGCGAGATGATGGAGGTCTGGTTCGACGGCTCGCTGGTCTTCGACGTGGGCGACATCGTGTCGAAGCACGCGCCCAACGCCGTGGTCTTCCAGGGTCCGCAGGCCAGCATCAGGTGGGTGGGCAACGAGATCGGCGTTGCTCCGTATCCGGCGTGGAACGCCGTCAAGCATGGCGTGCGGCCGTGGGGCGAGTACACCGCCGCCGACGGAGACCCGAGCGGCGACCGGTGGCTTCCCAACGAGTGCGATGCTCGCCTCCGCGACACGTGGTTCTGGAACCCCCGCAACGAGGCCACCATCAAGAGCGTCAAGGACCTCCTCCGCATGCACGACCAGTCCGTCGGACGCGGCGCGGTGCTGCTGCTCAACGTCACGCCCGACACCACCGGCGCGATGCCCGAAGCCGATGTTCGCCGTGCCGCGGAGTTCGGCAAGGCGCTCGAGGCCGAGTGGGGCATCCCCGTGAGCGAAACCCAGGGTGAAGGGGCCGAGTTCGTCATTCAGCCCTCCGCGTCACTCTCCATCGACCGCGTGGTCGTCCAGGAGCGCATCGAGGAGGGTGAACGCGTGCGGGCGTACGTCGTCGAGGCGCTGGTCGACGATCAATGGCGAACCGTCGCCACCGGGTCGGCCGTCGG
This sequence comes from Phycisphaerae bacterium, assembly GCA_037139735.1. GTDB lineage: Bacteria > Planctomycetota > Phycisphaerae > Phycisphaerales > UBA1924 > UBA2402. The sequence continues at coordinate 73,810 of JBAXFU010000003.1, forward strand.
TCACAAGCGCATCGAGCGGTTCGCGCCCGTTCAGGCCGCGTCCATGCGGCTTCGCATCACCGACTCCCGCGGCACGCCCCTCATCTCCCGTTTCGCCATCTTCCGCACCCGTTGACGCCCCGCCATGGCCATGCCCGCCCAACGCCCGTTGCTCGAGATCGCCGTCGACTGCGTCGAGGATGCCGTCGCCGCATGCCATGCCGGCGCCGACCGCCTCGAGTTGGTCGCCGACCTGCACACCCAAGGCCTCACCGCGCCCGCGGCGCTCGTCCGCGACGTGGTGCAGGCCTGCCCCGTGCCCGTCATGGCGATGGTCAGGCCCAGAGCCGGCGACTTCGTGATGGACGCCTCCGAACGGCGCGAGATGCAACGCGAAGCCGCGGCCGCCGTCGAGGCCGGAGCCGCCGGCATCGTCTTCGGCCTGCTGACCGCCACCGGTCACGTGCCCGTCGAGGCGTCACGCGAGCTCGTGGCCTCCTGCCGCGGGGTCGAGACCGTCTTCCACCGGGCCTTCGACTTCACGCCCGATGCCTTCGAAACGCTCGAGACGCTGGTGGCGATGGGTGTCACCCGCATCCTCAGCGCGGGGGTGGGCACCTGGGCCACCCCGGGCGAGGGCGAGGCCTTCGAGAGCCGCTGTCGTCGATTGGGCGACCTGCAGCGTGCGGCGGGCGGCCGGATTCAGATCCTCCCAGGCGGCGGTTTTCGTCCCGCCAACGCCGCCCGGGCCCTCACGCTGACAGGTTGCCAGGCCCTCCACAGCGCGTGCCGCCCTGCGGCGTCCGGGCTCCCCTGCGGGGCCCCGCCGCGACTTGATCCGGCGATGGTGGAGGCGATGCGGCGGGCGATGGACGCGGCGGCCGGTTCGGAGGGATGAAACCCCGTCGCTAGCATTCCCAATCGTCAATCGGTCCGCCACCCTTGGAGCCCATGCCATGCCCATGCTGCCCGCCGCGTACACGCTCGCCGCGGCCGACCCAGCGGTCAGCCGATTCCTCCACGAGGATGTGCTGATTCCGGGCATCGTGATGGGGGGTGTGGTGCTGATCGTGGCGTTCAATGTCGTGGCCGGGGTTCTCAAGACCAATGCCCGGGAGCGGTCCCGCCGCGAAATTGCCGCCTACATCGCCGAAGGGTCGATGACGGCCGAGCAGGGGGAGCGGCTGATGAAGGCCGGTCGCGGGAGCGACAAGGTTTGAGGTGGTGGTCCTGATATCCTCAGGCATGCATTCCCCCCAACTCCCGGCGTTTGCGGTCGGAACTCGTCGGGGCAACGGCTTGGTGCTGCTCGCCCTGCTGCTGGTGGTGGTCGTGGTGCTCGTGATGATGTTCGGCAAGACCGGCGGCACGAGCTACATGGACCAGGTCAAGAAGACCCGCGACTCCGGGCGCGAGATGGCCCGCGAGATCCGCACCGAGCAGATGTCGCTGCTCATCGCGATGTACCGCGAGACGAACAAGCGGCTTCCCAAGACCCCGGCCGATCTGGAATCGCCGGGCGCGTTCAACGACGGCTGGGGCAAGGAAATGACCTTCTCCTTCGAGGAGAAGACGGGCAAGACCATGGTCAAGTACCACTCGGCCGGTCCCGACGGCGTCGCCGGCAACGACGACGACAAGGTCTACGCCGACACGATCCCGTACTGAGCCGCCCCGGCAGTCCGGCGGCACGCCTCATACCATCCGGGACCATGCCGACGTACGTCTACGAGATCCTCGACAAGAAGGGCAACCCCACCGGGAAGACCTTCGAGATCGTCCAGTCCATGAAGGAAGACGCCCTCACCGAGCATCCCGAGACGGGACAAAGGGTCCGTCGCGCCATCGTCGCCCCGGCCATCGCCGAGAAGTGGAGCGACATGAAGGCCAAGAGCGCGCTCTCCGACAAGAATCTCGAACGGCTCGGCTTCACCAAGTACCAACGCAAGGGCGACCGCTACATGGAGCGAACCGCCGGCAAGTTCGGCCCCAAGACGCTCGGCGGCGGCGACTGACGATCGACTCCCCGTCGCTCGTCCACCTCACGCGATCCGCACCCTTTCCTCGCGCACCTGGCACCCATGCCCTCCAAACCATTCATCGGCATCGATCTCGGCGGCACCAACATGCAGATCGGCGTGGTCTCGCCCGACCACAAGCTCATCGGCGAGGCCAAGCGAAAGACCAAGGCCGAAGAGGGCACCGAGGCCATTCTCGGTCGCATCGTCGCGGGGATCGAGGAGGCCTGTCTCGCGGCCAAGATCACCGTCCAGGACTGCGGCGGGGTGGGCATCGGCGCGCCCGGCGCGGTCGATCCGCACGCCGGCGTCGTGCTCGAGGCGGTCAATCTCCGCTGGGACAACCTGCCCCTGGCCGACATCCTCTCCAAGCGACTTCGCACCAAGGTCTACCTCGACAACGACGTGAACGTCGCCCTTCACGGCGAGAACAAGCTCGGCGCCGGCAGGGATTCCAAGGACCTGCTGGGGGTCTGGGTCGGCACCGGCATCGGCGGCGCGCTCATCCTCAACGGTTCGCTCTACTACGGGCACTTCATGACCGCCGGCGAGATCGGACACGCCATCTTGTACCCCCACGCCCCGCGAGGGCAGCGTTCGCTCGAGCACAACTGCTCGCGAACCAGCGTCGTCGACCGCCTCGTGCGACTCATCAGGTCCAACAACAAGTCGCAGATCGTGAAGGAGATCGACGGCGACTTCTCGAAAATCAAGTCCAAGATGCTCGCCCGCTACTACCGCGGCGGCGACGCCGAGGACGAGCTCGTGATCGAGGTGATCGACCAGGCGGCCGAGGATCTGGCGATCATGATCGCCAACTGCGTGACGATCCTCAGTCTGCCCCGCGTCATCCTGGGAGGGGGCCTGACGGAGGCCGTCGGCAAGCCCTTCGTGGAGCGCATCGAGAAGTCGGTGCGAAGGCTCGCCTTCCCCGAGGTGTGCCGCAAGGTGGAAGTGGTCGCCAGCCGCCTCGAGGACCACGCAGGCGTCTTCGGGGCGGCCCTCCTGGCGATGGATCGGTTCCCCTCCAAGTGACATCGCCATGAACACGTTGCTCGCCGCCGTGACGGTCCTGCTTGGAGTCGCCATGCAAGAGGCCGTCGGGCCCCTGCCCGAGCCCAGCGAGGTCTCGAAGCGAGCGGCGGCCATGGTCGACGCTGAGCGGCTCATGGGCCTGGTGCGGACGCTCCCGACCAAGCGGGCCGCGGCGGGAGACGCGGACGACGCCGCGGGGCTCGAGGCCACCGAGCGACTGTTGGTGGGGCGCCTGAAGGGGCTGGGCCTGACGCCCCGGTTTCACGAGTTCGCTTGGAACAGCCCGGCGAGGAACCTTGGGCGGCCCGAGGGCCAGCCCGATGCCAAGCCCGATGGCAAGCCCGATGGCAAGCCCGATGCCAGGCCGGTGCTCTACCGCAACATCATCGTCGACTTCACGGGCACCGGCCGCCCCGAGGAGGTGCTGGTCGTGTCGGCGCACATCGATGCGGTGCTTGGGTCTCCGGGGGCGGACGACGACGCGAGCGGCGTGGCGGGCGTGATGGAGTTGGCTCGCATCCTCCAGCAGGTGGGCCCCGGCTCGAGGACGATTCGCCTGGTGCTCTTCAACCTCGAAGAGGTGGGGTTGGTGGGGTCGCGGGCCTACGTCTCGTCGTGGCTCAAGGAGCAGCGGGAGAAGACCCCGGTCGAGGGCGGCGTCGTCGGCGGGCACGCCAAGGCCGAGCGGATCGTCGGCATGATCAGCCTGGAGATGATCGGCTACTTCACCGATGCGCCGGGCAGTCAGAAGAGTCCCATTCAACGGATCGAAGGGGTCTTCGAGCCCTCGACGGTGGGGGACACGATCGCCGTCGTCGGCGTCAAGGCGCATCAGGGATTCAGCCGCCCGCTCATCGCCCTCATGAAGGCCCACGCGCCCGACCTCAAGACCACCGACGCGGACTTCATGCCCGTGCCCATCCCGGACATGATGCGGTCCGACCATGGCCCTTTCATCATCGCGGGCCGGCCGGCGGTCATGATCACCGACACCGCGAACTTCCGCAACCCGCACTACCACCGGGCCACGGATACGGCCCAGACGCTGGACGTCAAGCGGTTCACGCTCGTCGTGCAGGGCGTGGTGGGTGCGGTGCGGCGATTGGCGGATGAGCCCTGACCGGGCGACGAGGCTCGCTCACAGCGACGAGAGCAGCAGGTCCGCCGCGGCGTCAAGCCGCTCGAACGTTTCGTAGCCGCCGCGAGCCAACTGCGCGCGGACGGAACGGATCAACTCGGCACGCGAGGGCTCGAACTCGTCGAGATCGACCGCCGCCACGCGGACCAGCGAGTCGGAGCGATCGAAGGCCGCCGCGGGCACCAGCTTCGTCCGCAGGGGCGAGGCATGGCCCGCGCCGCCGGCGAACGCGTGCCCGCCGGTCACTCCGCCCGTCGCCGCTTGGTTGATGCTCGTGGACATTGAAACGGCCTTTCTCGAGTGGTGCGGCAACTGCCGCTCCGATCTGCACGGACGCACTGCAACCCGCACCGATCATCGCTGATGATCGGTGCCACGCCTTCGGCTCGCTGAATCGATGCGCTCCGCGCCTTCGACGGTCTTCAAGACGCCCTGTCTCGCCCCGCCTTCGACCTGCTGATCCGACGTTCGTCGTCTCGCTGTCTTGCGTGGGCCAAGCGTCCGTTCCGGTCACCATGTCCGTCGGTGACGCCTTCTGTATCGACTGGCTCTGGTACAATGCTTCAAAATACGAAAGTCCCGCTCAAGTCAACGTAACGACATGTCCGGCAAAGACTTGTAGCGGATAATCGCCTCCGGACGGGCCAAGTATTTTCCGGTTCGTTCATGAGTTTTCGACGCTTCATCCAGCACGGTAAACCCCTTCAGGGGAGTCTCGCAACCGGTCCGGGGGAGCCCGCTCGGGGGATGCGTCGGCGCTTCGCGGCGGTCGTGTTGGTCGCGATCGCAGGGTGTGCCGCCAAGCCCAATGACACGGGCGCGACCAAGCCCGAAGGGCCCACGTATGCCTCGCCGTGGGACAAGCCCTTCGTGCCCCGTCACCTGCGGGCGGCGAAGGATGCCGCCCCCGCGGGGCCGGCGCCCAAGGCCCGGTCGCTCGCCGAACTCATGCAGTTGGGCGATGCGGACGCACCCGCCCCGGCGGCTGCCAGTCCGTTGCAGGTTCCGGATGCCCCGGTCGCCGTGCCAGCCGCGTCGGTGGCGGGCAGCGACGCCTTGCCGCCCAAGCTCCCGGCAGGGTCCAAGGACTGGACCATCGTCATCGCCGGCTTCGACAAGGTCGCCGAGGTGCCTCAGGCCAACGCGGCGCTCGCGCGAGTGAGGGCTCAGCCCGGGCTCGCGGCGGCATTCCTCGAGGAACGGGGCAAGGCCGTGGTGGTGGCCTACGGCAAGTACCCCTCGCTGGACGCTCCTGCCGCCCGGGCCGACCTCGACCGCATTCGCGGGCTTTCCGTGGAAGGGGGGACGCCCTTTGCGGGCGCCATGCTGGCCCCGCCCGTCTTCGATGCACTGCCCGGCACGATTCCCGAGTACGACCTCCGCAACGCCAAGGCGCAGGCCGGCGCGGAGAAGGCCGCGTACACGCTCCAGGTGGGGGTCTATTGCCGCCTCGACGATCAGGAGCCGTCCTCGAAGGAACTCGCCGAGTTCCGCAAGGCGGCGGAGAAGGCGGCCGTGGAGATGCGGCGTCAGGGCGAGCAGGCCTTCTATTTCCACGGTCCGCGTCGGAGCATGGTGACGGTCGGGCTCTTCGGGGTCGAGGACTACGACCTTCGTCAGTCCCGCCTCCGCAGTCCGGCCATCGCCCGGCTGATGGAGCGGTTTCCGCACAACCTCGTCAACGGCGCGGGCGTCAAGCGCAAGCGTGCAGGTCAGGCCGAGGCCGTGATGGATCCCAGTTTCGTCGTGGCCGTGCCGTGAGCCCCTTGAAGGCCGGGTTCGGGTTGGAGCGGCCAACCCGGCTCAGCGGGCGTTGATGTGCAGCGTGTCGGCATCGCGGCTCGCGAGCCCCTCGCCCGAGATGCCCACGGCCATGTCCGCCCCGTCGACGTCGATGTCGAGCGGCCCGGCCAGCGATGTGATCGTCCAGGAGCCGGCCGACATCCCCTTGGCTTCGCCGAGAAAGACGTGGATGGTCATGCCGGGCTGAAAGCGGCCTCGGGCGGTGCCGCCGGCGGGCAAGGGCAGGTGCTCGATCGTGCCGTCGGGCGACTGAAGCGTGGCGGTGACCGCCGTGGTCGACGCGTTGCGGATCACCAGGGCGTCGCCGGGCGAGAGCGTGTGCGATCGCTTGGACATCACCACCATGACGGTGACGACGGCCAAGGCAACCGCCAGCAGGATTCGAAGAAGCTGAGCGACGCGCATGGTGCAAAGCGGGCGGTGTCGGGACGACGCGGCTTGGGCCCTTCGTGGGCCCTTCGCCGGCGAGGCAGGCGGATCACCTGTCGAGTTCGGCCGCCACGACGTTGATGGAGCCGATGACCGCGGGGATGTCGGCGAGCATGTGGCCTTCGGAGAGCTTGGCCATGAGCTGGTAGTTGATGAAGCAGGGGGGACGCACGCGGACGCGCCACGGACGGGGGCCGCCGTCGGCCACGATGAAGTACCCGAGCTCGCCGTTGGCGGACTCCTGCGCCGAGTAGAGCTCGGCGATGGGAGCCTTCCACCCGCGGTTGGTCATGATGATCTCGAAGTGGTGGATGAGCCCCTCGATCGAGCCGTAGACCTCCTTCTTGTTGGGCTTGGCCATCTTCGCGTCGGCGAAGACGTCGGTGGGCCCCGGAGGAATGCGGTCGATCAGTTGCTCGATGATCTTGATGCTCTGCTTGAGCTCCTCCACGCGGACCAGGTAGCGGCAGTAGGCGTCGCCCCCGGTGGTGACGGGCACTTGGAACTTCACGGCCTCCGCGCCCTGGCCGTCCCAGTTGTCGGCGTAGCAGAGATACGGGAAGTCCTTGCGGAGGTCCCGCTTCACGCCGCTGGCGCGAGCCATGGGACCGGTCGTCGACCACGCGACGGCCTCGTCGTGCGTGAGCACGCCGATGCCCTGCGTGCGGTCCATGAAGATGCGGTTGCGGTTGAGCAGGTTCTCGAGGTCCGCCACCGCCTGCGGGATCTTCTCGCGGATCAGCGTCTTGACGAGCTTCTTGAACGTCTCGTCGTCGGGGATCTCCTGCATCAGGCCGCCCACCCGCGTCCAGTCCGGGTGGAACCGCTGGCCGGAGATGTAGTCCACGAGGTCGTAGATGTCCTCGCGAACGTTGAAGGCGTAGATGAAGCCCGTGAAGGCGTTGAGGTCGAGCCCCGCCGCGCCCACGCACAACAGGTGGTTCTGGATGCGGGCCATCTCCGCCATGATCGTGCGGAGCACCTTGCACCGAGGCGTGATCTCGATGCCGAAGAGATGCTCCACCGCGCCGTGCCACGCGATGTCGTTCGCGATCGGACTCAGATAGTCCATCCGCGAGCAGATCGTCACGTACTGGTTGTAATCGAGCGCCTCGCCCAGTTTCTCGAAGCCGCTGTGCAGGTACCCGATGTGCGGCGTCACGCGAGCCACGCGTTCGCCGTCGAGTTCGAGCACCAGCCGCAGCGTCGTGTGCGTGGCAGGGTGCTGGGGACCGAAGTTGAGCACCCAGCGGTCGCCGGTGTCCACGTGGTCCTTCAGGTAGTTGATGGAGTCGGCGTCGACCGTCAGGGCTTCGTCAGGCTTGATCGTGAAAGGCATGTCGTCCCATTGTAGATGCCAAACCCCGGGGCGTGACCCGCTGCGTCGCGGCATCACCGTGGCTTCCTGGCATCAGCCCCGTCGCTCCAGGTCCACGTCCATGCCTCGCCGGCCCCCTCGACCGGCCCCCCCGTCCCCCGCCACGACGCTCACGGGCGATCTTCTCGGCCGGTTGGCCCCGGCATGGCGGTTGACATCCGCTCGCCTGCCGGATGTCGCTCGCGATCCCCCCATACCCGACGCCCCTTCTTTGTCCCGCCGTGGCGGCCGGGCACCGAGTGGTGGAACGCCTTGAACCGGCTCCGGTCACCAACCCCGATCTGGCCGGCCCCCGACCCTTCTGGAAGTTCCTTGAGCACGAGAATGCCACGCGCCCCGGCCTTGCGGTGCTTCGGGGACGACTCGATCTGTATGCGTGACGCTGGTCCGGGACGGCGGGGTTGCCGAGGGTGGGGGGGATTCCCCGGTTTGTCGCCGCACAACGCTCATCGCATCGAGACGGGGGGCATCAGGAGTTCCTGCATCACGATGGCGCGCCTCCACGAGGCGTTCGACTGAATCGACGCAGCCAGCGCCACGCCTGCCGCCGCCTTGGCGGCCTCTTCGCGGGTGGCCGCATCGCGCTGCAAGGCGGAGGGCCCGGGCATGGGCTGCTCGCGGGTGCCGGAGACGCGAGGGGCGTCGGCCGACTCGGTGGCCTGAGCCGCAACGCCGGGACGCCTCGGAGCGGATCGCTCGCCGGGTGACTGCTGGGCGGAGGAGCCCGCCTTGGATTGACCGGGCACGCGGGGCCCGCGTCGTTCGTTGCCGCCGCTCTCGCGACGCTTCTTGGCGGGTGTGCCGGCCTCGGTCGCGACGCGGCCGGGCACGGGCAGGGAGGGTCGTGGCGACGTACCGGCCGTCATGGCGGTGCGTTCGGCGGCACGGCGTTCGAGCGCCACGCCTGCGGGCAGGGCGTCGCCATCCACCCGCCCGCCGGTTCGGAGGGCGTCGATTCTCGCCCGTTCACTGGCGATGTCGGCCTGTCGCTGCTCGGCCTGTCGCTTGAGGCGCTCGAAGATGCTCCGCAGCACCGGCCCCACGACAAAGAGCACGACGACCAGAATCTGCGGGTGGCTGAGCAGGTATTGCAGGAAGCCCATGGCGGATCACTTTCCCGAGCGGCTGACGAGCACCTCGACGACGTCGCTGTTGCCGTGAGTGAGCACCGGCACGGCCTCGGTGCTCGTGAACCACGCCTTGCCGCCGACGATGAGCGACGCTCGCACGTTGTATCGGCGAGATGGGTCGATCTCGGCGGAGCGGAAGCGAAGTTCGAAGGCGTAGGGGGGGCCGTTCGAGACGGTCTGGGCCGACTCGACGACGACCTTGGCGGGGGCGTCCGCCCGCGAGACGTCCTCGAGCGCGACCCGAAGGGTCGTGTTGGGGGGAATCATCATCCGCTCGCGGTACGTGACGGTGCCCATCACCACGCCCATCTCGTGGGCGGGTCGGGGGGTGGAGCAGCCGGCGACGAGCGTCGCGACAAGGGCGCCGGTGCATCCCACGGGCAGCATGGGGAGGAATCCTCGCATGGGAAACCATACGCACTCGCGGCGGGGCGACGTTCGTGGTGCTCGGCGAAAACGGACGTCTTTCCGGCGTACCGTACGCTCATGTCGATGACGGGAAACTCCTATCCGGTCGCCAGATCGACCGGTCGCTGTGCCGCCTCGGGCCGCGCCTTCGAGCAGGGTGAGCGGTACGTCGCGACCCTGGTCGAGCGCGAACAAGAGGGCGTGCTCGAGCGGCTCGACTACTCCGTCGACGCGTGGAAGGAGGGCGCTCGGCCCGCAGGGCCCGGCCGCGTCTTCGCCAGTTGGCGGTCGACGTTCCAGGAGCATCCCGCGACCAAGAAGCCCCTCTTGGGCGATGATGAACTGCTGGACCTCTTCGAGCAACTCGCGGAGGCGACGGATCCTCGGCAGATCTCCTTCCGCTACGTGCTGGCCCTGCTGCTCGTGCGTCGGCGACTGCTCCGCATGATGGGCAGCAAGGCCCGCACGGTCGATCGCCCCGCCGTCATGCTCGTGCTCCCCCGCGGGGCCGCGCCCGAAATGTCGCCCGTCGAGGTCGTCGATCCGGGCCTCGATGAAGCCGCCATCGCGGAGGTCATCGAACAGGTGGGACAGATTCTCGCGACGGGTGAGTGATTCATGCACACGCGAAGGCTTGGGATCTCAGGGGCGGCCGGGCGATGGGCCCGTGATTCCCGCGGTGTCGCGATGATGCTCGTCGCGATGGCCGCATGCGTCGGGACGGGATGTTCGGGCGGACCAGGTCGTGCCTCGGAGCCCTCGCGCCACGCGGCGTCCGACGCGGCGCACACGAGGCCCTTGCCCGCCTACGACGCGGTTGCCGGCGCGTACAACGCGAGGATCGCCCAACTCACGAGGCTCTCCTCGCCCGTCTCGGTGGTCATCGATCGACGTCGCGACGATGGCGAGGGACGCACCCGCGATCAACTCGACGGCAATCTCTCCGTCGCGCCGCCGTCGTCGACCGCCCTTCGCCTCGACAAGGCCGGCGTGAACGCGGCGTACCTGGGCTCGAACGACTTTGCCTACTGGTGGCTGGACCTGAGCGGGAGCGAGCCCGTGGCCCTTGCCGGGACGCACCTCAAGGCCTCCCGCGACGACGCGGCGGACTTCGGGCTTCCGGTGCACCCCTTGGAGTTCATCGAGTTGCTCGGGGTGCTGCCCCTGCCCGCCGAGCGACCCTCGCCCGAGGCCATGCGGTGGAGCCCGGACGGCACGGCCTTGGTCGTCGCCGCTCCGTCACGCTGGGGCGTGCGGCGATTCCTCCTCGACCCTTCGACGTATGAGCCCCGTGCCATCGAACTGCTGGACGATCAGGGGATCCTGGCCGTCGGTGCGGCACTCTCGGACTTTCGCCCCGCCTTCATCGAGGGCCGACCGGGCGTGTCGGTGCGGGTGCCGACCAAGGTGGAGTTGCTGATCCCGGGCGACGACACGCGGGTGCTCCTCGTGCTGGCGTCGCCCAAGGTGCCCCTCAAGATCAATCCCCGGGCCTTCCAACTCTCGGGCCTCATCGAGTCGTACGGGGTTCGTCGATTCATCGACCAGGACGCCCGCGGCGGAGCCGGTCGCGGGAAGACGCCCGGTCGGAGCGAGACGCGATGATCGCTTTCCTCCGCTTCGTCCTCGTCGTGGCGTTGGCGTGCACCTGCGTGCAGGCACGGACCGACGAGGTCGATCGCAAGCCGATGGTGGCGTGGTCGATGGCGCAGCCGTTGGCCGGTGGAAGGATCGCGACGCCGTCGCACGCGTGGATCGTGACGCCCGATTCGGACGGACGCGTGTCGCTCGTGTGGCATGTCCCGCCGCGGGGCGGGCGTCTGTTTCTCGGGTCGCCGCCCGGCGCGGTGCGATTGGCCGCGGACATTCCCGCCATTCCCATGGCGGCCGCGGCCGTGGGCGAGCGGCTGTATCTGGTCTTCGAAGAACGCAAGGCGATGCCCGACGGCAGTGCCCGTCAGGTCCTCTCGCTCGATGCCGTTCCTTCCGGCGAGGTCGCCGGCGAACTCAACTGGGTCACGCGGCCCATCGGCCGGCTCGATGCGGCCGCGCCCTTGCGGGGCGACGGGCGACTGGTCGACCTTGCGGGCGGCCGCATGCTCCATGCCCTCATGCACGGCCTTCGAGACCATGACGCGGACCCCACCCGCGTCTTTGTGCTGGTCATGCTCGATGACGGTTGGCGGGAGGTTTCGCTGCCGCCCGACTTGGTCGAGCAGTCCCGCCGGGGGACGCGGCGGCAGGGCAATCGAGTTTCGCTCGAGTCGCCTTGGCGACTGGTGGCGACGCCCGAGGGGGTGATGGTGGCGACGCTCGACGCAGGCGAGTTGCTCGTGTGGAGCGGGGTTCGTTCCGGCGAGGTGGATGTCGTCAACGCACCGGGCCAAGCCGCGGATTCGCCGGGAGAACAGAGGTACCAGTGGCGGGTTCGGCGCCTCGCCACCCCGCTGGCCGACTCGACGCGAATGCCCAGATTGCTGAGCGACGGGCATGATCTGGTGGCCTTCGACGACGCTCCCGATGGCGTCTGGAGGGTCTGGCGGCATGATCCTGCCACCGCGGGCCCATGGACCCTCGCCTTCGAGCGACGAGGCGTCGCGCCGAGCGTGGGCGCGGTGGAGGCGGTCGGCATGGCCGGCGTGGCGTGCGGCGATCTCTTGGCGCCTGGGCTTCTGGTGGTCGCGTCGGGCGAGCGGGAGGATCCGTCGCGTGTGCTTGGGGGCGGACGCATGCTGGCGGAGGTGTCGCTGGCGTCGGGGAGCATGCTGTCGATGGGGCCCTTGGCGCCGCGTCACCCCGTCTCCGCGGCCGACTATCGACTGATGGGCGTGCTGCTGCTGCTGGTGCTGGGCACGGTCATCGTCTTCCTGGCGAGGCCGCCGGGGTTCGAGGCCACGCCCGTGACCCTCCCTCGACAGACGTGCCTGGCCGATCCGCTGCGGCGGCTCATCGCCGGCGGCATCGACCTCTTCATCGCGTGCGTCGTCGGCACCGCGGCATGGGGATTGCCCGTGCGGGTCCTCCTGACGGCGGAGTGGTGGGGCGGCAGCGGCAGCATGACGGTGCTGGCGACCACGCTCGCGATGCTCGTCCTGCAGGGGGGCGTGTGCGAGTGGCTCTTTGGTCGCACGCCCGGAAAGCTGATGGCCGGATGCGCCGTGATCGGCGCCCGCCCGAGCCCGGAGACGGGCCTGCCGATGGGCTTGGGGCTCGCGAGGTCGATGGTCCGCAACATGCTCAAGTGGCTTGCGCCGCTGGTGACGATCGTGGGCATGCTCGATCCGTCGCGGCGTCACCGCGGCGATCAGTGGAGCGGCAGCGTCGTGGTTGAGCGCATGCCCGACGAGGACGACGACGCGGCGGACTGAGTCCCGCCCATCGCCTCGAGCGACCGCCAGCGGGCTCATGGGCGGCGGTCGGCGCGATGGACCGGGCATGATGGCGGGGTCGCGGCCGGACCTGTCCAACAATGAGCCATGCTCATCCAAGACCTCGTCGACGCCCTCGGCACCATCGCGCCTCTCGATCTGGCGGAGCCTTGGGACAAGGTCGGACTGCTGGCGGGTGATCGCGCTCGCGTCGCGACCGGTCCGGTGGTCCTGACGATCGACCTGACCGAGGCCGTGCTCGCGGAGGCCGTTGCTGCCAAGGCGTCGGCGGTGATCGCGTACCACCCGCCGATCTGGGATCCGCTGACCCGAATCACGGATGCCACGCCTCGCCAGCGGATCATCCTTCGCGCCTTGGAGGCCGGCATCGCGATCTACTCGCCCCACACGGCGCTCGACGCGGTCAAGGGAGGCATCACCGACTGGCTGTGCGAGGGGTTGAGCGGCGGGTCGGTCGATCCGGACGGGCCTGCCGGGCGAATCGCGGGTGATTGTCGAGCGTTGACGCCCCACGCGCGCACGGCGTCCACGCAGCAGGTGAAGATCGTGACGTTCGTCGGCGCGGATGCCGCCGCTCGCCTGCGCGAGACGCTCGCCACGGCGGGGGCGGGCGTGATCGGCGATTATCAGGTGTGTTCGTTCGCCGCGCCCGGCACCGGGACGTTCCTGGGCGGGCCGACGACCAAGCCGCGGACGGGGCAGTCCGGCCAGATCGAGGAAGTGAAGGAACTGCGCCTCGAGATGGTGTGCGCCCGGGCCGCGCTGCCGCTGGCGATCGAAACGCTTCGCCAGTTTCACCCCTACGAGGAACCGGCCATCGACGTCTACGACCTGGTGGCCCAGCCCCAACGCACCATGGGCGCGGGGCGGCGACTGGTGCTCGACCGGCCCGTCGCCGTCGGCGAACTTGCCCAGCGGCTCAAGGCGTGGATCAGGCGCGATCGCGTGCGATTCGCGCTCTGCGACGGCGACGAGCACCGGCTGGTCCGCTTCATCGGCGTCTGCCCGGGCGCGGGGTCGTCGCTCTCCAAGATCGCCAGGCAGGAGGGGTGCGAGGTCTTCGTCACCGGCGAGATGGCGCATCACGACGTCATGGGCGCGCTGCACGCGGGCATGAGCATCGTGCTGGGCAATCACACCAGCACCGAGCGAGGCTACCTGCCCCGATTGGCGGCCATGCTTCGCGATCGGTTGCCCGGCATCGCGTGCATCGTCTCCAAGGCCGATCGCGACCCGCTCGTCACGGTGTGAGCGAACGCGCGCGACGCTTCCCACTCGCGACGGTCGGGCTCAGCATCCGGCTTCCCAGCGGAGGAAGAAGGTCTCGACATCCTGACCGTCGATGCCGCCGCTCGCGTTGAGGTCGGCGCTCGGGTCTGCGGACTCCCACGCCCCGAAGAAGGCCGAGACATCGCTGCCGTCCACGCCGCCGTCGCGGTTGAAGTCGCCCAGGCACCGGTCGGAGGCCATCGAGATCGACGCCTCGAGCGGGGTGTTGCCGTAGGCGTACCCGCCCCACACCAGGAAATCGATCGTCTCGACCTCCACGTTGGGCACGGCGAAGAAGACGCTCCCGAAGTCAAAGGCCTCGAACCGTTGCACGCCGTTGACGCGCACGCCCACCCGCATCGCGCCGAAGTCGCCGGGAAAGAACTCGGCGGCCACCGAGAGCGTGCCCGCTTCGGACCGATCCGGGTTCACCCACCGAAGCACGCTGGCCTGTCCATCCGGCCCGGGGTGCAGCGAGAGTTGGCCGGCCCCGACGCCGTAGGCCGGCCCCGATGTGTCGTTCCGCCAGATCGCCGGGGTGCTGTCGCCTCCGATCCATGCCCCCCAGAGCGGGCCCGCCCATCCCTCGATGGACCGCGTGTAGAGGTTCAGGGGGCCCGACAACGTGGCCTCCATCCACCCGTACTGCCAGACATCGTTGGGATTCGAGGCGCTGCCAAACACCTCGGCGGGCCCCCACCATTGCGCACGGGCCGTCGGAACGAGACCCCACGCGAGGAGGGCGGCGACAAGAAGCGATCGGGGACGATGCATGGCGGTGTCCTCAGGGAGCACAAAGGTGCGGGGGGCCGCGGCGGGCTTGTGCGTCTTCACGTCGTGGGAGCGTTGCGGGTGAGCGGTTCTTGCGTCGTTTTCGAGACTATCGCATGTGGGCTGTTCGTCTGCCGCCGAACCTCGCGACGTGCGAGTGCGGTCCTCGACACGCTCCGTGCGTGCACATGCCGCTCACCGCGGCATGAGCATCATCGTGCGTTCGGCCGCCCGCACCGCACGGACGACCAGCAACCGGTCATTGGCGTCGGTGGTGCCGTTGCGGTTGACATCGACGGGGGACGCCTCCCACGCGTAGAGATCGCCGGCGCCGACGACCCCGTTGCCGTCGATGTCCTCGCTGCTCCGCTGCACGCGGGCCAGCGGGTCGCCCACGGCCACCTGCATCCAACTCAAGGCCGGGATGCTCGACCAGGCGGCCTCGGCGAAGCTCATGGTGCCAAGCAGGAAGTTCGCCGCCAGGAGTCGATTGTCCGGCACCGTGTCGGCCAGAGGCTCCCACACGTTGCCCACCGCGAAGGTGCCTCCGGCCGTGAAGAAGGCCGAGGCCTGCTGCTGTTCGGCGAAGGAGAGCATGCCCAGTCCGCCGAAGTCGCGACAGTTGAAGCTCTCGAGACTGTTGAAGATCGCGCCCGTGGCGTAGTTGTAGCTGGTGGCGTAGACCTTGCCTCCCTCGATGCCCGAGGTGGTGAGGGGTTGTCCGAGGTGGTTGAGTCCGTAACTCGCGACCAGCACCACCGGCGAGGTCACCATGATCCCGTGGTTGGCCTGCCACGAGAGGCGGGGACCGATGAAGAACTGGTTGAAGGCGGTGAGGGCGTTGTAGCGGACGTTGGCCGAGGCCCAGCGTCCGTCGTTGATCAGCAGGTCGCGCGTCGCCTCGTAGTCGTCGGCGTCGCGCATGCCGCTGAAGGCGGTGCCCGCGTTGTCGTATTCCGCGTTGGCCGCGGTGTCGGTCACGCCGTTGGACTCGCTCTCGTCGAGCAGGACGGTCGCGGTCTGGAGGTTGACGTACACGCCGGCCGCCCGGTCGATGATGCCCCGCACGTCCGCGAGACTCGAGCCGTCGAGGCGGCAGACGAGGTAGAGATCGCCCGCCGAGAGGCGTCCCGCGGAACCGACCGCCCCGCCCGTGATCCACGTGGGACCGGTGCCCGAGGCCGAGAGGGTCTTGGCGGCGGTGATGTTCGCGTTGCTCGCGAGCGTGATGCTCGTGGTCGACCGCCAGAAGGGGTTCTGGACGACGCCGTCGGCCTTGCTGTCGCCGCTGCCGCCGTTCTCGCCCGCCGAGAGGTTCTGCCACAAGAGCGTCAGTTCCGAGTCGACGCTCGCGGCCGTGATGTCGCTCGAGGAGAACTCCGTGCTGATGCTGCCCGGAAAGTCCATGATGTCGCCGGCGTCGGTGTCGAGGATGCGGTGGGGGAGGCCCCGCGTCAGCACCAGGCATCGAACCCGTTGCGTGAGCCCCGTCGCGGCGAGGTGATTGCGGAGCGGGGTTTGGAGGCGAGTCACGAAGTCGGCGTACGAGATGTTGCCGGGCGACGTCGCGGGGGCGCCCATCGACGCCAGGTCGAGCGTGCGCACTCCCGGCCGAGCCCCGGGGAGCGAGCCGGCGCCGCCGGGCACGGCGCGGCTTCCGGCGTAGTACTCGGCCACGTCGCGGCTGATGCGGGCGCCGGCGGTGTCGGTGATCCGCGAGTCGTAGACGACCAGCACCTCGTCGGGTCGCAACTGGGCCAGCGCCGGCGCGGAGGCCAGCGCCCCGCCTGCGACCGTCATGATCGCCCGCAGCACGCGACGCGGCCGGGTGTTGCTGTGGTTGGGCGTTGGCACGCTGGGTGACTCCAAGGAGGGGCTGCAAGCCCTGATCGGGTGAGACTGATCGGGTGAGGCTGATCCGATGAGACTGGTCCGGTGCGATCGATCGGCGGGGGGTCGAACCATGCGATCGGCCCATGCGGCCTTGAAGCACATCCGGACCCGAGCGCCGCCGGTGATTCTGGTCCGGCCATGTCCTCCGTTCCACCTCTTCGCACCGAAGGTTCGCCGGATCGGGGGAAATGTCGGTCGGTTCGGGGTTGCGGCGAATCGTCCACAAACAAAAGCCCGCCGCGAGCGACTCGCGGCGGGCCGGGTGATTATCGGATGTTGGCGGCCTTGATCAGTCTTCGGGGATGTCGGGTCCCGAGACGATCTCGCGGAAGAGCTTTCGGATGCGCTTGGTGACGGGGCCCTCGCCGCCGGCGCCGATCTTGGTGTCGTCGATCTGGTTGACGGCGATGACCTCGGCGGCGGTGCCGGTGAGGAAGACCTCGTCGGCGGTGAGCACCTCCTCGATGCGGAGCGACGACTCGACGGCCTCGATGCCGAGCTTGGGGCACAGCGTGCTGAGGACGAAGCGGCGGGTGATGCCGTTGAGCATGCCGTCGTCGACGGGGGGCGTGTAGACCTTGCCCTTCTTGATGATGAAGAGGTTGTCGCCGGTGCACTCGACGACGTAACCGGCGGTGCTGAGCATGATGGCCTCGTCGCAGCCTTGCTCGATGGCCTCGACCTTGGCGAGGATGTTGTTGAGGTAGTTGAGGCTCTTGATGCGGGGGTCGAGGCAGGGGATGGGCGTCTTGGGCCGCTGGGCCACTACGACCCGCATGCCCGTCTCGTAGAACTCGGGCTTGTAGAGGGCGATCTGGTCGGCGATGCAGATGATGCCGGGGATGGGGCAGCGGCGGGGGTCGAGGCCCAGGGTTCCAAAGCCGCGGGTCACGACCAGGCGGATGTAGCCGTCCTTGATGCCGTTGGCCTCGATGCACTCGCGCTGGATGGCCTCCATCTCCTGCTTGGTGATGGGGATTCGCAGCGAGATCTGCTCGGCGCAGTGGTAGAGCCGGTCGATGTGCTGCTGGCACTTGAAGATCTTGCCCTGGTAGATGCGGATCCCCTCGAAGACGCCGTCGCCGTAGAGCAGGCCGTGGTCGTAGACGCTGACCATCGCCTGGCTCTTGGGGAGCATCTTGCCGTTGACCCAGATCAGCGGCTTGTCGCCGATCTCCGCGGCGGCGGGCCACATCGAGGCCAGACGCGCAGGGACGCGGCTTGGGTGCGTGGCGTGATGGGAGGACTTGGTCTGCGAGGCCGCTTCGTTCATGTGCTTGGACTCCTTGGTCCGCCCTCGGGGCGGCGGACGCCGATGCTGAATCGTATGAACGTCGCGGCGGCAGAGGGTGCCGTGTGCGGCATCTATCATCGAGTGCGCCAGCGATGCCCGACGACACGCCCCAAGACGCATTCCGGTGGCCGCCCGTGCCCGAAGGGGGCGTCGTGGCCACGTCGGTGTCGGGATCCGGAGGCGGAGGGCCGTCGATGGCGGGCGTTGCGCGCGTCGTGACGTGGCGGGATCACCTCGTGGATGTCGAACGAACGTGGCTCGGGCTCGAGCGGCCCGCATTGGCGGACATGATTCGCGAGGCGGGGTGGCGATGCGAGGCGGCGGCGAGTTGCTGCGCCCGGTGCGGCCGGACGGCGGGCGGCGAGGAGACGCTCGATCCGCGAGACGCGGCGCCAGCGGAGGCCGGCTGCGTGTCGTGCCGCGGGGTGCAGATGGCGTGGGATCGCGTGGTGCGACTGGGCGAGCACGACGGGCTGCTTCGATCGGTGGTGCTGGAGATCAAGTTCGGTCGAGCTCGCGGGCTTGGGCGCGATCTTGGGCGGGTGCTGGGTCGAGCGATCGCCGAGCGGATGGAGTTGGCGGGCGGCGGGTGGAGCGACGTGGTAGTGGTGCCGATGCCGTCGTCGCGATGGAGGCGATTCGTGCGGGGGATCGATCACGCGGCGGTGGTGGCGCAGGGCGTGGCGCGCGAGTTGGGAGTGCGCCGCGAGCGATGGCTGACCAGGGCGCACCGGCCGGCGCAGTCGACGTTGTCGGAAGCGGCGCGACGACGCAACGTGGCGGGCGTGATGGCGATGACGCGTCGGGGGCGGCGTGGTGCGGCCTTGGCCGCGGACCATGGCGGGCGCCTGGTGCTGCTGGTGGACGACGTGATGACGACGGGATCGACGATGCGGGAGGCGTGCCGCCGCGTGCGTGCGGCGGCGGGCCCGGGCACGGAGCTCTGGGCCTGCGTGGCGACGGTGGCCGGGGACGGGGCGGCCTGATCGGGTTCTGGAAGGTGCTTGAAGGAGGAGCGGGGAGGAGGTGGGAGGACTGCGGAAGGGATCGCGGGGGAATCTGGCGGCGCAAGTCGATGGCGGGCGGCTCTTTGACAACAATTCGCCTCACGATTTGTCTGCGGCAACTTGACGGGGGGGAAGGCGAACGCTTAGTATCTCGCCCTGCTGATTTCGCAGCGGACCACCCGACGAACGCCTCGCGTTCAAGGGCCGCACAGCGAGTGAGCAGCCAGCTCTTTGACAAGTGAACAGTTGGGAATACCGCACGAGAGTGTGGCGTTCGTGTGTCGGTGCACACCGAGGGCTTCGACAAGCCCATCACGAACGCGATCCTCAAATATGTCACGTCAGCCCGTACAAGCTGGCCAAACGTGACGTCGGGCCTCTTCTTCACAGGGGGGCCGGTTTCACTCTCGTGCAAGACTTGCATCGGTTCTTCAACCCAACCGATGCGAGGTGAACGAGTGAAGCCAAATTTTCCATCCATGCCAATGGATGGCAGGAGTCCTTCCCCCGAAGGGCTCCTGGAGACCGCCTGCGAGAAGGTTCGAAAGAACTGGACGCAGGTCACATGGTCTTCTTCTCTTGAGATCAAAGCCTCCGCAAGGAGGTTCAAGGAAATCAACTGAAGAGTTTGATCATGGCTCAGATTGAACGCTGGCGGCATGGCTAAAACATGCAAGTCGAACGTGCCCGCAAGGGCAAGTGGCGAAAGGGTCAGTAATGCGATCGAACGTACCCCGAGGTGGGGGATAGGGTGGGGAAACTCACCATAATACCCCATGATCTCTACGGAGCAAAGGTTTACCGCCTTGGGAGCGGCGATCGTCCTATCAGCTAGTTGGCGGGGTAATGGCCCACCAAGGCGAAGACGGGTAGCGGGTGTGAGAGCACGGCCCGCGACATCGAAACTGAGACACTGTTCGGACTCCTACGGGAGGCTGCAGTAACGAATCTTCCGCAATGGGCGAAAGCCTGACGGAGCAATGCCGCGTGTGGGATGAAGCGTCTATGACGTGTAAACCACTGTCAGGGAGCAGAAACAATGATCGCTCCCAGAGGAAGTGGCGACTAACTCTGTGCCAGCAGTCGCGGTAATACAGAGGCCACGAGCGTTAGTCGGAATCACTGGGCTTAAAGGGTGCGTAGGCGGCTCGCCAAGTGTCTTGTGAAATACCTTAGCTCAACTAAGGAACAGCAGGGCATACTGGCGGGCTCGAGGCAGGTAAGGGTCGCTGGAACAGTAGGTGGAGCGGTGAAATGCGTAGATATCTACTGGAACGCCGATGGTGAAGACGAGCGACTGGGCCTGTCCTGACGCTGAGGCACGAAAGCGTGGGGAGCAAACAGGATTAGATACCCTGGTAGTCCACGCCGTAAACGATGCGCACTAGACTGGTGCGGTTTTGACGCCGTATCAGTCGTAGTAAAAACGATAAGTGCGCCGCCTGGGGAGTACGGTCGCAAGGCTAAAACTCAAATGAATTGACGGGGGCTCACACAAGCGGTGGAGCATGTTGCTTAATTCGAGGCAACGCGAAGAACCTTACCTGGGTTTGACATG